>NZ_DAOUBI010000011.1:0-2892 GCF_034432675.1 Chloroflexus sp. | reverse complement strand
CCCCCTCCCGGCCTTCCCCCGCTGACCATTACTCATAACTGGTGTCAGCCACACGCTTATTAGCGGGTATGATTGCCATAGGTGCTGTTTTGGGCGGCTGCCCGGTGGCAGTGCGCTGCTCCAGCAGTGTTATCACGTGCTGGATGGGTTGTCTTACTCGCGCATCATGTGCGTGGCGCAAGGTTTGGAGTGCGGCAGCCATGCTACCGTGCCAGCCGTGCTCGCGATCCGGCGCGTGGTACATCGTTTCCCATCCTGGTCACGGGAGTGCTGGATGGGATCGTGCCGATCATCGCATCGGTCAGGCATGCATGCGATCCCTGCGTGTAGACGTGTTGTTGCACCAGGTTTGTGCCTGCGCACCAGCAGCCACGGCCAGCCCTTGACGGCGGTGGAGAGGATGCCGGCACGCAGGCTGAAAGCCTGCGCCACGGGGGCGCTTGCAGTCCGGCCTAACTCAGCGTGACGTGTGGGTAATGCGTAGCATATTGCGCCGGGGGAGAGGAAGTTGAGGGCATCGCCATAGACTATCGCTTGCCCGCGCTCCCATGTTCTATCCGCCCTTGCATTGCAGCATGGGAGCAGGCCGGGGACGTACCATACCCCAGGCACCATTCAGACAGGGCCGAGGGTGAGAGCGTTCAGGGCATCGCCAGGTGTTATCTCTTGTATGTGATGGGATGTCCCGTCCGTTCCTAAGCCCTAGCGTTGGCATGAGCGTATCGCATATCACCACTGGCAGCAGAACAAGCCAAGACGATTGCTCATCATCACCCTGGCGCTGCAACGGTGATCCAGTGACTGTAACAATCTGCCAGCAGCTTGCCGATAGTACTTCAGCACGGCAGAACGAAGCACATCGTTGCGCAAGCGTTGGTATTACCCGAAAAGGTTCTTCACTCTGTTGAAATTACCCTTTCTATGCAGTCTCCCTTCACCAGTTCACATCTCGAGTAACACTGCGCATCACTGTCTGGCACCGAATATGCGATGATCCGAGGTTATTCGTCATATTCGCAATGATCCGCAGGTGTCGCCTGTGCAATTCGGGCGGGTTCCGTAGAAGGCAACACCGTCAGGTATGACAGGGTAGGCCAGTTGTAGGGGCGGGTTCTAAACCCGTCCCTACCCGCCCCTACGGACATTGCCTGTGCCTATTGACATTGCCGCACGAGAAGGTGGCGAAAGGGTGCGTCTTAGATCGCCTATCATGCATTGGACGGTATCAGATGTGATATGAGCCTCAAGTTGCCACTTATGCTGTGGGCAGGCCACGGAGGCTGACGGCCAGGCTGTGAACAGCACGACGGTGCCCGCAACACCGTGTGGCGTAACCGTATGAACGATGTGGGGCGCAGTCAATTCCCATGGACGTGATATGTCAAGCCTCACGGCAGGAGCCCAGATTATCCACACCCTCTGTGTCTCTGTGGTGACAAAGGGAGCAACCTGGGTTATGAATGATTCCACCCCGCTGAACTAGACTATCTGCCCCACCCAGTACGTATTGCGGTTTACGGTTGGCATTGCCCGCACAGTAATTCCTTCGATAGTCGTTACTTCAGCTTCGTTGACCAGCACCAGAGTCGGTTGCACACCGGGAAAGCGGGCTTTGTAGGCTTCAATCGCTTCGGTAATCTTGCGCACTACCGGAGTTTTTGGGTTATCGTCGTACCACATCAGAAATGGTGGTTGGCGGCGAAATGCGGTTTCAGGCGTGGACAGGACAGGCGTAGGTTCGGTTACGGGTGTTGGCGTGTGAGAACGTGATGCGTGTGCCATACGGTGCTGTCTCCTTCGAGATAGGGATGGGCAAGATGGTTCCTGATCCGGTGATACAACAACCGGAAGTCGTTTTGCTCATCCGCGACGAAATTACGTGCTGGATCGAAAACCGTTCACGCTTGGTCATGTGGGCGTTGCGCTGTCTGGCGTACGGAAGCCATGCTTCTATAGCGACCGTGCATGCTGCCCGGTGCGTGTCGCGCCGGTGAACCTGCTGATCACGGGTACGATGTGCTCGAATTCGCGATCATCTGGCTTTGCAATAAGCAGTGCGATGACTGATTATCAGGCAGCACGCTTCATTGACCCTGGCTACGCATAAAAATACTGCTGTGCGCATCTATGGTGAACGGCATGGCATGATTAATTAATCGTGGCGGGATCAACCTTTTCATATCTGACGAAACCACTCGCGCTGGAGGTACCAGTTCCCGGAACGCAAATCATGAATGAGGGTTCGTACAATACCATCGGCGCAGGCAACCCGGTAGTAACGCCGTTCACCATGACGATCACAGGTATCGCGAATGTGCAGAACATTGATAACCCGGTGAATACTGTTTTGGTACTGAAACGTAGCCGGGAGGAAACCAAACCGCATTGCGAGTAGAGTGATCCGGTCACTTCGTGGTGGATGTCTCCAGACAACGGATGATGGGTGGCGGGGCCATTCCCGCAACATTCTCCAGCTTAGCATACCTGATCTCCGGCTTGTAATTTCTTTGCTGAACCGTATTGTATCAGAACATTTGTTCAATGTCAAGCCAGAAATCCAGAAGACCACAGGGAGCGATGGGTTCAGGGTTGAACGGACCATGCAAGTGTGTGCAGAAGATAGGGCCTGGGGATGCACTGAACGCTCTCACCCCCGGCCCTCTACCGTGCAACGGGATAGGGGAGATCAGGCAGACGCTGTATCAAATCTGGTAAGATTACAGTGCATGATACGCCCTCTCCGCTGCACAGACATCCAACGGTGACTCGCACGATCAGTGCGGTCATTGACGGATCATGAGTGCTAACATCCTATCCGCGTTCATCCGCCCAATCCGCGTCCATCCGCGTTCCGATGCCCCCCGCAGATAGCCGCGCATTACCTTACCGCCT
>NZ_DAOUBI010000010.1:0-16569 GCF_034432675.1 Chloroflexus sp. | reverse complement strand
CCGTGTTCCAGCCCTCCCCCGTCGCGCTCAACGACCCGCACCGCTGTAGTGACGTAAGGTGGCAACCTGAATTACAATACTACCCCAACCCGCTGGATGTGTTCAATCACGTCGGGATCGCTGATCTGGTGCAAGATAGAGAGATCGAAGGTATAGGGCAGCAGCAAATCGTCGATGTCATCGATAATTCGGTAGAGCACGTCGAGGGTCAATGCTTCATTGCCGGTTAAGGTCAGATCAATATCAGAGCCGGGCTTGTAGTTACCTTTGGCGCGTGATCCCTACAAAATAGCCTTTTCGACCTGGGGATAAGGATGAGCAGCGAATGTGCCGCTCCTCTTCTGAAGCAGGTGTGTGATTTGATAGAGATGTGATCTTACACGCTGTCGTTAGCGGATTACCATCGGTAAGTAGACCGATAAGAACTGACCGGTCGCCAGCTTGCTTCAAGGCTCACGCCATCGGTTTTGATGGGGCCGGTTGCGCCACTGGCTATCTCCAGCCACCAGATGTCACTCTGACCGTTCGCTTGTTCGAGGGTGTAAGCGAGATACGCACCGTTCGGTGACCAGCTTATCGATCTGACGGAGCGACCATGGTCGGCAAAGAGTACCTGACGCGGCAACGCGAGGTTGTCGCGATCATATACCATGATAGCGGTAACCCGTTCGCTCGCATCTGTCGATGGACTCACTGTGTCGCGCACGACGGCAAAGCGTCTGCCATCGGGTGACCAGACCGGTTGGGTTTCGCGTCCGCCCGGTAGCAACAGTTCTGGCGTCGGTGAAGACGATGTTGCGACTACTTCCCATATCCCGCTGGTTCGTCCGCCGAAATGTTCAAACAAGACCCGGCCATTCCGATTGGCGGTAGGTCTTACCGCTGCTGCGGCCAGTGTGGGTGGAAAGGTGGTAGTTGGGCGTGCCGAAGCGACGTGGATATTTGCCGAACCACCTGTCACCTGCCCATTGCAGAACTGGTTGAAACCAACGATGTCGAAGACAAGCTGATCGGCTGACAACCAGGCCAGATGATTCACACGTAGTATCTGAGATGGTACCTCGCTTTGGCCTGGTACGCCGACAAACGGACAACGCGATCTCTTCCGGCTTTGCGTTTGAAATACCTGTTGTCCCCCACCACCATTTGCATTGAGAACGGTAATGGCCGAAGCCGGCAGGTTATTCTGTGGATCAGGGTCAGGCACCGGCCAGGGCCAGGTATTGTAGTCAACCACGGCAATCCGCTGCCCATCAGGCGACCAGACCGGATTGCGCACATTGTTGAGTAAACCGCGGTAGAGCAGTGTACGGGTTCCGCCATTGGTATCCATCCGGTAGAGGAACCGGCTATCACCTTCACGCCGAATCACAGCCAGTGGGCGACTGCCATCGCCGCGTAAGGCCGGCGGCAGCGGTGAGGCACGAGTACGCTGGTCAGCGGCTACCACCCGGACATCATCAACGAGCAGATAGGCGGTTTCTTCTGTGGGAGCATCACTCTGGATAACGATGGAGAAGAAGAGTGTCTGGCCGCGTACCCGATCCAGGTTCTCTCTAGTCAGGACAGTGTGATAAAGTTGCCAGCCGGGAGGGAGATCAGTGGCAAATGAACCAAGCTTCACACCACCGAGATTCGGATCGAACTGATAGAGGCCACGTGCCAGGAACATATCAACTGCTGTACCGGCAGCAGCGCGGTACCAGAAGGAAACAGTCACTGCCGGTGCGTTGGCCGGAATACTCAATTGTTGTTGCAATATTTGTTTGGGAGTCGTCAGATTGGGCAACTGCGGACAATCGCTCCCGTCGGCGTCAATCCCTAACGCAGCAGCATAACGACCGGCGTACACGAATTCTGAACCGCTAACCTGCGCATCCACCAGACCGACATTTCCGCCTCCTGCCCAATTGATAGCCCCCTGCTCAAATCCACCATCCTGGATCAGATTTTGCGGTTGTCCCTGAGCGATAGAGAATGTCGCTACCAGGAAAAGGATCACACCGGTAAACAGAACGAGGGATGCTGGCAAACGATACATCACGATACCTGCCTTACGAGGAGAATGCCTGCATAAACGATTCCGCTACAGAACTGGTAATGCACTGCTTGCTGTAGACGCTACTGGCAGGGAGTACGGTATTGGTGGTGTCTCAGCTTACAGTATGTTTTGCGATGGATTTAATACTTAGATAGTGTCTGATAGCGTTGCTCCGACTGCGCTGATGAGATAAATTGCGAATGAAGGATCATGAAATGCGAAGTTTGTTTACGATATTATCTCTTGTCATTATTTTATTTAATCAAATCACGGAAAGTCAAGTAGTATAAACAAATGAAATGTGATTTATCAGATGAATAAATGATTAAAAGCGTCATGCTCCCTTGTTAAACGCGAAAATCGTCGATGTTGAACGATGATAAAAAGAAGTACTCTCCACGTACCTGATAACGTCCATCGACAGATATCCACTTGCCGAACCTGCCCATCACGGCTACAATACAGAGCGTAACGCGGCGCTGCGATCTTTGTCCGCTGGGGAGCAGGTTCATGTCCGAATTACGGCAGAATATCGCTACTCGTGAATGGGTTATCATTGCCAGCGAGCGTGCCCGTCGTCCCAATTCGTTTACCGAACATCGTCAGCAACTGTTGACCGCCGAGCGACCTCAGCACGATCCCCAATGCCCCTTCTGTGTAGGCAATGAAGAACTCGACCTCGAAGCTGATCGCTATCCGACCACCGGGCCGTGGCAGATACGGATTGTCCGTAACAAGTATCCGGCGTTACACGGTGATAGGCCGCTTGTTCGTCACTTCGAGGGTGTACGGCGCAACATAAGTGGTTATGGCTACCACGAGGTATTGGTTGAGCATCCACACCACAATACCACGCTTGGTCTGATGACTCATGCTGAGGTGCGGCTGGTGCTGGCAACCTATCTTAGCCGGGGACTGGCAATGAGCAGTGATCCCCGGATTGAGCAGGTGGTGATCTTCAAAAATCATGGTGAACGGGCCGGAGCTTCGTTGCCACATCCGCACAGCCAGCTCATGGCCGTTCCGGTTGTGCCCAGTGATATACGCCACCGGCTTGAAGAGGCGCGTCGCTTCTTTGACGATACCGGACAGTGTGTCTTCTGTGCGATGCTGGCTGATGAGCTGGCACAGCGGGAACGGATCGTCTACGCCAATGATGATTTTGTGGCTTTTGTCCTCTACGCTGCTTCGTCACCATTTCACATCTGGGTCTTGCCGCGGAAGCATCGTGCAAGCTTTTTTCACGTTGCTGAGTCGGAGCTTGATGGTCTGGCCGATGTTATCCGCGAGGTGTTTCACCGTCTTTACCATCGGCTCAACGATCCCGATTTTAACCTGGTATTCCGCTCAGCCCCGGTCAAAGAAGCAGAGAACGGCTACTTTCACTGGTACCTGGCAATTGTTCCCCGCCTTTCGTATATGGCCGGCTTTGAGCTTGGTAGCGGCATCTTTATCAACCCCAGCATTCCCGAAGCATGTGCTGCCTTTCTGCGTGAGTAGCTGTGCCTGATAAATCTTCGTCAACATCGTTAGTAAAATCGAGTACAATGACGTTTAACTATATGGAATATTGATTGGTCTGGTTTGGGAGGATTTCAATCATGGCTGGCGCATTTCCCCTCAGTGATGATACCGTCAAAGCACTTGCGCCGTGCAATTTGCCTTTTCTCCGTCGTGATCCATTTGTCCGCAGTGGTAGTAGCCTGAGTATATCTGAACTACCGCCGTCGCTGCAAGACCTGGTACGACGTTTATACGACACCTTGCTGAGGATTTACAGCAGTTTTGATCAGAAGCGCCACGTTGATCACAGTCATTTGCTTCATTTGCTTGGCGAAACCGGCTGGCACGATTTGCTCAACGAATTGCGCAATATTTCGCTTGAACAACGCGACTCAACATTGAGCCAGGTTATCCACGATGTGCGTGGTGGATCGTTGCAGGCACTTGTATTGCAATTGCAATTGCTCGAACTGACACAACACCAGCCGGTTGATACCGAGCGTATCTATCTCTTGACGCGCGATCACCTCAAGATTATGCGCAATTGTCTTCCCGATCTCGATCCGGTACGGACTGCCCGCGACATCGAATTACGTGAGCACGGGGTTGATCTGTTACTTGAGAAGTGGCAACAGGTAGACTATCGTCTGCCCGATGGTACGGCTAGCGTGATCGTTGATGTACGCTACAATGGGGTGGTAGCCGACCGCTGTGTCGAGTTCTCTGCCCTTGATCGGGTGCTGTACAATCTGGTGAACAATGCGACACGCCATAGTGCCGATCAGCGGGTGATGATTGGCATCTTTCCCATTTTGGAGTGCGAGTCGCCATCGTTACGGCTGGTGGTTGCCAATGCCTATGGCCTGAGTAACGGAGCTGCTGCGATCACTGATGGTTACGTCGGCGCCCGTCCACACGGTGATCTCTTTGTTGCCTGGGCACATTGGCCAATTGCAGCGCCCTAAATTCTTGCAGTAAGGGAAACTACCTGCTGTACTGATAGTCAGGTAGTTTCCCTTTCCTGACCAGAAATTTATTCCCCATAGACGAGATCATCGACCTCGAATGCAGTCTGCAGAGTATTAACAATTCAGGCTACGCGGTGACCCTCTCATACGCTGATCCTGACAGTGATGCTGATGTGCGCATTGCGTGAGGGAATGTTGATTCTCCAATCCAGTTTGATTTCAATCGTCTGCGTAAACTACATACTGACCCAGTGGCATACAGTACTGCGTTGGTGGCAATGCTGTTGAGCGATCCTGACGCGCTTGCTCAGTTTCAGGCCGCTTATGCGATTGCGCACCGTGACCGGCGTCCGCTCTCCATCCGTTTTTGCCTCTTTATCGCATCCAGCACTGCGAACTTCATGCATTGCGGTGGGAAACGCTCTGTATGCCTGATGGTAAGCCGTTACTGATGGGGAAAGAGGTCTATTTTTCGCGTTACCTGACCAGCAACGATGTGCAGCCGTTTCGCACTCATTCGCGTAATGCGCTGCGGGTATTGATCGCCATTGCTAACCCCCCATGGCAGCGAGCGTTTTGGCCTGGCACCGGTTGATGTTACGGGTGAACTCGCCCGTGCATGTACTGGCTTTGCCCATTTTGACATTGTTGAATTGGTGGAACCTGGTGCCGCAACACTTGAACAGATCATCTCGACCCTACGTACTTCTGCTCGTAAAGGGCAGCCGTTTGATATACTCTACATTGTGGTACACGGGAGTTTGTCGAGGGAAATACTTGCCTCTGGCTGGTGAAACCGGATAACACCTCTGATCGGGTTGATGGTTCTTCGTTCTGTCAGCGCTTGCGCGAACTTACCGAACGTCCGCGCCTGGTGATGCTGATTGCCTGTCAGAGTGGTGGCATGACGACTGACAATGGTGCGCTGGCAGCAATTGGGCCGTGTCTGGCCGAAGCCGGTGTACCTGCGGTGGTCGCGATGCAGGGCAATGTCTCGATGCGTTTAATCGAGCGCTTTATACCGGCATTCTGCCAGGAATTACAGCATCACGGGATGATCGATGCGGCGATGGCTGTAGCCTGGGGCACTGTCCGCGATCTCCCCGATTTTTGGATGCCGGCTCTCTACTCGCGCTTGAAGAGCGGTCGTATCTGGTATGGACTCGGTTTTGCCGATGCACAGCAAATGGTAGAGAAGATCGAAGTTCTCGCCAGCTATATGGCCGATGGGCTGTGTACACCAATTATCGGCCCGGAACGGGCCGAGACCCGGTTGGGTACCAGTCGGGCCATTGCCCGCATGTGGGCTGAACGGTATTGCTATCCAATAGAAAAACCGCCATGATGCCAACACCTTACTCTCATATTGCGACCACCTACCGGCGGCTCGTCGGTGTCACTCCTGATAGTCCTCCAGTACGGGGATGACACTGTTTATTCGATCACCCCACGTCCATCCGGCTCGTACCATTGATCTGTATAGACAGATCGTTGCGGAGGTGACGGATCGTAGGGGCGGGTTCGGAACCCGCCCCTACGCCATATCCGGTGCCGGACAGTGATGCACTGGATCGCTCAAGATGATATAAGAGCGTATGAGGGGGATAGAGTTTAGAGGCGTCTTGAACGCCCTTACCCTCATACTGCCGCACCGACCGTGCTCACGCGCAGGCGCATGGTAGAGTGGTGTCACTGCTGGTGATGACGATAACGTGCGGTTGTGTTGTGTGCGACGGGTCTGACAATCCGTGCACCAGTAGGGGCGGGTGCCAAACCCACCCCAGGTGCCAGACCCGCCCCGGGTGCCAAACCCACCCCGGGTGCCAAACCCACCCCAGGTGCCAAACCCGCCCCGGGTGTCAAACCCACCCCAGGTGCCAGACCCGCCCCGGCTGCCAAACCCACTCCGGGTGCCAAACCCACCCCGGGTGTCAAACCCACCCAGGTGCCAGACCCGCCCCGGCTGCCAAACCCGCCCCAGGTGCCAGACCCGCTCCTACGCCATATCTGGTACTGGGCAGTGATGCATTTGTCGTAGACATTGCGCTGACTCATATCGCCCCCGAAGGTTGTGCTCCTCTTTACAATGATGCTTGCTTCTGATATACTTAACATTGTTAAATATCTACACGCGCTAGGAATAGGGTAACGCATGACCGAATCAGAACTGGCCAATGCCACGAATAACCCTTCAACCCTCGATGCCATCGAGCAAATGATTTTACGCATAAGCTGGCTGGCGCAGCGCCAGTTTGTGCAGTTGCTCGATGATGAGCGGTTTAACCTGACATTGACCCAGTTCTACACCCTGCTTCATCTGGCGCAAACGAACGGCGAGTGCAAGATGTCAGATTTGGCTGAAGCGACGCAGCAGTCGGCGGCGGCACTTACCGGTGTAGTTGATCGTCTGCTTGATAAACAGTTGGTTGAGCGCACACGGCACGAGCGGGATCGTCGTCAGGTGATGGTGCAGGTCACGCCGCGGGGACTGGCCTTGATTGCTGCGATTCGCCAGGCCCGGCGCGAGCAAATCCATGCCGCACTTGGCTATCTGCCGGCGGCTGATGCCGAACGCTTGCTCGAACTTCTGGAAGGGGTATTAACCGGAATGTCGCGCGTGCTCGAACGGAGTGAGACGGGACGATTGGCATAAAGGATGACCTTACCGTGGTGAACGATAAGCAGGCTCGCCTGCTTGCGTTCAAGGAGCGTACTTTGTTACGGTTACCGTTTCAATTGATACCGCCACCACAAGCAGCTAGTAACGTAAGCTGGTCCCGGCTACTTTCCTATCTGCGTCCTTACCGTGGTTGGATCGTAGTAGCTCTGATCGCCATGATCATCAGTGCCGGTTTGGGTCTGGTAATTCCGTTTGCGATTGGTCAGGTTGTTAATCTGATAACCGGCGACCAGGCATTACCGGTCGTCCAGATTGCCCAACTTCTGGGTATTGTGATGATTGGGCAACTTTTGACCGGTGTTATTCAGACCTACTGTCTGAGCTTTGTTGGTGAGCGTGTCGTCAGCGATTTACGCATTGCAGCGTATGAGCATCTGCAAAAGCTCGATCTCGCCTTTTTCGAGCAGCGTCGAACAGGTGAAATCACGTCGCGCATTACCAACGACGTGACCCTTATCCAGACGACGGTGACCAACAGTCTACCAACGCTATTGGGGGGTGTTATTGAGTTAGTTGGGGCTGTTGCCTTGATGCTCGTTGTCTCGTGGCAGCTCAGTGGTCTGGCGTTGATTCTGGTGCCGACGCTGGTGCTGATTGGGGTGTTCTTCGGTCGCTGGCTGCGCCAGATTTCGACCGCCGTGCAAGACCGACTGGCCGATGCAACCAGCATTCTGGAAGAGACGGTTGCTGGTGTGCGGGTCGTTCGCTCGTTCAGGCGTGAGGACTACGAAATTGCCCGTTTTCGGGCAGCGGTCGAAGCAACCTTTGCGACAGCGTTGAAGCTTGCCCGGATTCGTGCGATCTTTCAGCCGGCAATGTCGCTGGCGGTGTGGATGGCGTTGATCGGCATTCTGGCTATCGGCGGCTATCTGGTGAGTACCGGTGTGTTGACGACGGGCAGCCTGATCTCGTTTCTGTTCTATGCAGTGATGGCTGCCGGATCAATGGGTATGTTTGCAGGCCTGTTTGCTCAGTTGCAAGAAGCACTTGGGGCGACCACACGAGTCTTCGAGCTGCTCGATCAGCAACCATTGGTGGCCGATGCGCCTGATGCCATTCCCTTACCGCCTGTCGAGGGGCGGATTGAGTTCCGCGAGGTGTCGTTTGCCTATCAATCGGCAACCAACAATGGCTCGCCTGCACCGGTAGTCCTGCGCGACTTTTCGCTCACCATTGAAGCAGGGGAAATGGTAGCCCTGGTTGGGCCTAGCGGCGCCGGCAAGAGTACGATTGCCAGCCTAATCCCACGGTTCTACGACGTGAGTGCCGGTAGCGTGCTCATCGATAGTTATGATGTACGGCGGGTCCAGATACAGTCGCTCCGGGATCAGATCGGAATCGTGTTGCAGGAAACCCAACTTTTCAGCGGTAGTGTTCGCGATAACATCCGCTATGGCCGTCTCGAAGCCACTGATGAAGAGATTGAAGCGGCTGCCCGGATGGCGAATGCGCACGAGTTCATCTGTCAATTGCCAGATGGGTACGATACACCGGTCGGCGAGCGTGGGGTGCGCTTGAGTGGCGGTCAGCGCCAGCGGATTGCCATTGCCCGGGCGATTCTGAAAAATCCGCGCATCCTGATTTTGGACGAGGCCACCAGTTCGCTCGACAGCGAGAGTGAGCGGTTGGTGCAAGAGGCCCTGGAACGGCTCATGGCCGGACGTACCAGTATCGTCATTGCCCATCGCCTAAGCACAGTGCAGCGCGCTGATCGCATTGCGGTGATCGTAGCGGGTGAGCTGGTTGAAATTGGTACTCATCACGAGCTGCTTGCCCGTGATGGTGTCTATGCCCGGTTGTACGAACGACAATTTTTGCAGCCAATACCGGCAACGGCTGCTGTTTAACTAGTGTGAGTAACGTTCCTCATAGAACGTAGGAGATAAAACTACTATGAATGAACCAATGTCTCTCTTTGACGATCTGCCTGAAGAGCAGGATGACCTGCACGAAGAGCCAGAACGCCGTCTCCCGATGGTGGTGCTCGGCGAAATGGTCATCATGCCCCATATGACCATCCCGCTCCAGGTACCGCAGGGGAAGTCGTACCGTGCGATGGAGCGAGCGTGGGAAGAAGATCGTGATGTTTTGTTGATCTTTGTGCGCGAGAATCAGCTCGAAGGATACAAGAGCAACCAGCCGCAGAATCTACCGCCGATTGGGGTTATTGCGCAGTTGCAGGAGTTTGCCAAGTTGCCCGATGGCACAGCCCGTGTAATCCTTGAAGGCCAGCAGCGGGCACAGATTATCGAAGCGATCCAGATTACACCCTTCTATCGGGTGCGTTGCCGACCAATCTTTGATCCACCGGTCGAGGGGATCGAGGTCGAAGCCCTGATGGAGACGGTGAAGCAGCAGGTTGATGAATTCGTCGAGCATCTCGGTGAGGTGCCCCAGGAGGCGGTGCAGTTTGTGCATCGCATTGATCGTGCCGGTCATCTGGCCGATATTGTGACCTGGGGGCCGGCATTCGATTTCAAGGACCGGCTTGAGATCCTCAATACGCTTGATCCGGTCGAGCGCTTGCGCAAGGCCTACCTGGTGCTGGCACGACAGTTGGAGCTGCTGAAGCTGCGCGTCAAGATTCAGCAAGATACCCGCGAGGTACTCGACCAGAGTCAGCGTGAGTATTTCCTGCGCGAGCAGTTGCGGGTTATTCGCCGTGAGTTGGGTGAAGATGAAGATGGCGATGATCCGATTGACGAGCTGCGGCGCAAGATTCACGAAATGAACGCTCCGGAGTATGTGAAGAATCAGGCGCTGCACGAGTTGAAGCGGCTGTCTCAGCAGGGGATGCACAGCCCTGAGGCAGGCGTGATTCGGACCTACCTCGACTGGATTCTCTCGCTGCCCTGGGCTGATGAGGAGTTGCCAGAGATCAGCATTACTGAGGCTAAAAAGGTGCTCGACGAAGATCACTATGGCCTCGAAAAGGTCAAAGAGCGTATTCTTGAATACCTGGCTGTGCTTAAACTGGCCGGTAATAAGATGCGCGGTCCCATCCTCTGCTTTGTCGGCCCGCCCGGTGTGGGTAAGACCAGCCTGGGGCGCAGCATTGCCCGTGCGTTGGGTAGGAAGTTTGTTCGTACCAGTCTTGGTGGTGTACGCGATGAAGCTGAGATCCGCGGTCATCGCCGCACCTACATCGGCGCGTTGCCCGGTCGGATCATCCAGGCTATGAAGACGGCTAAGTCGCGTAGTCCGGTCTACATTCTTGATGAAGTTGACAAGATTGGTATCGATTTTCGCGGCGATCCGACCTCGGCACTGCTAGAGGTCCTCGATCCAGAGCAGAACAACGCATTTAGCGATCATTACCTTGAAGTGCCGTTCGATCTCAGTAAGGTTATCTTCATCGCCACGGCTAACCAACTTGAACCAATCCCACTGCCGCTCCGTGATCGCATGGAGATCATTGAGATCGGTGGCTACACCGAAGACGAAAAGATGGAGATCGCACGCGGTTTCCTGATCCCTAAGCAGCGCGAGTTCCACGGGCTGCGTGAGGATCAGATTGAGTTTACCGATGGTGCCATCATCAAGCTGATTCGTGAATACACCCGCGAGGCCGGCGTGCGTGGCCTTGAGCGCGAGATCGCCAGTCTGTGCCGCAAAGTGGCACGTAAGGTGGCCGAACAAAGCGAAGCAACCGATGGCTCGGTGCAGAAGTTTGTGATTGATGAGGCTGCCGTGCTGGAATACCTTGGTCCCGAGCGCTTTACCTTCGGCCTGGTTGAGGAGAAAGACGAGGTTGGGGTCGCGACCGGTGTGGCCTGGACGAGCGCCGGTGGTGATATTCTCAATATCGAGGTATTGCCGTTCAAGGGCAAGGGCCAGCTTCAACTCACCGGTCAGCTTGGTGAGGTTATGAAGGAGAGTGCGCAGGCTGCGGTGAGCTACGTTCGCTCACGTGCTGCTGACTTCGGGATTGATCCGGCGATCTTTGAAGAAACCAATATTCACATTCACATCCCAGAGGGTGCAGTCCCGAAGGATGGCCCATCCGCCGGTATTACGCTGACCACCGCGCTGATCAGTGCGCTGACCGGCACCCCCGTGCGGCGTGATGTTGCTATGACCGGTGAGGTCACACTGCGCGGAAAGGTGTTGCCTATTGGTGGCCTGAAAGAGAAGACTCTGGCTGCGCATCGGGCCGGTATTCGTACCTTTATCCTGCCGAAGGAAAACGCGAAAGATATCAATGAACTTCCGGAGAAGGTACGGCGGGAACTGAATCTGATCCCAGTCTCCTCGATGGACGAGGTGCTGCAAATTGCGCTGAGTCGGGTGCCGACTGCAAATAATAAGGTCAACGGGCCATATCATCAAAATAATCGCGGTCAACCCTCGCCAACTCCGGCCGGTGCATAGGTAAAGCGTTGATGGTTCTGCGGTGACAACACAACCGCAGAACCATACTCTATATCCAGGCTTTACAGAGGATGTTCACACCACAGCAGCGGTAAAGCCCCAGTCCATATCCGAAATTGCCTGACCCGGTGTCGTCATGAATGCAATCCTCTGCTACGGCTCTCTTTGTGCTGACTTGCGCATCTGGTTACCCCATTGGCCGCAACACGGCAGTGGTGTCCATGCCGTGCATACGCGCTGGCTAGCTGGCGGCAATGCGTTGAACGAAGCCCGCGCGTTGGTGAACTGGGGTGTTCGGCCGCTCCTGTACGGTGACCGGTTAGGCTATGATACCGGCGGCGATCTGGTTGCGGCTGAATTAACTGCTTTGGGCCTGATGACCCATGTCGAAAGAAGTGCGAACGTTGCAACGCCGGTATGCCATATCCTGATTACCCCCGATGGTGAACGCACGATCATTGCTTTGCGTCAACAGACGGCGGCTTCGCCGCCATCGGCGGAAGTTTTAGCAGCATGCCAGATTGTCAGTGTTAGTCGCTACGGCCTCTACACGACGGAAGTTGCTACCACTGCACGTCAGCTCAATCGACTGGTGGTCGTCGGTGATGTGCGTGATCCGGCCGATCCACTGGCTCAGGCCGCCGATGTGATTGTTACGTCGGTTGATCTGTTGGGTACCGCCCCGTTTCACCGGGCCGCTGCTTTGCAACAGGTGCGTGGCGCCCCCGTCTTCATCACAGACGGTTCTCGTCCGGCACGGGTTTTGGTTACCGGAAACTGGTACGAAGCAACACCGCCTGCAACGGCGAGCAATGATCTCACGGGAGCCGGTGATGTCTTTCGGGCGGGTGTGGTGTACGGTATCTGGAAAGGATGGGCCTGGCAGGAAATCCTTGCGTTTGCAACACATGCTGCCACGACGTTCGTGATCGAACAATCGACCGCGTGATCTTCCCCTAAGAAGGGGCAATACTTCGTGTTATAATCTCTGCAACCTGACAGGTAGTAGCTACTACCCCTCCTGATAAACTGCACCAATTACTCAATGAGTTACGAACTCTACGAACAGACCGACCAGATTATTTTACGCACCGCTCGTTATGAACTTGGCTGGTCAACGGACAGTGGCGCACTGGTTGTCTTTCGGCGCGATAATAGTCCAAATATTCTTGGTTTCGGTTCCCCGATTGCAGGGGTGGATGTTGCCATCGGTTCGCCGACTAACTGGATTACCGCGCAGACGTTCGCGCGCTACATCTGGCATCGTTTGCAGGTTTTGCCAGATGGTCGTCCGCAGATGACGATCATTGTCGGTCTTGGCCCGTTCAAGGTGTTCGATTATTACCTGTTGTCTGACGACATGATCGAGCGCTGGATTGAGATCGAAAATGTCAGTGGTGATGAACTACGCATGTACGGTGTGCGCTTGATTATTCCTCATGTCCAGATTGGCTCGCCAGACCGCTGTACCTTTGAAGCGCCGGGCAACAGTGTTCGCCCACGTGCACCGTATGCCATTGCCGCTACCCAGGATCGTAACATTCTGCCCCGTCGTTTCTTTGCGCCCGGCTTACGTGGTGGTAGTGCCTTTGAGCCGGCACCAACCCAGGGTGCCGGGGTGATGGCTCTCGTCAATTCTGATCTTGCGCTGACCTTCCTTTGCTGGTACGCCGGTGATGATGAGGCGGCACTTCCATACGTGCAGGGCAGCCACACAGCAGTCTCATTGGCCTATGAGATTGCTGTTGCCGGCTGGCTGCCCTCAGATTGGCGGTTTGCGCTGGGACGGCAGTTTTTTACCCTTACCCCCCAACCCTGGCCGGCGGCATTGTCGATCTACCGGACATTGACGCCATTCCCCCGTCCGCCAATGTTATGGCTGCGTGATGCAATCATCTATGTCGCCGATCTGCGGCAGCACGGTGGTGCTGATGGGTTGCGCCGTCGTTTACCTGAACTGACAATGCTTGGGGTCGATACGCTATGTTTGTTACCGTGGCATACGGTTGGTGATCGCCCTCATCTGATTGGTGATCTCGAACGGATCGATCCGGTGTGTGGCGATCATGTGACGATCCAACAGCTTGTTGTAGCGGCTCATCAGCAGGGCATGCGGGTCTTGTTAGATGTTGCCATGCAGGGTTGTGCCCCCGACTCTCGTTACCTCAACGATCACCCGGAATGGTTTGTCCGTGATGAGTCAGGGGCGTTTGTCATTGGAACACCGGCAGATGTACCGACAGCTGCGCGTCATCCCGGTGTTGCTCTGGCTGCTGGTGGCTACCATTTCGACTGGCTGCGCAGCGATTGGCGTCTGTACTGGCAACAATGGGTGATTGCCCAAGTTGATCACTTCGCCCTCGATGGGATACGGGCAGTAGCTCCATACAGCGCAGCGCTGGCCTGGATACGGCGGGCACCGTTACGGGCGAGTACCGGTTCTGCGTTGATGGTGCAGGCACTACAAGAGGTTGCGGCAGCCCGGCCAGAACTCGCTATGCTCTCCATCCTTTCCGGGCCACGGTCTGCCCAATTTGCCGGGGGATGGTTCGATTATCCCAGCCACCATATGCTGGTACATCTGGCGATGCGCCGGATTACCCCTGCTGAGTGGTCGGCGTACCAGAGAGACTATGCTGAACTCTATCCTGATACCTATCGAATTGGGTTTCTTGAATCATTCGATACTGCCGATTGCAATCCGTTAGCTGATGGCTTACGTGGTTCACGCCTTGGTCAGACACTCTGGGCAGTAATGCTCTTTAGTGGTTTGACACCGGCGATCTGGAATGGTCAGGAGATCGCAGATCGTGCTGTCTTGCCGCGCCTGTTAGCTTTATGGCGTAAAGAGCCGGCACTTCGCTATGGAACAGTGGCTTACCAGGACCTTACGGCCGGTACCGGTGACATTATGATCATCTATCGTGAGTTTGATCGGCGGCGGTTGATCGGCGTGATCAATCTGGGCGCGTTACCGGCCCGATTCATCGCGCCACAGCCTATAGGGCGTGATCTGCTCGAAATTTCACCGTTGAGTCGAGAACGGCGCGGTATCGGTGAAGAATTGCGTCTGGCACCGTTCGGTATCTACTGCTTCGAGGGTTGACCTGGTAATGAGCACGTGCCCCCCAGGTGTCGCATCCATCTTTGTCCCCCTCCCGTCACGTAACACGCGAGGATTGGCTATTACCCAAACCTGCCGAACGCCTCTTTCGTGAGACCATTCATAGAAAAATTCGCTGCCAATATCACAATAAGTTCACCCGCATTTGATCACTCACAACATAGATGAGCGTGTTATGCCGCCTGCCTCTCTATGGCCAGGATTTGATCTACAACCGCGACCAGATCATTTCCTACCACATCCGGCGGTGGAGCCAATGGGTCGAGTACCATACCTGGACGGGCGACAAAAGCAGCGGCACAACCGGCACGCAAGGCTCCCGCTACGTCCCAGGCATGGGCGGCAATCAACCGTACCTGATCCATCGCCACTCCCAGCCGATGAGCCGCCATCTGATACACCTCCGGCGCCGGTTTCAAGCGGCGAACTTCCTCGACCGACAGACGCACCTCAAAAAAGTCACGCAGGCCGGCAAAAGCAAGTTGCGCCTCGGCCAGTTCGACATTTGAATTCGTGAGTGTTGCCAGCCTGATCCCGTTGGCCTGCAAGTGTTCGAGTGCCGGTCGTACATCGGGATGCGGAGGCAGGTGCCGCATACCAGCCAGAATCTGTTGCCGACCGCTACTGCTCAGCGTCACACCACGGCGTGCGGCTGTCATCGTCAGTGCGGCATCGCCAATCTGCGCGAATGGAACATAGCTTCCCGTAATGGTGACCACCATTGCCAGGTGAATCACCTGCTGAAACCACTCGCGCCGCACGTCAGGGTCGCCAAACGTCTGCTCAAACATAGGATCGAGGGCACGCAGGTCGAGCAAGGTCTCATTCACGTCGAAGACACAAACCCGTGGCATAGCAGTTCTCCTGTTTGGTAGTAGATGCATATTATACAGCCTCGGATACAGGTTTCCTGTAGGGAACGAATTGCTGTGGTTGTGCGTCATACCAGTAAAGCACCGCGTCTGAACTGCAAAGGACTGCTTATGCGAGCATTACTTGTCATCGTGATCGGAGTGTTTCTTCTGGTAGCTTGTGGGACGGCGACCGGCTCTCAGCCTGCGCAGCCCTCGCCGCTGCCCGATCAGCCGTTTCCAACGCAGCCGCCTGCGGCAACGCGCGATGCGTCCCTACCGGCACCGACAGCAACCATGTTGTCGGCAGGAACTGCTCAACCACCATCGGCCTCAGTTGAGCCACCAGCCGTTGTGATAACGGTTGTATCACCACCAACGGTTGCCACAACGGCAACACCACTGCCTGCCATACCACCAGTAAAGGAGACCCCTATGCCGCCGTCACCTATGCCGCCGTCAGATCAGGGTGGAACATCGCCGATGCCGGCCAATGCCCAACCACTGACACCTCCCTACGATCCGAACCTGGCCCGCCTCATTGATCAGGCGAAACAAGACCTGGCTCAACGTCTGGGTGTGGATGTGTCGGCTGTTGAGGTTACCCAGGTTGCCGCCGTCACCTGGCCGGATGGCTCACTCGGATGTCCGCGACCGGGAATGGCGTACATCCAGGTGCTCATTGACGGACTGTTTGTGCAGCTTCGGGTTGGCGATCAGCTCTACAACTACCACGGTGATGGCCGCCAACCACTCTTCCTGTGCGATGCGCAGTTTGGCCCGCAGTCGCAACGGCCACTGCCGCCAAGGAATGCGCCGTAGATATTGCTGAGCGTATATGTACTCTTGTACACAACGAGACGGGCAAGCGTTTCACAACATTAAGGATAGGGCGATAGCTCTTTCGCCCCATCCTCAAGCTATCACGCAATGACTGCCACTACGGTCGGACAACCTCACCACTGAACGGATCAATGTACGTGCCGAAGAAGGATGGACTGGTCAGTTCGGCGTAGTTCGTCCAGCGTCCA
>NZ_DAOUBI010000009.1:0-4681 GCF_034432675.1 Chloroflexus sp. | reverse complement strand
TGCCGACCACCATTACCCGTGGCGCGTCGTTTGGCGTGCGGCAGCCATGCTGCCGCGCCAGCCGTGCTCGCGATCCGGCGCGTGGCATACCGTTCCCCATCCTGGTCACGGGGGTGCTGAATGTGCTCGTTTCGATCATCGAGTCGGTCAGGCAGGCATGTGACACCTGCGCGTAGACGGTTATGTTGCACGAGATTCGTGCCTGTGCACCAGCGATCACGGCCAGCATCTGCCGGCGGTGGCGAGGATGCATCCACACAGGCTGGAAGCCTGCGCCACGGGGAGCACTTGCAGCCCGGCCTGACGCAGCGTGACATGCGGGTAATGGATAGCACACAAGCGTGAGCGGGACCGAGGGCGTTTACCTCATAGCCATCACTGCACCGGCAACTACGACCTGACCGAGCGCCAGGCCACCGTCGTTTGGTGGTGCCAGGCGGGAGATCAGGACAGTAAAGCCATCGGCGGTGAGCAAATCGGTGAGGGTTTCCAGCAGAAACATATTCTGAAACACACCCCCACTTACCGCGACGGTTGAGAGACCATGCTCATTACGCACGCGCCGGCAGGCCATCAACAAACCATGAGCCACTCCCTGATGGACGCGCCCGGCAATGGCCGCCGGCGTCACCCCTTGTTGCATATCATCAACTAAGGCCGCCAGCAGCGCGAAACCATCCAGCACAAACGGCTCCTGAGCGGACACCGCTTCGTGGATCGGCATTGGGTAGGGCGGCTGGTCGTGATCGGCCATCTGTTCGAGCAGAATGGCCAGCTCACCCTCGTAGCGCGCCGTCTGTCCGATCCCAACCAGCACCGCCGCTACATCGAATAAGCGCCCCAGACTCGATGTTCGTGGTGTGTTGAGCGAGCGATCTATCATACGTGCCAGCACTGTCCAGGCTGAACGATCAAGTTGTTTGACGAGTGGTAATGCAAGCTGCCAGAAGTCGGTGCCGTAAATCGTTGACAATGCAGCCGCTGCTACCCGCCACGGCTGACGTACCGCCTGTTCGCCGCCGGGCAGCAGCAAATGCCCCAGATGTCCGACCCGCCTGTAATTGGCGCACGTCGCGATGAATACCTCGCCACCCCAGACCGTGCCATCAGGCCCATATCCACTGCCATCCGCTGCCAGACCAATCACCGGCTCATCAATACCATATTCGGCCAACACCGCAGCAATGTGCGCGTGGTGATGTTGCACCCCGATCTTGTGCGGAATCGCCATTGCCAGTGCGGCTTGCGTGGCCAGGTAGCCGGGATGGAGATCGTAAGCAACCACTTCCGGCTGGATGTCAAACAGGCGCTGAAAGTGGGCAATGCCTTCGTGGAATGAACGCAGGGTGGGGAGATTCTCCAGATCGCCGATGTGATGACTCAGGAAGACCTCCCGGCCACGACCGAAGGCGAAGGTGTTTTTGAGCTGACCACCGCAGGCGAGGATCGGGCAGGGGAGTGCGCTCGCCAGGGTGATCGGTGCCGGGGCATAGCCCCGTGAACGTCGGATCAGCAACGGCCCACCGGCGGCCACCCGCACGACGCTGTCGTCACAACGCATATGAATCGGGCGATTGTGACTCAGCATCGCATCAGCAATTGGGCTTAAGCGTTGCACAGCATCGTCGTCTTCATACGCAATCGGTTCATCACTCAGATTACCGCTGGTCAACACGATTGCTGCCGGTCGGCTTGGGCCGACTACTCTGGCGTATTCGGCCAGTAGCAGATGGTGCAGCGGCGTGTACGGGAGCATAATCCCCAGCGTCTGCATCCCCGGCGCTACCGAAGGGGCAACCGGTGCGTCTGGCCGACGGGGTAGCAGCACAATCGGACGCGCCGGGCTGGTCAGGATGGTATGAGCTACCGGATCGATGAAGCAAAGGTGGGCGGCGACTGCTTCATCGCGCACCATCAGCGCCAGTGGCCGTGCTTCGCGCTGCTTGCGTTGGCGAAGACGGCTGACCGCCGTTTCATCATCAGCAGCACAGGCCAGATGGTAACCACCCAATCCCTTCACGGCCACGATGTCGCCGTTTGCCAGGGCTGTGGCTGCCGCGATCAGCGGATCGGTGGTGTCACCCGACCAGCGCAGGTGCGGCCCACACGCCGGGCATGCCGTTGGCTGAGCGTGAAACCGCCGGTTACGCGGGTCTTCGTACTCTGCCCGGCACTGGGCGCAGAGGGGGAAGGTTCGCATCGTGGTATTGACACGGTCGTAGGGCACGTCGAGCACTATCGTGAAGCGCGGGCCGCAATTCGTGCAGTTGGTGAACGCATACCGATAGCGGCGGTCGGCAGGATCGCTGATCTCGCGTAAACAATCAGCACAGGTTGCAGTATCGGGAGCGATCAGAGTTCGTCGCTGCGGTTGAGCCTGGCTGGTAGCAATCACAAAGGTGCGCTCACCAACTAGTGGCAGTGGATCGATACTCACCTGATCGACTCGGGCCAGTGGTGGTGCCTCTGCACGCAGAGCATCCACAAACGCATGCAGTGCCTGCTCGTCGCCCTCGACTTCTATCGTAACCCCGTTGCTATCGTTGCGCACAAAACCGGCTAAACGCCAGCGGTCGGCTAGACCAAACACAAATGGTCGAAAGCCAACTCCTTGCACAATGCCGCGTACACTGATCCGCCAGCGTCGCTGCTGAGGATTGTTCGCTTCGCCCGTCATGAGTTATTCCCATTATCTTTTTGCTACCGACTGCTAATACTACTGTAGCACACTCCAACCCGCAGAACGACTAACGACAACCGACGGTTATGAAGTTACAACTTGAGTGATCCATCAGTAACTCTTATACTTCGTTCAGGCAATCACTTATTTCGTTTGTATTTCCACGATTCGCGTTCGCTATAGAGCGAGGAGCGCAATGACCAGCAATGGCGCTACAACCACGGCTCATGCCGACCGTCCGTTAAACGCGCATGCGTTGCTTGAACGATTAAGCGAACCGCAGACGGCTGCCGCATTACACCGGCTACTCGACCACGCCGAACTGCTGGCTTTCTCGGTCGGCGCAGTGGATAGCCTCCTACAACGGGGTGACGTTATCGCTGACAACGTCGCTGCTAGCGTTCACGAATTGCGTGCCGCTCTCCCCGACGATGGTGGCGCTCTGGCTGCCCAACTGATGCGACTGTCGCGGACGCTGCCGCAACTGACTACGACTGTTGAGCAGTTGGCAACGTTGACGGCCCAGCCGGCATTTCAGCGCCTGCTCGCAACCTTAAGCAAACCCGACACGCTGGCCGCGCTTGATCGTCTGCTGGCGCAGAGCGAACTGCTCGCCTTCCTGGTTAGTGCGCTCGATCACCTGCTGGTGCGCGGTGATGAGCTGACCGAAAATATCCGCCTGGCGGTCGAAGAGCTGCGCACAACAATGAATGACCGCACAATCACGGCTGATAAGTTAATCGATGCCTTCATCGCGTTCCTGCCCTACTTCCCCCGCCTGGTTGCCGTCGCTCCCAACTTCATCGAGGTGATCGAGCGGATCGAGCCGTTTATCGCCTCGGCAGAGTTCGACGCACTGCTCGAGTCGGGCGTGTTCCATCCCGATACGGTACGGCTGGTTGGAGAAGCGGGTGACGCCTTTGTCGCCAGTCGCGAGGCGTTGCGCCAGGAGCCGAAACCGATTGGTCTGTTTGGTCTGCTCCGGGCGTTACGCGATCCCGATGTGCAACGCGCTGCCGGGCTGATTGTTGAATTCGGTCGCCGCTTTGGTCGTTCGCTGAAATAGGCTGATGCACGAATTATCGATTGCGCACAACATCGTGACGATTGCCAGCAATGCTGCGGCAGAAGCGGGAGTAGATCGGATTAGCGCCGTTCACCTGCGGATCGGTGCCCTCGCCGGGGTGGTCGCCGATGCGCTTCGCTTCAGCTTCGCCATCGCCGCCGAAGGCACACCGCTGGCCGGGGCTGACCTGATTATCGAAGAGGTGCCGGTGGTCGTCTTTTGCCCGGATTGCAACGCCGAAGTGACCCTGACGAACCCACGGCTGTTCCGCTGTCCACGGTGTGATCGCCCCTGCGGTCAGATCGTTCATGGACGTGAGTTAGAACTGGTTGCACTGGAGACACCATGACTTACGAGACAAAACGGCTGATCGAAATTCGCCAGGGCGTGTTGAACAAGAACGATCAACTCGCTGCCGCGTTACGACACCGCTTTCACGCCGCCGGCGTGACGGTTGTCAATCTGCTGTCCAGTCCGGGCGCCGGCAAAACCAGCCTGCTCGAAGCGACGATGCGCATGATGCTGGCCGAGTGCCGGGTCGCGGCGCTGGTCGGCGATCTGGCTACCGACAACGATGCCCGTCGGCTGGCACGCAGTGGCGGGCTGGTACGGCAGATTCAGACTGGCGATATGTGTCATCTTGAAGCCGACATCGTTGCCCGCTATCTCGCCGATTGGGACCTCAACCAGATCGATCTCCTCTTTATCGAGAACGTTGGGAATCTGGTGTGTCCCGCCGGCTACGATCTCGGCGAAGCGGTGCGCGTGGTCCTGCTCTCTACGACTGAAGGTGAAGATAAACCGTTGAAGTATCCGGCGACCTTCGCCACCGCCGATGCGGTCATCCTGACCAAGATGGATCTGGCAGAACCGGTGGGGTTTGATCGGGTGAGCGCCGAGACTAATATTCGCGCTGTTAATCCTCTCGCCCCGAT
>NZ_DAOUBI010000008.1:0-2112 GCF_034432675.1 Chloroflexus sp. | reverse complement strand
GCCACCGGGCAGGAACCGCCCTGTGCCGCGCTGCGCTCACTCCTACCCCCTACCCCCCTACCGGCGCCACCGGGGAGGAACCGCCCTGTGCCGCGCTGCGCTCACTCCTGCTCACCCCTACCTGATGGTGGACGGGCGCCAGCACGCTCTCACCCTACACCCACCGTGCTAACACCACCGGGCAGGTTGAGCGAATGTCCCCTCTGCGTTGCAGCGATATTCTCCTCCACCATCCCACAGCAGACCCGTGGGCAACCGCTCCCATCTCCACTTGTCGAAGCAGCCATTCGGCGCTACTATAGCACCAATCGGCAATGAATGCCATCCATTGTACAGGGAGGTACACTATGAACCGCATCGTGCGGGCGCCACGTGGCACAACATTGACCTGTGCCAACTGGCAGATTGAAGCGGCCTATCGCATGATCCAGAACAACCTCGATCCCGATGTCGCCTTCGACCCCGATCATCTGATCGTTTACGGTGGACGCGGGCGAGCGGCCCGCAACTGGGAGTGTTTCGCTGCCATCCTTGCCACCCTCCGCCGACTCCGTCCCGACGAGACGCTGATTGTGCAATCGGGGAAGCCGGTCGCTGTCTTCCGTACTCACACCGATGCCCCCCGCGTGCTGATCGCCAATGCCAATCTGGTGCCGGCCTGGGCCACGCAGGCCAATTTCGACCGCTGGGAAGCTGCCGGGTTGACGATGTACGGGCAGATGACCGCCGGAAGCTGGATTTATATCGGTACCCAGGGTATCCTGCAAGGCACCTACGAGACCTTCGGTGCGCTGGCGCACTCGGCAGGCTGGGGAACACTCCGCGGCAGGCTGGTCGTCACTGCCGGTCTCGGTGAGATGGGTGGTGCGCAACCGCTAGCCGTGACCCTGAATGAAGGTGTGGTTATCGCGGTCGAGATTGACCGCTGGCGGGCAGAGCGTCGCCTGCGCCTGCGTCAGGTGGATCGCCTGAGCGATGATCTCGAAGAGGCGATGACCTGGGCCGAAGAGGCACGGGCGAGCGGCACGCCGCTTTCGATTGCGCTGATCGGTAACGCAGCCGAGCTACTGCCTGAGATGCTGCGCCGTGGTGTGGTTCCCGATGTGGCGACCGATCAGACCAGCGCCCACGATGTGCGTTACGGCTATATCCCTGCCGGATTGTCACTCGCCGAAGCTGCCGAACTACGCGAACGCGACCCCGCCGAGTATGACCGGCGTGCGATGGCGTCGATGGCCGAACACGTGCGTACTCTGCTGGAATGGCAGCGCCGTGGCAGCATCGTCTTCGATTATGGCAACAACCTCCGCCAGCGTGCCTTCGATGCCGGCGTTCACGATGCGTTTAACTATCCTGGCTTTGTCCCGGCCTACATCCGACCTCTCTTCTGCGAAGGCAAGGGGCCGTTCCGCTGGGTGGCCCTCTCCGGTGATCCCGAAGACATCTACATCACCGATCGCGCCATCGCCGAACTCTTCCCCCACGACGAACACCTCGGTCGCTGGCTGCGCCTTGCCCGCGACCACGTCGCCTTCCAGGGTCTCCCCGCCCGCATCTGCTGGCTGGGCTACGGCGAACGGGCACAAGCCGGCTTGCTCCTGAACGACCTGGTTGCTCGCGGCATCGTCAAAGCCCCGATTGTCATCGGTCGTGACCATCTCGACGCCGGTTCGGTCGCCAGTCCCAACCGCGAAACCGAAGGCATGCGCGACGGCTCCGACGCTATCGCCGACTGGCCGCTGCTCAACGCCCTGATCAACGCGGTCGGTGGTGCCACCTGGGTCAGCATCCATCACGGCGGTGGCGTTGGGATTGGCTACAGCATCCACGCCGGCCAGGTCATCGTCGCCGATGGCACTCCCGAAGCCGCCCGCCGCATCGAACGGGTGCTAACCACCGATCCCGGTATGGGCGTCGTCCGCCATGCCGATGCCGGCTATCCCGAAGCCATCGCGTTTGCCCGTCGCCACGGGATTGACATGCCAATGCTGGACTGAGCTGGTCGTGTTGCCGGGGTTATCGCTCTCCCGCGGCACCCGGCCCCGGCCCAACCCCGGCCCGCCATATGCGAGAGTGCTGAACGGCGCACGCACGTATCCGTCACCACAGGGG
>NZ_DAOUBI010000007.1:0-24402 GCF_034432675.1 Chloroflexus sp. | reverse complement strand
GTGCGGCAGCTATGCTGCCGCGCCAGCCGTATTTGCGATCCGGCGCGTGGCATACCGTTCCCCATCCTGGTCACGGAGGTGCTAAATGTGCTCGTGCCGATCAGCGAGTCGGTCCGGCATGCATGAGCTACCTGCATGTAAACGTATTGTTGCACCAGGTTTGTGCCTGCGCACCAGCGGCCACTGCCAACACCTACCGGCAGTGGCGATGATGCCGACACACAGGCTGGAAGCCCGTGCCACAGGGAACGCTTGCAGCCCACTAACGCAGCGTGACATGTGGGTAATCCATAGCACACTACGGAAGCGGGGCCGGGAGTGAGTTCATTCAGCACCTACCAAAACCCCATCTTCCGCATACGTTCGTATATCCTATCCGTTCCTATTCCATAACCCCCAACTCCTTCCCCCGCCAACTGTCGAAAAGGAAACGTTTCCTTAGCGTAATTGCGACAAAATCCACAGCTTTTTCAAAATTTGTTCAACAAATCACAAATTATATCGCGGTAAATTAGGCGCTCCATCCAGCCAAATTTGTACTTTTTTGCCCAGGATTTCTGTGCAGTTGGCGGGCAAAATATGGTAGTATAGAAAGCAGAGGTTTCAACCTTCGATACAATCATCAAGGTACAGGCTATCTGAGGTTTCAAAAGGAGCAATCAGCAATGCCTCGTCGACACGCTGTGCGACCGGTGAATCTGCCGGCTTCTGAGCCGACAACCACTAATGGGCATCCTCAATCACATCCCGACGCTGATCCGATGTCCGTCCTGCGCTATGAGCCGCTGCCCGATCTCGATCCAGAGCAGGCTCGTCAGTTGCTATCGGCACCCAACACACCGGTTGCTGCTGACACGAAGAAGTTGCCTGCCCGTCTCCGCCCCAAGACCACAAAGCACAAGGGGATTACGCGCATTGACCACCCGGCCAAGCGCACGTTCGGCTATTTTGTGCGTGTCACCTGGAATAAGCAGCGCCGCAGTAAGTTCTTCTCCGACTCGGTGTACGGTGACAGACTGGCCGCATTTGCCGCAGCTATCGAGTGGCGAAACGCAACCGAACGCGAGCTAGGCAAGCCGCGTACCGAGCGTCAGGTCATCGGTGTTGCCCGCACCAGCACCGGTATTGTCGGTGTACGGCGCACGATCAAAGATGGGCGTGAGGTTTACGAAGCGACCTGGCGTGACGGCAATCGTATTCGTCGCACCTCTTACTCAATCGCTAAGCATGGTGAGCGCCGCGCCCTCGCCCTGGCCCGCCGCGCTCGCGAAAAGTACGAGCGGCAACGCCAGCGCACCCCGACAGCCGATTAAGTCTCTCCAGGTCTTTGTTGATTGCTTCCCCCCTGCATCGTGGTATGCAGGGGGATTTGTACATGTTGCACAATGCCTGATCACAGGCTGCCTGTCACACCCACCGGCGTATTGCTCGCATCCCGCATGCGCCACCAAACCAGGCTACGCCAGAGAGCGCTACTGCCAGATGTCACCGGCACCGGGCATGTTTTCAATGCTGACCCAACAACGTTAGACGGTACGATCCCACCCTTATCTGACCGGCCTTGTCGCTGCCATCCATCTTGGCGAACAACACACGCTCACTGCGGATCACCGGCACCTCACGGTTTGGTTGGTCTCAGACATCGCTGCCACATGCGTATCAAAAACACCACTATCGCCGTTGGTTGGGTTACTGAAATCCAACCATTTTATTGTGCGAAGATCATAAAAATGTCTTATAATAATGAACAGATCAAGTTGCCGAGTTAGAAAGATAGCCGGTGCCATCTATGGTTTATCCAGTGAGTAGTCCGCATCTCGTTGGTGAAATTGACAATGTAGACGTTGGTACACGCATTCGGACCCTGCGTGAACAACGGCGCTTATCAATCCGCGCCCTCGCCGAGGCGAGCGGGCTTGCCGTCAATACCCTCAGTCTGATTGAAAATGGTCGCACATCACCGAGCGTCAGCACCTTGCAACGTCTTGCAGTGGCTCTACAGGTTCCGGTGAGTACCTTCTTTACGCCCGATGTGCCACAGCAACGTATCGTCTTCACCCCGGCAGGTCAGGCCATCGCCAGCCTCTTCCCGCACGGTGCCATGGCCGATCTCGCCCCAGGCATGATCAACCGCACCCTCGAACCGCTGCTGGTCACGCTCGAACCCGGCGCCGGTAGTGGCCCTGAAGCAATTGTCCATACCGGACAGGAATTTGTCTTTGGTCTAAATGGGCAGATTCAGTACACCGTTGCCGATCAGATGTTCCTCATCAATCCGGGTGATAGCCTGCTGTTCGAGGCCGCTCTCCCCCACCGCTGGCATAACCCCGGCCATACGTCAGCCCAGGCGCTCCTGGTTTTGTGTCCGCTTGAATTACCCCGGAGTGTGATTGCCCGTCATAGCCCTTATCAGGGAAGGAGTTGAAACGATGCCAATCCGTACCTTACACCTGAGCGAAGATGGAGTCAGCCGCGCCGAACAAAACATCACGTTAACCCGGATTGCGCCCGGTCAGATTACGCTCAACAATCAGCAGGTGCTGGCAATCCGCGCACTTGATCGCTGCACGCTCGCCCTCGAAGTTCTTGGCGAAACCCATTACCTTCCTTCCGCCGATTACTGGCATGCGGCATCCGGTCACAGCCGTATCGATGCCCAACGGGCCGGCTGTCTGTTGGGACATCTCGACTGCCTGGCAATCGCTGCCCGTCAAGTGCTGACGGACTTCACCGATCAAGCCGACCTCTCCCCCCAGGCCCAGGCCGCCCTGACCAACCTCCACGCAGCGTTGACCAGTCTGGAACTGGAAGCGAGAAAGAATGGTCGTTAATGCAATGACCTCTACCTACAACGCCCACACCGCCACGCTGCGCCGATCACATACCGCTGACCTGCTGTACTATCATCACCTGTTTGCATCATGAGGAGCAGGTGGAGGACCCGCTTCTCTGTCGTCTTTTTAACCTTACCGCACAAGGCAGCGTCTACCCAATAGCACGCCCGTGCCAGTTGGGAGAGTGGCCTGGGCGAATCGATAATTGGTAGTCGGCTCCTGTATTTATTATGTCAAGTTTTTAGAACGGTAAGTATAACTCCGAGCAAACGCCAGCCCCTGGGATCACACACCACCAGTGCGCCTACCAGCATCTCCCTGGGATCACACACCACCAGTGCGCCTACCTGCATCCCCCCCTGGGAGCGCACGCCTTCGGCGCACCTACCTGCATCCCCCCTGGGAGCGCACACCTCCGGCGCGCCCTTAACATGACACAGCACACGCTACAGACCTCCACTGCACCGCTCACACCCACCCCAGGCAAGAGCGGGATGAAGTGGAAACAGATCACATATCACCTCGCTGGGCGCAGCAAAAACACGACCCACCAGCCGATGATCATCTGACACTACCCTCAAGCGAGCAGAACTGAACCGGTCTTTTTGCACCAGCGCCACCCTACCAGCAACTCACCAGTGGTATTTCAGTACCGTTACGATGCCGGAACACTGCGCAAGCGCAGAGGGGTATGAGACGCTGTATCCCTACCTCGTACCGCCACATCAGCCCGCACCGACGATCACTCCGCTACGGAATAAGTGGCGGCGGCAAAACACCCTGGACTTCCATCTCTATCTTCCACCGTGCCAGCAGTGCCAGCAGCAACAGCGTGACCAGGAAACCGGCAATTCCCGGTAGCAACAATTGCCGTGGATGACGAACCCGACCATTCAAGCCGGCGAAGGCACTAACCGGCAACCCAATCGCAAACGTCATAACTCCCGTCACCCCAACCACGCTGATCAGAACCAGCGGCCACACCAGCAGAGCCTGGTCGGAAGCTATCGCCAGCACGACCAGTGCCAATGCGCCAACCACCCACCCCATATCAGCCCAACTACCAATCGGTGCCTGAGTGGCATCGATGAGGTCGGGAGCAAGCAGTGTTTGATTCGCAACCAGCAACAAACCGACCGCCATCGCCACACCAAACCCCAAACCGGTGATCAAACGCAGATCATTGCGTGGCGGATAGGCAGCGCCCCATCCCAGTTCAGCCACGGTTGAATTCACACCATCGACACCCATAATCACAATCAACCCCAGCAGTGTCAGGCTAATCGGTAGTGGTGGCAGCCGTCCGGCTCGCCAGCGCCCACGCCAGGCAATCACACCCAGAGTTACCATGAGGCCGAGGTAGATGCCACTGTCACGGGCACAGAGCGGAAACTGCACACCACCCACGTGAAGGTTATGACTCTGGGCACAGATTCCATGGACGGCAAAAAAGAGGTTTCGTTCTAGGTCAAGTGTTGTGGCAACCAGCGGCAACAAACCGATTGCCACTATCATCCCGACCAAAAGGCTACCGATTCGCCAGCCATTGGGTTGACGCAAACCGGTTACCAACCGTTTTCCGAGCAGAGATTGTCTGTTCTCACCACCCATACAACCTCTCTTCTCGTGATTTGGAAGCTTGTTCATCCATCCACACCAACATCGCGCCCTAAGTTGGCAACCTTCCCCGCGCAGTGATCCACCTGTCTGCTGTGTGGTGTGCAGCAGTGGCTGCCGCATCCACCTGTGCCCACCGGTAGACACAGATCACAGCACATACCCATACCGGTACGTGACTCTTCCCGCCACGTGTTGCACCGATTACGCTGCCGGGTATAGGGGCAATATCCGTTCACGTCACGGTCATCTGACTGTTCAGGGATACACGTAGTGCCTTCTCATTAACGTATTGCCCGCAGACTATCCGTCAACGGAATGATCACCGCCTGCGCCGTACCATCATGCACCGTCAGCCGGGCAACCGACAGACCCGCCCCCCGTGGCGCACCAGCTGTCCCCGGATTCAGAAACAGAACAGAATTGTGTACTTCGCACAATGGTCGATGGCTATGACCAAAAATGTAGACCCGTGGCTGTCGCCCATCAGCTGTCTTTGGTAACGATTGCACAAGATGGTTCGGTTTGCCGCCGATATGGGTCAGATAAATCAACACACCCTCACGCTCAATCCAGCGACTCGCCGGATACGTCCGGGCCAGTTCCGTCCCACTATCAGTATTACCGTGAATAGCAATCACCGGCGCCACTGTCTCAAGCTGCCCCAGCACCGTTGCATTCCCAATATCGCCAGCGTGCATAATCAATTGAACCCCGGACAACACCTGCAAAGCTGATGGTGCCAGAAAACCGTGAGTATCAGAAATAACCCCTATCTCCATTATTCAACTCCCGCTCAACTCCTTCTGCAATGCTGCGATCCCTGCCTCAATCCGTTGAAAAGCCGTCTCAGGCTCCAACACGTCGGTATCAGGTACCTGCCAGTAGGCAATTCGATCAGCCCATGCCGGAAAACGCTGCTGCATTAAAGGCCGATGTTCAGGTTCGTTCAGTGCAATCACCAGCGTTGCCTGTGCCAGATCGGCCTCGCTCAACGTTCGTGGCAAAGGCAGCTCATCCGGCACCGCAAATCCACACTGTTGTAGCCGCTCAAGCACCGGTGGCCAGATCGACCCGCGATTGCGTGGCGAGAGTGCCAGACCGCGTGACGTAGCCTGCCAGCCTTTAACCTGCATAGCATTGAAGAGCAGCTCAGCATAGCGACTACGATAGTAGTTTCCGGTGCAGACGAAGAGTACAGTCCTCTTCACCTCGCCACCTCCAATGCATATCGCACATAGGCCTGCTTACACGGTGGCCCGTCGGTCGCATACAACACACCGGCAGTCACATCCATAATCACCGAGGCGACCGTTTCATAATACTCATCAGGTGGATCGGCAGGATCAATATGAAAACAGACCGAATAGGGGAAATGATCGTGATCACGCAAGGCCGCCTGCACCTGTGCCAGCGATTGTGGACGAGAGGCCAGCAGCGTGCGTAATCGCTCTTGCCGCCAATACGAATGAGGATAACGCTCAATCTGCCGCTCCACAATGCCGAGCGCTGCCGGATCGGTAAAATGGTTGGCGTGAACCAGACAACCGTTAGTACAACCGCTGATCGCCAGCGCCGCCGGTGCTGCTTCAATATTGACCACCCGATCAGGTACCTGTGCCAGCAGAAAATTGGCTGAACCGGCCCGCTCTTCGCTCGTGATCACCGCCTGCGCTTCAGTCAGTGAGCGTGCCTGCAATATCTCGTAACAACGCACATGAAATGGTCGGCGCAGACTGGCCCAATCATCACCCGTACTGCTCAAGCCATTGATTAGCAGGGCCAGACCGGCAGCATTCAAGCCAATCTTCCCCCCAAAAATACCGGCCTCAGTGAACGCCAGCGTGCGCTGTCCATCTGGTGCAATCGTGCGCAGAATCGCCCCCCGCACTCCCTGAATCCAGTCCCAGTTTTCGCCCACCAGCAAATGACCGTTATCTGTCTCTAACGGCAACAACGCAAAAGCGGTACAACCATCAGGCTTACCGGTACCCCGCTCATACTCGCGAAAGAACTGATAAAACAGCTCATAACGCACATTCAACGCCGCAATCGCCGCCAGATCAACCCCTGCCCCCTCGGCAATGCCGCGCATACCGGCTGCATAATCCTGATTTTGTTCAGCGATCATAGCCGCATAACGCAGCGCCCGCCGCCAGACCTCATCCTGCGGTATCCGCAACTCACGCTCAAAGCGCGTCATATAGATGCGAAGGTTGGCAGCAATCGCCTCGCGCAACGCACGGCCATGCTGCCAACCCTGAGCATAGGCATCACCACTCAATTCAACTAACGGCAGCCCGTTCACGGCACCTCCTCATTCTGTTCGCATCGGTAGAGAACAATCCATACTGGCCCGCGACGAAAACCTAACCGTTCATTGATATGCCACATCGCCAGATTCGTACTGTCGTTATCAGTACGAATTCCACTCAACCCCTGCGCACCGGCATACGCAATTGTACAGAGCTTCAGCGCCAGCGCAATACCCCGTCCACGGTAATCGCGCCGCACTGCCGTAAACCCAACCTCGACATCAGTACTATCATTAATGGTTTCTAATGTACTGATCCCCACGATCTGCCCCTCGTGCACCGCAGCAAAGCTGCCCTCCCACAGCGCACCGTGGTCAGGCTGATAGAACTTGATCCACTGATCGTAGGTCGGCATCGTGACCGGAAATGGCGACGGTACATCGCAGGTTGTTTGTCGTTCAAACTCGTACAACTGCTGCCAGAACCCCTGATCGGCTGTTGCCAGCGCCGCAAAGCTGATCAGCTCAATCTGCTGCGCCGTCACCCGCTCAATCGAACCGCTGAAAGGTTGCGGATCAAAGGTTGCCAAATCAAGCCGGGAAACCCAAACCCGCCGACTCTCGTGGAACTGCCGCCGACCGGCAAACGTCAACCCGGCCTGCCAGTCCTCACGCACCTTGAGCCAGATATGGTGCGGTTGCAACGGCTGCCAGGCCATCTGCAGATGCTGCCAGAGTGCCCGGCCCAAACCTCGCCCCTGAACGGCCGGATGCACAACGATCTGCATCTCCAGATGGGTGGGATCGGCACACCATGTCGGCTGATAATATTCGGCATACCCACCGGCCCTACCATCCAGTTCGCCAATCCATCGGCAGAGTGGTAAATTCGGATTGTGAATTTCATCACGAATACGCCATTCTATCGCCGATAACGGTGCATCTGGCGCCAGCGCATTATAGACATCAGCCATCACGCGATAATCTGCATCCTGATGTTGGAAAGGTCGTATATGGATCATACGCTATCCAGGTCCTTCACAAATTCAACCCAGGCCGGTTGTTTAACAAACCCCAGCGCATCATTAATCTGCAACATCGACCGATTGGTCGTTGCATTATAGGTACGCACTTCACGATAGCCTGCGGCCTGCGCGAAGGTAAGCGCGTGTACCTTGAGCGCCATTGCCAGACCACGCTTACGATACGCTCGTCGGGTCGCAGTCAGCCCGGTCATCAACACATCAGGCTCAGCCGATTTCCAGAGTTGACTGAGCGCAGCAATTTCGTCACCGTCAAGCGCTAGAAAATATCCTTCCGGGTAGAGCGTTGGGTCATTGAACAGAGACTGTTCCCACGAAGCGAAATCGGGCGGCGTAAACGGTTCCGTCTGCGGCACATCTGCACGCATCTCCATCGCGGCACGGTACAGGCGCTGGCTGGCATCCGGTAATCGTGTCAGCAATTCACGCAAATTGCATATCGTGAAGCCCTGGGTCACAACGCGATCAATAGCAGCGCGAAACGGTGCCGGATCAAAGGTGCGCAGATCGAGTCGCGACTCCCAGGTCCGCATCTCTTCCCGAAAACTGCGCCGGGCGAGAAACTGCATCCCACGTTCCTGATCCTCACGACAATTCGCCCGCACCTGTGACGGATGATGACGACTCTGCAAATCACGCATCAATACGTCGTAGCAATAACGACCAATGCCCTGGCCTTGCCATGTCGGATGAACAGCAATACTGACAAAGAACTTGCGTGGGTGATACATCCATTGTGGCTGAAAATACTCGGCGACCGCTACCACCTCCCCGTGCACCTCAGCAAACCACCGCTCCTGAATACAGTGAGCTGGTCGCCTGGCATCCCAGTGTTGAACCTGTTCAACCGTTTCGAGATTGTCGGGAAATACCGCATTGCCAATTGCAACCAACAGAGCATAATCCGCTACCGACCCATCAAATGGCCGTAATCGGACATCCTGATCAACATTGATCGCCATAACCTCTCCTTAAACGCACCGTAGCAGAATTCCAGGTAGTGAAACTGTGATCTGTGGTGACAATCACCTCACGGGCTACCCCGGTGATAAAACCATCCCGGTCTGTATTGTATGCTGCACACCTGCTGCTGCCATCAGTCCATCGGCTCAATATACCGCGCCACTATCATAAGGGGGCAGCGAAGGCCAGAGCCTGCAATCAATGCATATATCAAATCTGGTGTTAGAGAATTCATGACACGCGATCCGCCATCACCACGCCACCACACCTGAGCACAGATGCGCCGAACAGCGTTGTCGCTCTGCACGCAACAGGATCACGCAGATACTGCTGCCAGACCGGATTTCCCTTACCACATCGTGTGGAGTGCGACAGCCATGCTACCACGCCAGCCGCGCTCACGATCCGGCGCGTGGTACACTGTTGACCCTACCAGAACTTATTTCATAAAAAGTTGTACTGTCGCGCTCTCATAACCATCTCCGGTGCCATCACGCGCTGGATTGGCTGCCTTGCTCGCTCATCATCCGCGTGTGGCGTCGTTTGGCGTGCGGCAGCCATGCTGCCGCGCCAGCCGTGCTCACGATCTGGCGCGTGCAACGTCGTTGACCCGGCTGGTCACACGGAGGCCGGGTATGCTCGTCACGAACATGGAATCGAGCGGCAATGAAGAAGATACCTTCTCGTAGATGTTTTTTGTAACAGGTTCTAGTAGATATTTTTGAAACAGGTTCTAACACAGCATGACGAAGTACACATGCCTTTGCTCAATTTTCTTCAAGAAAGTGCGTAACCTTTGCCCTCCTCAACCGGTTTATATACAGAGCGTATCACCGTATGAGGAGTTCACTATGCGTCGCTACCATTTATTTATTATTGCACTAGCCCTTGTCGTTATGTGGGGAACACTCGTTGCAGCTACAACGATCCAACCCGCCCCTGCTTCGCCACCACTACCCCTTATTCTCGGCGTCGAACGTATCTCACCAACAACGTGGGCAGTGCTGTTACACTGCCCCTATCCTCCTTACGATCTGTATGTATGGACCGGCAACTCGACAATTCAACGTCCAAAAGCACTCATTCGATTGGCAGAGGCGCGCTGGCAGACCCAATTCGCCGGTACGTTGCCAAAGATGGCAACACTGTATGGATGTGGTCAACAAGCAGCATTCGTTGTTACCTATCCGACGATAGCGTCGCCATCAGAATGGATCGTAGGGATCGGTCTGGTAGGGGCAGGTGCGTGTGGGATGTGGTTGATGTGGCGAAGACGACCAAAACCAGCCCGACCGTCGGCTCCGGCGCCGTTACCGGCCTGGAGTGTCCATCTCCACGACGATCAGGGTGAGCGAACGATAACGCTGCCCCACGGTCTCTTCTCTATCGGCAGTGATCCAGCCTGCCATCTGATCGTTCTTGGCGCAGACATTGCACTACGTCATGCGCACCTGATGGTGAGTGAAACCACTGTCCATATTGTCGATCTTGCAAGTCCTTCAGGTGTGTTCAGCGGGCCGGTACGGCAGCGGCTACGACCACATACCCCGGTGCCCGTAGACAACAACGACATCTGGCTTGGCACCTCAGTACGTTTGCGCTTGTCTCGTTCACAAGTTGCTCAGCCGCTACTCAACCATCCCCTGTCGGCTCACACCCAGAAAGACGGGTGGTCGTACCCGTAGCATCAGGCCGAGATCAACGAGAATGTGAATAAAAATGACCGTCCAGATGTCCTGATACAGGTAGAGGCAGAGGCTCCAACCCAACACAAGCGCCATTTCAGCGAAGGGGCGCAACTTACGAATCCGCATCGAACGCGGTGAGTCGTCAAGGTGAGGCGGGAGGTACGGCAACCAGAAGAAGCCATGAATGACACCACCATAAATAACAAAGGCAGTGAAGCCTACGGCAAAGCCAAGCGGGCCAACCAGCGTCGGCCACAAATGACCGGCTAACCCATCGCCAATCCATTCGCCCAGCCGGTACACGGTTGCAAAGGCAAACGTTTCGATGACGCCATTGCCAATGCTGAACATGATCGTTGGCCCCCACAGAAATGGTCGCCCATCGTGACGGGCGACCAGTACGTATAACACCTGACTGAGGGCAAAGCTGACCAGCAAGAATATCACAAACCAGAGATTGGCCAGCGTTGCCGGAACGTTCCAGCTTCTAAGCCAATCCCCAAGGATCGGAATCCCGATCAACAACGAAATGAGCCAGTAGAACAAAATGTACTGATCAAGGCGGCTCAGAGTGCGTTGGTTGGTCAGTTCGTACTCCATAAAAATAGTACTCCGTTTTGTTTTGATTGAAAGAAATAAGAATTGTTTATATGCAACATTTTATCATAATCTAACCATTTTGCCTAGAGGCGAAGTGAACAAATTGTGTCGTAGACGTGTGCATTTTTCGCGATGTCACGAAAATGCCTGCCACTATAATCGGGTATGATATGAGCAGTCTGGTCAGTACACGGTATCTGCGCCGTGTGAACACTATGCAACCAGAAAAGGGGATTACTGTGCGTCTCGTGAGTTTTATTCCTCCTGTCGGTGGCAATGTTCGTAGTGGCGTCTTACTGGGTGATACGATCATTGATCTCGCTGCGGCTGCCCCTTTGGTTAGCGAGGATATTGTTGATGCGCCCTGGGATATGCTCACGTTGCTCAGCGGTAGTCATCCTGATATCACCCTGGCTACAGCCGCCGATATTGTTCAGGCGGTGGTGAGTTTGATGGGCAGCGAGGAGCCGATGAACGAAACCTCTACCAGCTTTTCCTGGCATGATGGTCTCGTCATTGGTGAGGATGCATTGATTGTACCGGTGTCGCAGGTACGTCTGGTATCACCGTTACCGCGAGTAGTGTCACTGCGTGAATTTGATGCTTTTGTCGATGATCAAACAGCGGCTTTGCGTCAGGCAGCAGGTTACTGGATTGGTGATCGCCAGCATCCCGCTTTTCGTTTTGCTGCTCATACTACGATTTACGGCCCTGATGAGTTAGTCGAATTACCGGCCTTTGCGCCGCTCGATTGTGGGATGGCCCTGGGCTGTGTGATTGGGCAGACTGGACGCGATATGTCACCTGCTGAAGCAGATGCATATATCGCCGGCTACCTGTTGGTAAATGCCTGGACAATCCGTGATCCTCTCCTGGCAACACGGCGCCCGCGTGATGTTGCTACATCGCTCGGCCCCTGGCTGGTCACTGCTGATGAGCTGGAATATTACCGTGATGACGATGGACGTTTGCTCTTGACGTTGCGTCTGTTAGTCAATGGACAGGAAGTGAGTCGCTATCATACCGGACGGATGCGGTTTTCGTTTGCCGAACTGATTGCCTTTGCTGGTCAGGATACGTGGTTACAGCCAGGCGAGATTATCATCAGTGGCGTGGCTGCTGGAGGATGCTTGCTTGATATTCAGGGGGATAGTGGGCCATGGCTTCGTGATGGTGATGAGGTGATCATTGAATGCCCGGAACTTGGTCAGCTTCGTTCGCCGGTTGGATGGTTTGTCGGCAGTGATTATTGACCACATACATACGCCAGCTTGCCATTCGTCTTGCTATCTGGTATAGTCCGCCCGATTATGGAAAAGAATGAGTACACAACAATGGCAGCCGTTGAGCTGCAACACTGGTGGTATGGCGGCATGCGCACTATCAATGCCGCCTTGCTTGAACGAGTCCTGACTCCTCACCGCAACCTTCAGATTCTCGATGCCGGTTGTGGTACAGGGGGGGATGCCCTTTTTCTGCGTCGCTATGGAAGGGTGGTTGGACTTGATCTAGCCGCTGAAGCGTTAGCTCTCGCTCGTCAACGACTTCCTGGTTGTCTGGTTCGCGGTTCGGTCGTGCAGTTACCGTTCGCCGATCAGAGCTTTGATCTGGTCACGTCGTTCGATGTGCTGTATCATCGTGCCGTGATCGATGAGCAACACGCGCTGCGCGAGATGTGGCGTGTATTGCGTCCAAATGGTCGTATTCTCATCCGGCTGCCGGCATACGAATGGTTGCGCTCTTCCCATGACCGGCAGGTACACACTCGTCATCGTTACACCGCTGGTGAGGTACAACGTCTGCTGGAAACAAATAGATTTGTGATTGAGCATTTGACGTATGCACTTACCATCCTCTTTCCCCTCTCAGCAGCGGTACGCTTGCTTGAGCGTGTCCTGCCTGCCCAGCAGCAACACACCGATTCAGCGATGGCTATGCCATCAAAGCCGCTCAATACACTTCTCCGTCTGCCAATGATGGTCGAGGCAGTATACCTTGCCCAAGGCGGTCGGTTTCCTTTTGGTCTCTCAATCGTGTCGCTTGCCCGCAAAGCAGTCTGATCAATGAAATGGTGAAATGGTTTGTCATGATGTTCGATCTTCTCCTTAACCGATTAAGTACTACTCCAGAACTCTGGAATCGATTGCGCTGGCTGGTTGAAGCTGGTTTCACTAGTGAGCACTTGGCTATCGCTCGTGAATTGCGTCCATGGCACGGTGACCATCGCAGGTTTCTCGATCTTGGTTGCGGTACCGGTGAGTTTGCCGTCGATTTTCCTGCGCATCGTTACGTCGGCGTTGATCCGTCACTCACCTATTTACGGTTTGCTGTTCGCCGCCGACCGGGTTCCTATGTTGCTGCCGGTGGTGAAGCCTTACCGTTTGCCGATCAGACGTTCGATGCCGGTTTGATCCTCGGTGTCTTGCACCACCTTCCCGATGCGACAGCCCGCATGGTTATGCACGAGATGTATCGGGTAATGCGACCAGGAGCCACCATTCTGGTGATGGAAGATACACCACCACCATCTGGTCAGAACCCTCTTGGTCACTTGATGCACGCGCTAGATCGAGGTGGGTATATTCGCCACGATGCCGATTATCAGGCAATGTTTGGTGATAGCTTCGATGTGGTACGTCATTATCCTCTTCGTTCAGGGATTTGCGATTACGCCGTTTATGTGCTGCGCCGACGACCATGAAACCGTTATTCGCTTATTCACAAAAGTTTCGTTCTATGTTACTAGTGCTCTCTCTCTTGATCACCGCCAGTGCGCTGACTGTTACTGGCGAGGTGCTGCTGAAGATCGGTATCAATCATGTGACCTCTCAGGTTGGTGCCTTTTCGCTTGAGCCACGGGTGCTCTGGGCCACCTTTACCGATTGGCGTGTTATTCTGGGGTTTGCCCTCGTCTTCGGCGGAGCTATTTTCTGGCTCGGTGTCATTTCGCGCGTCGATCTCTCGTTTGCCTACCCTCTGCTAGCACTCAATTACGTGATCATTTTGATCCCTTCACGCATCCTCCTCAACGAGTCGGTGTCGCCGGTTCGTCTGATTGGTGCACTCATCATCGTTATCGGTGTCATTATCATTACATGGGGTAGTGGCAGGTCGTGACCCATACGATGACCAAGACAGGCCGTGAGCTGGCAGTTGCTACGCGCCATCGCATGGTGCCGTTGACACTAGTGCTCGCGCTCGTTGCCATTGGCAGTGTGCTGGCCTATCAGGCACCGCTGCATGTTCATCTGGCAGTAGGTGGTGATCCCCATACGCAGCGTCGCGAAGACGATGCGCCGTTTCTCCACATGATGCATGCCGCTGAACCGGCAGTGCCCACTGTCGCTGAGTGGTGGCAATTAGCCGGTGCAGATGATCCGTATCGCTGGACGCAACCAGAGAGTAGCCTGCTGTTACCCGGCCTTGGTGGCGGTCATTGGCTGGTGACGGTGCGTGCTCAGGGTGGGCGACCGGACGGTACACCGACATCGTCTGAGTGGCAGGTTGGGAGCGAGCATCCACTGCTTCTGTCGTTGCCGGCAACACCGGCACGCCGTTACACGCTGCTGGTACCTTCAAACGGTACCTTGCAACTTACGTTTCGGAGTACCCCCCTTCAGGTCGATGGCGATCCGCGTGCGCTTGGTTTCGTCTTGCGCGATGTGTGGGTACAGCCGATTGATGCATGGCAAATGCCTGATTGGGTTCAACTAGCCTGGGTAGGGTTGATCCTGACCGCACTGTGGGTTTGGGGTCAGAGCATTGAACTGCGCTCCCACTGGATCATTGCGCTGCTAAGCGGAAGCGGCATCATCATAGTGGCGGCATTTGCCCTGTTTCGCCTCGCGTTCGCACTTGTAACCCCTCTTCTGGCCAGTTTGATCCTGTTTGCCACTATTGTCAGCGTTGGCCTGGCCTGGCGCTGGCCGCAACACCTGACCTGGCGGCAGGCCATTGCCCTGACCCAGGTCGCCCTGATTGTCCGCCTGGCCGGATTGTTGCATCCACATGCGATCAGCAGTGATGCCGGTTTTCACGCCAATAATCTGCTCCGCCTCGGCCTGGGTCAGGTCTTTTTAACTGCTGGATTGCCGGCGGATGCTGGTGGTGGGATTGCCCCCTATCCGGTTGGCTTTTATTTGTTGGCCTTGCCATTGCAATTGCTGGTTGGCGATGATTTTGCCTCCCGTCGCGTACTGGTCACAGTGGTCGCGGCTGCTCTTGACAGCCTCTTCTGCCTGGCGATCTGGTGGTGGGTTACCCAAGCCGGCTTTGGCCTGCGGGCAGCGTTGTTCGGCGCTACCTGTTACATCGGCGCAACCCAAGCCTTTGAAGCCCTGTCTATCGGTGAGCTGGCTAATGTTGGTGGACAGGCCCTCATGCTTCCGGCACTCATCGGATTGTTCAGCGGTGCTTCCTCTCGCCAGAGCGGTTGGTTAGCGCTGATGGGATTGACGCTGGCGATCTGTGCCGGTTTACTCGCCCATTCTGGGGTGACCCTGGGATTTGGGCTGTTGATCGGGTGGGCATGGGTGATGGCATGGCAACAGCCATCAACCGTGACCACGCCGTTGCGATTATTCGTTGCTGCTGCTGGCGGGCTGGGATTGGCGCTAATGGTCGTCTACACCGCCTCCACGTATCTCGACCTGATCGTCCAGCGAAGTGGCCAGGGGGCCAGTGGCGGTCTCGCGCCGATGCAGATCCTGAGCGATACAGCGCTGGCGCTTGTCGGTTTGCAACCACCACACCGGCGCAGCCTGGTGTTGCCATTCGGTTTGGCGCTCGCCAATCTGTTCGGATTGTGGCTCCTCTGGCGCTCAGCGCTGGTTGAGGCGTCGCGTTTACGCTGGTTGATCGGCGCGTGGTGGGCCGGCACCTTGACCGGCCTGGTCTTGCTGCTCATCGCCGATCAGGGCTTACGCTGGGGGTTATTTCTCTATCCGGCACTCTGCATTTCAGCCGGGATTGCCCTGGATCGGCTCGCCGCCCGCTCCGTCTGGGGGCAATGGTTGGCTACGGTGGGGATGGTGACCATCATCGGGCAAGGGGTATGGTTGTGGGTTGCGCAGATCCGCGATTACTTGCATTGAAGCATCCAACTGAACATACCTGCCGGGATTGCACTCGCCATCGATGGATTACGTCAACGCTTGCTCGCAGATAGGCACATTCTGGGGTTAAATGTATGGCACGCGAACCAAGCCGTAGCCTTTCGCTACCCCTCGTTCGCCACATTCCGTAGGGGTGGGTAGGGGCGGGTTCAGAACCCGCCCCTACCTGGTATCCGTAATCATGCAGGTGACACCCACGGCTCATTGCGGAGGAGACGTATGGTCACAGTTCACCGCATCTCCGGTGACATATAGCGATGCACCGTATCACTCAACAATGATACCATAACCCAAGTTGCCACCTACGCTGTGAGCAGGCCACGAAAGACTTCCTGCTATGATGAATAGCACGACGCTGCGCACCACATCGTGCAGCGTACCTGAACGGTATGAATCGTTTGGATAGCAGCCAGTTCCGTAGACGCACTACGTCACGCACATCTGGTATGCCCATCCGCCGTGTCGCTATGGGGATATATAGGGAGCACATTGGGTAACGATCTATCCGCGTTCATCCGCCTAACCCGCGTCCATCCGTGTTCCACCTCTCCCCCGTCGCGCTCAACGCTACGCACCGCTGTGGTGACGTAAGGGGGCAACTTGGATTACGATACTTGTACGAAAAAGCCACTGATTGCCAGACACCTGTCTCATCTCGCAACTTGAGGCGAGATGCCGGAGGGGCGACGTATACGTCACCCCTCCCTGTTTGTGCAACAGCCTCTACACCTGATCGCCACGTTTCTTCACAGCATGATAACAGGGACGCCAGATGCCATCCTTGCCGGATAGTTGTACCTTCTCCGCTTCTGTCTAAGCGCTGGGTATAGCTTCAGGCAACATCGAACGAAAAACTCCTTGCGCTCTGCACTCGTTTGGTATTTGGTAACAGACAACCGGACAGAATCTCTACCCAGTTTGCCTGCATTCTGAACCGATTGCATCTCTTCACGGTCAGTCTCAGAATCCCCAACGCGCAACAAAAACGCTCCTACTCATTGGCAATATCGCGCACGACATCGGTCACCGACAGTACCCCAATCGGACGCAATCCCTTTTCCCCCGGCTCGACCACGATCACCCGGTGGATACGGCGTTCCATCATCAGGCGGCTGGCATGCTGGAGTGTATCCTGTGGCGTGACCGACACAACATCGGTAATCATAATATGCCCCGCCGTCAGGCCGCGCCAGTGCTTCCAGTATTGCTCGTACAGGCGCGCATTGACCAGATCGGTACGCGAAACCAATCCAACCATGTACCCCTCATCGTCGACGACCACCAGAGCACTTACATCTTGTTCCGACATTTGACGTGCCACATCCTGAATTGGTGTCTCTCGGCGGCAGGTCAACACACCAACATGCATCACCTCGCCAACTGTTCGATCCATGGCACCTCCCTTTCACGAATTGCAGTTCAGATTGATGCGGTGATTGCTTTAGTGTAATCAATCTGACACGTCGCGTCAATATATATCTTCTTCAGGTATCTTGCATCATATCAACCGCAGTCACAACGCTGTTGTGGTGATCAACCACTATCCACAGGCGATGACATCTACGGTTGACCAGGCATAATGAAGGAGAAGCGTATCTATAGGGCCTGTCCTGCCACGTCAGTGCACATCGTGCGGTTAATGCCTTTCCCCGATAGCATGTATGACCTCAATGCAAACAACTGCTACGGTCGTATTTGAACCGAAAACAGGGGCCTTCCAGTCGCCATGAGGTTTGCGCAGGTCGCTCATTCATGCTAGAATCATGCTATAGTTCGTCTACATTCATTTTGTTCTGTCGGGTGAACGTATGTCAGAGCCGACAACTAATCAGCATCAACCTGCTCTTCCCGGTCTTGATGTCGAGGCAACGACTGTTGTCGGTATCGGCCTGGGCCTCACCGGTCTTGCGCTTGGTCTGCGACCGCGATTGGCACCAGCCACACTGGCGCTGACGGCGCTGGCAGCGGCACTCTTCCGCAATCCGCGCCGTATTCCACCCGATGAACCACGTACCATTTTTGCCGTGGCCGATGGGCACGTACAAGGGGTGCGTGAAGTCTACGAGCACCGCTTTGTCCATAGTGATTGTTTGCGTCTGACGACGATTATCGGTCCACTCGATGTACCAATCTGTCGTGCTCCCCTGGCCGGTCGTGTGGCCTATCTTGAACAACTGACCGGCGATCATCGTCCGTTACGTGATCCTCAGGCGGCTGAGCGCAACCAACGGCTGTATATCGGCCTGGAGACAACCTGGGGGCCGATGCTGATCGCTATCGTTGCCGCACCACTGGGGCGCTGGTTGCGCTGCGAAACGTCTCTGGGTGCAACACTAAACCCCGGTACCCGGATCGCCAATGTGCGGTTTGGTGGCCAGGTTGATCTCTATGTGCAACGTGATGTCCTCGATCCGCTTGTGGCACCCGGTAATCGAATACTGGCCGGGCGGAGCCGATTAGGAGCAGTGGTCGCCTGACCAGGTTGCATGATTGCACCGTTTACCCTCTTATTTGAAGAAGAGCCAAACCCCGGTCCAGGGTTGCCGGAAGCAATGCGGGCTGTGTACAACGGGGATTGGCGCCTTCCACTGCTACCCTCTCATCGTCCGCTCGTCTGGACAAATTTCGTCGTTTCACATGATGGACGAATCGCCTTCAATCAGTCGGGTTGGAACGGCGGTAACGCAATTAGTCGCGGAAGTCGTCACGATCACTGGCTGATGGAACTGGTTCGCGCTCGCGCCGACGCGATTCTGGTCGGTAATGCAACCCTGCGCGCAGCCCGTCGCCATCGCTGGGCACCGGGAGAGGTGTTTGCCTGGCCGGAGTTTGCAGCCTTGCGCGAAGCCGAAGGGCGGCCTGCGTTACCGGCGTTGGTCATCCTCTCGGCCAGCGGCGAGTTGCCGGCAGCCGTTGCCCTTGAACTGCCACGCACACTCTTCCTGCTGACAACCGCTGAAGGTGCCGAACGTGCCCGGCAGCGCTATCCCCATCTGATTTGTCTAACCGGTGCTGATGGGCAACTTGACCTGAGTGCAGCCATGGTACAGTTACGCCATCATTACGGAATTCGCACGTTGCTCAGCGAAGGTGGTGGTCGCACGTATGGAACACTGCTGACAAATCATCTGATCGACGAAGTCTTCCTGACCATCAGCCCGATTATTGTTGGCAATCCATCGCCGCCACTTGCCCCTCGTCCTGGTCTGGTCGAGGGAGTAGGGTTTGCCCCGCAATCGCCACCTTACTTACGCCTGATCAGTTTACGTCGAGTTGACGATATACTCTTTCAACGGGCAAATATCGTTATCCCTCCTGACTCAAAACCGGTATAATACAGCTCAGGTTGGTACAAGAGACGAGCGATCGTATGGCTAATGAAGAGCAACGACTGATCAGTGCAGCACAAGCGGGCGATCTCGATTCGTTTAACCAGATTGTACGGCTATACGAAACGCGGGTCTACAACCTTTGTTATCGCATGTTAGGCGATGCTGATGCCGCAGCCGATGCCACCCAGGACACGTTTATTTCTGCTTTTCGTCATTTGGCGAACTTTCGCGGCGGTGCATTGAAATCCTGGCTCCTCCGCATTGCTACCAACACCTGCTACGATGTACTACGTATCCGGAAACGGCGACCATCGTTGTCGCTTGACAAAGAGCCAGATGATGAGGGTAATCGGCTTGATCTCCCTGATCCGGGCGCCAGTCTCGATGAGCTTATGTTGCAGCAAGAGTTGAGTGCAGCGATCCAGCGTGGCCTGGCCGAACTACCCGAAGATCAGCGCATCGTGATCATCCTCAGCGATATTCAAGGGTTAGCCTATGAGGAGATTGCCCACATTACCGGTGTGCAGTTGGGAACCGTGAAATCGCGATTAAGTCGGGCACGGGCTAAATTACGCGATATTCTCCGCGCCGGGGAACTCTTACCGTTAAAATTTCGTCTTGATGATGAAACAAATACGTAACAGTTACAACCTGATGGTCACACGAGTACGCTGATGACAACCCTGCCCCCTTCACCATCTGAATTACCTGAGCATGATCGTGAATTGCTCTCGGCATATATAGATAACGAGCTGACACCTGCCGAGCGATCTGCGCTCGAACAGCGGTTGCGCATCGAGCCATCATTACGCCGTGAACTGGCCGAGCTGCGTGCTGTTCGCGACCTCCTCCGTGAACAGCCATGGGTAACGCCACCACGCACGTTTACGCTGACTCCTGAGATGGCCGGAGTGCGTCAGCGCCGGTTTTCATTGTCTGGCTGGTGGCAGCCGCTCAGCGGCCTGGCTGTGCTGGTGTTGGTCATTCTCATAAGCTGGCAGATGCTGGGGCTTAATAACAATCCAGCCAGCGCTCCGCAAGCTATGATGAGTGGTGACACTACAGCACCCACTGCCCCTGCATTTGCCGCTGCTCTCCCTACGTCGCCCGTTGCTGAAAACGCTCCTGTCATCGCCGCCCGCCCAAATGAGGTTGAGCGAACCGAACCGACGTCTGAAGCGGCATTGAGTGCGATGGCCGAGCCAACATTACCGGCAGGCGCTGCTGCCCGCGAGTCACAGGCTGCTGAACCAGACGGTTCAGCAGATGCGCAGTCGAAACCTGCCCAAGGTCCTCCGATTGCTCCGCCGTCCTTGCCGGTAGTGATAACCCTGGTTATCCTGATCCTGATTGTGGCCGGCATCTGGTTTGTACGCCAACGGGCTGAATAGCGCTTCTTTCATAAAAGCTGGTCGTGCTGCCAGACTGTCGCATGGGCGCATGAACGCTTGCCAATCACCATAACAGTATCGCCTGCTCCCGCTCTACCGGTATAGGAGCGAAGAGGTCTGACGACCAGCTCCGATGCCATCACGCGTTGGATTGGTTACCTTGCCCACTCGTCATGGGCGTGTCGCGTCGTTTGGAGTGCGGCAGCCATGCTGCCGCACCAGCCGTGCTCACGACCCGGCGCGTATCACACCGTTGAGCCTGCCGGTCACGGAAATGCTGAGTGTTCTCGTCACAATCATGTAGTCTGTCAGTAATGAAGAGAGATAACCGCTAGACTATACAGTACTATACCCCTGGTTCACTGCATAGCCCAGATTGAACGAAACACTAGCCACTTCTTAGAACCTATCCGAAAAATCGCTTCTGAGGCACTTTTCGTAGGGAGAGATGCCATCTCGCCCCACTTTTCAGATAGGCTTTAATGAGTCTATTCGAGCGGTAGATTTGCCGTCACATCAACGTCCCAGCCGTACTGCACACCGCTATGAAACCGGTAAAATGCAGCGGCAGCGACCATTGCCGCATTGTCGGTGCAGAGATCCAAGGCCGGTAAATGCACCGGCACACTGGCGCGCCGGATCAGCTCTTCGCGCAACCGCCGATTAGCGGCAACACCACCGGCAAGGAGAATCGCCTGCGCCTGATAACGCCGGGCTGCGTCAACGGTTTTGGTGACCAGCACATCAACCACCGACTCCTGAAAGGCATAAGCCATCTGCGCCACAAACGGTGCATCGAGCTGCGGCGTCTCACCGGCTCCCTTCCGTCCGCTCAGTCGGCTTTGCTGAGCCAGCCGATCCTGCACGCGATGAAGGACGGCTGTTTTCAAACCGCTAAACGAAAAATCGTAACTGTCACGCAACCAGGCCCGTGGCAGCACACCACCAGGAGTGGCATTGGCAGCAGCAGCCTGAATGGCCGGCCCGCCTGGGTAGCCCAACCCCAAAATACGCGCTACTTTATCAAAGGCTTCACCGGCTGCATCGTCGCGGGTTTGCCCAAGCAGTTGATAGTTACCGTGATCGCGCAAGAGTACCAGCAACGTATGCCCTCCGCTCACCAGCAGGGCAACGAGTGGAAACGGTGGTGGCGGATCACTACCCAACCATCCGGCGTAAAGGTGCGCTTCGAGATGGTTAACTGCCACAAAAGGCAAACCGCGTCGCCATGCCATGGCCTTGGCCGCGTTAAGACCGGTGAGCAGTGCACCGCTCAACCCTGGCCCATGCGTGGCAGCTACTGCGTGCACATCAGCCCAACCGTTTGGCAGGACGGCCAGCGCTGCCCGCACGACCGGCGCCAGACTGAGCATGTGCTGGCGCGAGGCAATTTCCGGCACAACCCCACCGTAGCGTTCATGGGTCGCCATTTGGGACGCGACAACATTGCTCAGCACCGTCCGCCCACCACGCACCACTGCGGCAGCCGTCTCGTCACAAGAGGTTTCCAATGCCAGAATCGTGAAATCGGCGGGCAATTCATTCATAGTCATAATTCCTGGCTCTCATACCATCTTACCTGTTCGCTCACCGAAGATTGCTCTGCCGATCCGCACCATCGTTGCCCCTTCGGCAATCGCCGCCGTGAGATCATCACTCATGCCCATCGAAAGCTCGCGCCAGTTGGTCTGAGGATAGCGACGGGCCAGATCATCGCGTAGATCTCGTAAGGTTGCGAAGTAGGGCCGCGCCAGATCGGGATGTTCAACAATCGGCGCAATCGTCATCAGACCCCGTATCTCAAGGGCCGGCAGTTGCAAAATAGCCTCTACATCGCGCAAGAATGCGCTATAAGCTGTCGTATTTTTAATCCCATCCACGACCGCAAAACCCTCTTTACTCGCCTCGCCACTCACATTCACCTGGAGCAGAATCGGCAATCGCCGATCCCGCTCACGTGCATGCCGATCCAGCGTTTCTGCCAGTCGTACACTATCAACAGAATGGATGAGATCGAACAATTCAACCGCGACTTTAGCCTTATTACGCTGAAGATGGCCGATCAGATGCCAGCGCGGCCGTGGTTGCAGAGAGTGTAACACCGCGATTTTATGTTGAGCTTCTTGCACACGATTCTCGCCAATATCGCTGACACCGGCTGCAACCGCTGCTGCCACTACTTCCGGTGGATGGGTCTTACTCACCGCAATCAACTGTACCTCGTCAGCTTGTCGCCCGGCGGCGGCAGCGGCTGCTGCAATCTGCTCACGGACAATGGCCAGTCGTTGACGAAGCGCCTCAGTCATGATGATGCCCCTTGCACATCGATGAGTAAGCGTTGCTCCAGCGGTGGATCCGGCGGAAGATGGGTAATCAACAGCAAGCCGCGACCGTTCGGTAATGGGACACTCAATTCAAGCGGTGTCGAAGCTCCAGGTAACAGGTTGGCAATCGTTGTCCCTGGTGCGCGATAACTCTCACCGACACTGTCACGCAACTCAAAGGCGCTGATCGGCACCTGAAGATTGCCATCGGTCAGGTTTGTTACCGTTCCCCGTATCCGTACCCCATTGGGAACAGGCTCGATCCCATCGATCACCACCCGTAACCGTTGATTACTGGCAACGGGATCAACCGCTTGCGAACGATTACCGGCCATGATCTGCTGCCAGAGGCGCTGGGCTGCTTCCTGTGCGTCTGGAGAGAGATTCTGAATTTCTAGTTGTGGCAGACCAGGGAGCGGCAAGACTGGCGTTGGCTGGCGGGCAAATTGATCAATCAATGCAACCGTTCGATTCTGTTGCAAAAATATGCTCATGCCGATCAGCAAGATTGCACCTAAGATTCCGATCATCCAGAATGGTATGGGAGGTGAGTCGTCATGCATCTGTAGTGTTCCCGAACTCATAGTTATAGTTATTACCTGTCACTATTCTAGCCGGTGCCGGCCTGCTTGACAAACTGGCGGGTATGGCGTATATTCGCCTACTGTCATCCACTGTGGCCAATTGTTTGCAACGCAATGATGCATAGCGCTGCGCGAATGCATGCTCGTATCATCGTGTTGTGTACAGTTAGCCCATTGGAGACAGCAGATTACCGGTTTGAAGTATGTGAAGGAGAAATCGGTCATGAAGCGTTCGATCAGTTTCTTACTGCTGGTCGGTATGCTGGCTTCGATGCTAGCTGCCTGTGGAGCACCGCAGGCCCAGCCCACAGCCACACCGCAGCCGGCAACACAGGCCACCGCAGCACCTCAACCGACGGCTGCACCAACCACACCATCGGCTGCTCAGGTGATTAAGATTGCCACTCAAAGTCCTCTATCAGGTGGACAAGCGGCACTTGGTACCGGTATGAAGAATGCCGCTGAGTTGGCCGTGCAACAGTTATCCGGCCCACTCACCGAGTTAGGTTTCCGTGTTGAACTGGCACCCTTCGACGATCAGGCCCGACCAGAGGTTGGCTCGGCCAACGCCAAGAATATCGTATCAGACCAGGATATTCTCTGTGTGGTCGGTCACCTCAATTCCGGTGTAGCCCTGGCAGCACTGCCCGACTACAAG
>NZ_DAOUBI010000006.1:0-57617 GCF_034432675.1 Chloroflexus sp. | reverse complement strand
GTGACCAGCCGGGTCAACGACGTGACACGTGCCAGATCGTGCGCACGGCTGGCGCGGCAGCATGGCTGCCGCACTTCAAACCACGCCACACGCGGATGATGAGCGATCAAGGCAACCTATTCAGCGCGTGATGGCACCGGAGATGGTTATTCGAGCGCGACAGTACAGCTTTTTATGAAATAGGTTCGCGTCGCCGCACAGAGATTGACTTGTCACCGTGAGTGCAGGACGCCGCAAACATCAGTACTCATTCTGACAGTTTCTCCCGTTGTTATAATACGAGTGGAACGTTGGGTATACAACAGGACGGCAACAATGTCTGGCAAGCAACGATCACCCGCAACCCTGATCGGCCTGTGTGTGGCGCTGGGTTTGCCCTTCATCCTGACCCTGGTGTCAAGTGGACGTTCGGAGGTGTTGTGGGATACTCCTCGCACCGTGCTTATCATCGCTCAGGAATGGGTTGTTACGATTATTTTGATCGGCATCGTGATCTTCTGGGAACGCCGCACACTGGCGTCTATTGGTATCGTGCGAACAACGTGGCGCGATGTACTTTGGGGATTGGTCGGTTTCGTGCTCGGTGCACTCTCATTTGTCGTGACCATGCCGCTGGTTACGGCGTTGGGTCTGGAAACAACTACAACAGGCATCAGCCAGTTGGCACAAACCCCGCTGGGGCTGCGGATAGCAATCGTGATCACTGCCGGGATTACCGAAGAGATACTCTTTCGCGGCTATCCGATTGAGCGCTTTACCGAAATGACCGGCAAGATCCACTGGGGAGCCGGTATTGCCTACCTTGCTTTTGTATTACTGCATATTCCCTTCTGGGGCTTAGGCGGAACTATTCAGATTGGAGTCTGGTCATTGATTGTAACAAGCCTCTACGTCTGGCGGAGAAATCTACTGACCTGTATAATGATGCACGTGTTGAATGATGGGTACGCATTTATCTTGCTCCCAGAACTGTTCGCGCAATACCTACCACAGTGAGAGGTTTCATGAATAGGCGATCATTTCTTACTCTGCTCGGTCTGCTATGCTTAGGTAGTGGCATAGGTGCTTGCAGTAAAGCGGGAGGGATGGAGGCAAGCCTCCGAAATAAGCGACGTACCATCGTTATTGGCGCGGGCCTGGCTGGTCTGGCAGCAGCCAATTCATTACAAGACGCAGGTCACGAAGTTATTGTGCTTGAGGCGCGTGATCGTATCGGTGGGCGCATCTGGACAAGTACGAAATGGTCCGATGTCCCCCTTGATCTCGGTGCATCGTGGATTCATGGCATTCAAGGCAATCCGTTGACAGTACTGGCTAACAACCTGAAGGCTACCCGTGTAGCAACAAGTTACAACCGAACAATCACCTATAGCGCCAATGGTACACAGTTGACAGATGCCGAAGCGAGCTTGTTAAATCGTATCCGTGAGGATGTGTCCATTGCGTTACAACAAGCGCAGCATCAGGAGGCGGATCAATCGGTTCGCGCTGCTGTGCAGAAGCTGGCAACTTCAACAGAAACGGCCCAGTTGCTCAATTTTGTATTGAGTAGCGACTTTGAGCATGAGTATGGGGGGAGTGCGGTTGATCTGTCGGCCCACTGGTATGACGATGATGATACCTTTGCAGGCGATGATGTGTTGTTTACGCAGGGATTCAGCGTGATAACCGATTATCTAGCGCAAAACATCACGATCAAAACGTCACAGGTCGTCAAAGAAATTCACTGGCAAGACCTTGAGGTTAGTGTAATCAGCCAGGATAATCGATATATCACCGATAGTGTAGTTGTTACATTGCCGTTGGGGGTGTTGAAGAGTAACGCAGTTGTATTTGTGCCAGCATTACCGACAGAAAAACAAAACGCCATTGCGAAAATCGGCATGGGTGTCTTGAACAAGTGTTACCTGCGCTTTGAAGAGGCGTTTTGGTCAGCTGATAATGACTGGATCGAATACATATCGCCTACACATGGCGAGTGGATCGAGTGGATAAATTTTCTGCGTATCGCCCAGAAGCCGATTCTCTTAGGATTCAATGCTGCCGAATTCGGGCGTGAGATTGAGGATTACACTGATAATCAGGTTGTGGAACGGGCCATGCATGTTCTGCGAGCAATCTTCGGTTCCCACATCCCGGACCCGCTCGACTATCAGATCACGCGCTGGATGCATGATCCCTTCGCCAGAGGAGCATTTTCGTTTAACGCTCTGGGCACGACACCAGCACTGCGCGATGTTCTGGCGCAACCGCTTGCCAACAGGCTCTTCTTTGCCGGTGAAGCAACCAGTAGAGCTTATTTCGGTACGGCTCACGGCGCATACCTGTCTGGTCTGCGTGCTGCGAAGGAGGTAGGGGCCGGGTAGAAGTATTCCTACCCCGCTATCATTACTACACAGGCTGTTCGCATGTTGCACGATGGTCACTTGAAACCCCAACGCACCACAAAAATCGGATAGGGGTGCACCGCTGTACCTCCTACCGGTGCGTCCGCTGCCACTTTGTTACGTTGAGGTGGGATGTTTGTGGAAAGACATTCCCACTCAGCAGGTTCTTCACTCACCCCGTCGCCTGCTCACCCTGGTATAATACAGAGCACCGTATACCCGCTTGCGAACGGCTACACCAGTATGAATCACGAAGAGACAGTGTTGTTACAGGCAAAGGTCGCGCCGCCGCGACCACACCGCTATCGGTTGGTACGACCGGCGGTGACTGCGCGTTTGCGTGAGGCGTTTGATTATCGGGTAACGCTGGTGCAGGCCGGTGCAGGCTATGGTAAGACGACGGCACTGGCCGAGCTGGTCATGAGTTCGGCAACGGTGTGCTGGTATACCATCGGTGAAAATGACCGTGATCCGGTCACCTTTTTGACTTATCTGATTGCTGCGTGTGCCCCTGTGTTATCGCAGGGAGTGTCAGAGGCACTGGCAACACTCCGTTCCCGTCCGGCTGACCGTGCGGTCTGGACGCAAACTGTCGATGGGTTGCTCAATGCGTTGGCCGGTTCGCCACGACGCCCTATGTTGCTGATCCTCGATGATTATCACTTTGTCGCGGCATCAGCCGAGATTCGGGCATTGACTGAGCGGCTGATTACGTATGCGCCGCCATGGCTCAGTCTGTTGATTGCGACGCGCTATCCGATTGTGAGCGGTGAGCTGGTGCGATGGCGCGCTCGTGGTGAGGTGCTGGAGTTACACCGCGATGCGCTGGCTTTTACCCACGATGAGATTGCTGCGCTTTTTCGCGATGTGTTTGGTATGGCGCTGAGTGACGCTGATGTTGATCTGCTCGATCACCATACCGAGGGGTGGCCGATTGCGCTGCAGTTGGTCTGGCAGGGGTTGCGAAGTGGGCAGGTGCGCAGTGTGAGTGAGCTGTTGGCCAGTGGCCCGGCGTCGCTAGCGGCGTTGTTCGATTTTCTGGCTTCGGATGTGCTGGATCGACAGTCGCCAGAGATTGCGTCTTTTTTGCGGGCAACTGCGCCGCTGCGGGTGCTGACGGCAGCGGCGTGCGATGCTGTGCGTCAGGCTGATGATAGTGATCAGTTGCTGGCTCAGGTGCGCGACCGCGATCTCTTTGTGGTTGAGCTGGATGCCAGCCATTACCGCTACCATCATCTGTTTCACGATTTCTTGCGTCAGCAGACGCGCAGTGATCCCGATTTGGCCGAGCGGCATCAGCGCGCAGCGCGGCATTATGCGGCAGCCGGGCAGGCCGAGGAGGCGATTTACCACTGGTTTGCCGCCGGTGAGGTAGCCATTGCCGCCGACACGATTGTCGCAGCCGGGGAGGATGCGCTGCGCAATGGCCGGCTCGATACGTTGACCGATTGGATTGATGCGCTGCCGGCTGAACTGATCGCGAGTCGTCCACGCTTGCAGAGCTATCTTGGCGATCTTTACCGGTTGCGCGCCCGTTTTGATGAAGCTCGGAACTGGTATGCCCAGGCCGAAACGATGAGCCGACAACGCGGTGATCGCACCGAGCTGGCCCGTGCCTTGTACGGTCAGGCTCTGGTCTATATCGATCAGGTGCAGCCGGTGCAGGCTGAGAGTGTGTTGCAGGAGGCGTTGCGGGTCAGTGAGGGGTTGGAGGATCAGGTTGCCCGCGCCCGTGTGCTTGAGCTGCTGGCCGAGAATAAGCTGAATATGGGGCAGCCGGACGAGGCAGAGGCGTTGCAGCAGCAGGCACGCCAGTTGCGCGCCGCCAGCCCGGCAGCCGATCTGCTGAGCGCACGGGTGAAGCTGCGCACCGGTCAACTGGCGGCGGCACGGACGTTGTTGCAGGCGTGGCGGGATCAGGAGCGTATGGCGACGGCACGGGGTGCCACCCCCGCTCCACGCGGTCATCGCGAGGCGGTGCTGGTGCTGGCGTTGATTGCTGCCTTTGAAGGGGAGGTTGATCAGGCGCTCAGTCTGGCCGAAGAGGGTGTGCAAGTCGGTACTGAACGCCACTCCCGCTTTATCACCTCTGTCGCCTACGCCCGTCTTGGCCACGCCTGGTTGCTCAAGAGTGCGCTAACCGGTGTGTCGGCACGAGATCGTGCGCTCGAATATTACCGCCAGGCTCTGGCCGAGGGCCAGGCGATAGGCGTTGACCGGTTGCGGGTGGAACCACTCTGGGGTTTAACCCGCCTCTATGGGCTGGCCGGTGATCTGGCGGCTGCCGAGAACGCCGCCGTTGATGGTCAGGCTTTTTGTCGCTGGGCAGGTGATTTGTGGCTGGGAGCGATGATCCAGTTGCAGCGCGGTGTGAGCCATCTGCTTGGCGGTCAGTTTGACCGTGCGCAAGAGATATTGCTGGCTGCCCGCGCCGATTTGCGCACCTGTAGTGATCGGTTTGGTCAGGCCGTAGCCGCGCTCTGGCTGGCATTGGGATACTACGAACAGCGGCATGATGCCGCAGCGACGGCGGCGATTGATGAGGCGCTGGATTTAAGTGCCACCGCCGGGTACGACTATCTCTTTACCAGGCCAACCTTTCTCGGTCTCCCCGATCCGCGTCGCATCATCCCGCTCTTGCTGGCGACCCGTGCTCGCGGCCATCATCGCGACTACATCGAGCGGCTGTTATCCGCGATGGGGCTGCGTGGTCTCGAAGCCCACCCTGGGTATCAGTTGCGGGTTCAAACGCTGGGGACGTTCCGGGTCTGGCGTGGCGATCACGAGATTGAGGCGCGTGAATGGCAACGGGATAAGGCTCGTCAGCTTTTCCAGGTGCTGATCGTGCACCGTAATCGCTGGCTGCAACGCGATGAGCTGGCCGAATTGCTCTGGCCACAGCTCAATCCTGAAGCGGCTGTGCGCGACTTTAAGGTTGCGCTGAGTGCTCTTTATCGAGCTTTGGAGCCGAATCGTACTGAAGCAACGTCGGCATTTATTGCCCGTGAAGGCGGTGCCTATCGGCTACGACCAACGGCAGACATCTGGCTTGATTGCGCCGAATTCAGTGCCGGTTGCACAACCAGTTTGCGGCTGCTCGATCAAGGCCAGATCGGTGCCGGCATGCAACGACTCCAGGCTGCGTTGCAGCTTTACCAGGGTGATTTTCTTCCCGATACGATTTATGAAGGCTGGGCCGATGCAGAACGAGAACGGTTGCGAAGTATGTTTCTGCGCAGTGCCGACCGCCTGGCCCAGTGCCTGGCTGAACAGGGGCAGAACGAGGAGTTGATTGCGCTGGCCGAACGTATCCTCACCTACGATAACTGCTGGGAACGCGCCTATCGGTTGTTGATGCTAGCCTATGCCCGTCAGGGTAATCGAGCCGCTGCGCTACGGGTTTTTCAACGTTGTAGCGATAACCTTGCCCGTGAACTCGATGTCGATCCGGCACCGGAGACCATTGCACTCGCCGAACGGCTGCGACACGGAGAGGTGCCTTTGCCACACGAAGCGGTCGGGTGACAGAGGCCGGATGGTTATGACGGGTATTGACAGCTATGCACGCAATCCGCGTGCTCGCAGGTGGGCATCGAGCCAGGCCGCCTCTTCGGGGGTGAGGTCGGGCGACGGCGGGGGCTGACGGTAGTCGATCCGCAGGTCGTAGCGTGCGTTGCGGTAGACCTGATGCACGAGGGTGGTCAACGGCAAGGGTACATCAGGGTCGAGACGACGCAACGGCACCGGCACCGTCGGGAGCGGTTTGGCCAGCGGACAGAGCCAGATGTCAATCTCCGGCCAGCGTTCGACGCGGCTGAGGAAGACTACGTAAGGGGCAGCGGGGAGCGGATCGGGGCGGGCCAGCCGCGGTCGTCGGCCACTCCGCAGCAGGTCAATTTCGAGCAGGTGCACCCCGCTTTGAAACAGTTCCCGTCGCTGTTGCTCGTAAGCATCGGCACCGTCAGGGGTCGGGCGCTTGTTCACCGGTGAGAGCAGTTCAATAGCGGTGACCAGGGTATCGTCGGTCACGGTGCGAATTTCCAGCCGGGCGTAGCGGGTAGGCACTTCGAGCAAGGCCGTTCCGGTCAGTGAGGGGGTGTCTACCACGGCTGTTGCGGGCGTTACCACTGCACTTTCCCGCTCGAACACACCAACGTCGGGCACCAGGGTGCGCCGGGGCACTGTAATCTCAACCTGATCCAGCGCAACGTAGGGGGTGATCTGGGCAACGTACCCCGGTGCAATCTGGGCCTGTAAATAGTCACTCATTGCGTTCACCAGCCGATGGTGTACATCAGGCCACAGGCTCGAACGCTCCAGATACGGATCCATGCCCGGAAATGGTGGTTCCCTAGATTGCTCCTGGGTAGTGGTATAGATATTATAGCATGGACGGCAGCTTGTCAGCGGCGGAACCATGTTACCGTGTTATATCAAATCTTCATTCATCAGTCCCGTGATAGCGGTTGCCCCGCTCCGGGGGACTCCCCGCTTATGCTCTTCCATCACCTGTACCAGTGTTATGGGATACAAAAGGGGGCTGATAGGCAGGCTGGAAGCCTGCTTCACGATCCACGCCACTGCCCACGCACAGCCAGCTCATCACGGATGGTCAAATCAGATGGGTGTGAACTGCACACACCTCGCCTCTGTGGCCCGTGGGCAAACCGCAGCGCCCCGCACCGGATCGCGAGCACGGCTGGCGCAGCAGCGTGGCTGCCGCACTCTAGACGATGCGACACGGTAATCCGGGCTGGAAGCGGTATTCCTGCCGGAACAACCTCGACCCGCAGCGGTAGCGTTACACCACGCGCCGGATCGCGAGCACGGCTGGCGCAGCAGCGTGGCTGCCGCACTCCAGACAATGCGTTACGGCAATCTGGGCGGGAAGCGGTACCAGGATGATGGTGCGATCACAAGCGATGACTTCTCGTACTGATATACCACTACTCGTGCCACCTGCAAGCAGCGCTGAAACAACAAACTTAGCGCTCGAAGACTTTTAAAAACAATCTTGTAGACGAACGTTCAATCAGGTATCTTGAGAAGCATACAAAAAACCTAAATGGGCATGAACTGGATTTCGTGCAGTTTGCACGTGGAACCCTCGTTGTTGTAAATATTCCACCAGATGCTCGTGAGAAAATTGCGTTACACCATCGTGGTATTCGAGACAGATGCGCTTAATGCGTTGTAATGCCTGCGCACTCGCATTGAATAGAATATCAAATTCAGCACCTTCACAGTCTATTTTTAAAAAGTCACATACCCCAATAGGGTGTTCATTCAATATATCATCTAGGCTACGCCCAGGTACAACTATGGAGTCGACAGCTTGTGTGGCTGATGTTGTTGAATACTGCACCGCTGCCCCGGTAGCAAACAACACCATCTCTTCTGATGATGCGCCTACTGCGAACGGAAATACCTGCACGTTTTGGATCGCATTCAAGGCGAGATTTTCCTTCAGCAAGCGAAACGAATCCGGAAACGGCTCATAGGCAAAAACCCGATACGTCGGATGATCATACGCGACGGAAACAGCAAAATCACCCAGCCCCGCACCAATATCAACAACAGTCCAGCCATCCTGGATAGGAGTTCCGTATGTCTCATAATCACGATCAAGACAGGTTTCTTTAATAATCCACACATCCATTAAACTACGCACTCTAAATTGACAGCCATTTTTAAGCTTAATCACCGTCTCGCCTTGCCGGAATAGGAGACCGAAACACACATACCAGTTCACAATCTTTTGCAAAATAGTAAATGTTGATCGCAGGTAATACCATAATCGACGTTTCACAAATCCTCCCTGCTAGCCTAAACGTTATTTCAGAAAGGGCTGACCACACCTGACCGGTAGTGTGGTAGTGTAGTAGTGTAGTAGTGTAGCATTGTAGCACAGACTGAAGCCTGTACCCTGACACCCTCCGTCAACGTCGAGTCTGATTCATCATCGCACAGATAATGTCCCAATAATAAAGCGAACGACGCACGCTTTGTACAGTTCCCGGTGCGTCGTTCGTATGGAAAGACATCCGTGCGGGCAGTGCAGAAACCCGGTTCACGCACGTAATATAACGAAACGGACTGACAGGATATTCACGAAACAGGTTCTATACAATCCATCAAGGTAGCTACCCACAAAGCGAAGTCGGATTCAGAGCCAGTTGGGGATCGCTAAAATACTTCCACCAGTTACTGGCAATCGAATCGGGACCACATCCGGTTTTTGCCGGTAGATGGCTGAACCAAAACTCTAGAAAACCAAGATGATTACAGTTCCATAGCGAGCAAGAAACAGGTGTTGCCGTACTCAAAGGGTTGCTAAGGTTTGGGTAATTACTAAAATCGGCACAATTCGACAACACTGTAGAGGGATTAGTGTAATCGTAATCATGTATACCATTCGGCGGATAGTGAATATTGCCACATCCACTATACGAGTAATTTGGCGACAACGCCTTGACTAATGCAAACCTCTCCCAATTGTGAGCAGTGCGGTTTTGCTGCCAGCTACCGTACACTCTGGTCATTGTCGATTCTGCGCGATGCCCAAAATTATGAATGGCACTATCCAGATCACGCTCAGGGCTTGGCCCCATAATCGGTATAATGCGATTGCACGAGTGCGGACCCGGTACCGGCATAGAATTATAGAAATACGCATTCGGTCCAACCAGTGTAGACTCATAGAAACTAAACCAGGGACCGTTGTATATCCACACCTCATCTATCTCACCCCGGTTCGCCCGCCCACAAATCCGGAACAATATTCGTCAGGTACGAACACTTTCGCTACGAACGTAATTACCCCATTCCTGTTACCAATTTGTAACTGCTCAGCAACCCCCTTCTGCTACCCTCGCCATCAAATCCCCGGTTGTAAGCTGCGCGTTTGCGCTATCGCGGCGGTGACGCCGCAAACGACACATGGATGTGATGTATCTCGGTGATTGGCTTGGCCGTCGTGCCCGGTTGTCTCCGACCAGGGTTGCCCTGTTCGATGCCCAAAACGGCATGCAACCGCTCACCTACCGCGAGTGGAATGAGCGGGTCAATCAGACGGCGCATCTGTTGCGCGACATGGGCGTGGCGCCTGGTGATCGGGTCGCGGCCCTGGCCCAGAATTGCGTCGATCTGCTCGATTTGTGGTTTGCCTGTGCAAAGTTGGGGGCGATTTTTCAGCCCCTGAACTGGCGCCTCACCGCAGCCGAGTTGCGTGATTTGATCGTTGATGGCGAGCCGTGCGTGCTGGCGTATGGCCCTGAATACGCCGCACTATCCCTGGCGCTGCGTCCGCAGGCGCCGTTTGTCTCCCAATGGCTGGCAATCGATGATGCGCCGGCAGCCGATCCATCCGATCTGACTATAGCCCGGCGGAATGCCTTTCCTGTCCACTTCGAGGCAGTACCACTGAGCTGGGATGATCCGTGGGTGATCTGTTACACCGGTGGCAGCACTGGGCTGCCGAAAGGAGCAATTCTTACCCATTGCAGTATCGCTGCGAATGCCGTGAATACGGTGATGAGTTGGGGGCTGCGCCCCGATGATGTTGCCATTCTCAATGCGCCGCTCTTTCACACCGGCGGCCTGAATGTATTTACTGCGCCCCTGGTGCAGATTGGTGGTGCCTCGATTGTTTGTCGCTCGTTCAACGTCGATCAGGTCTTCGATCTCATCAACCATGGCCCGGCGACGCTCTTTTTCGGCGTGCCCACAATGTTCATCGCTATGCAACAACATCCACGCTGGCCGACGGTTGATTTTAGCCGGATGCGGATTGTCATCAGCGGTGGTGCGCCTTGCCCGGAACCGGTGTTTCATGCCTTTTGGGTGCGCGGGATCGATTTCAAGACCGGGTATGGCCTGACCGAAGCCGGCCCCAACACCTTCTGGCTGCCACCCGAACTGGTGCGGGAGAAGCCAGGGGCGGTTGGCTATCCATTGATGTTTATCGATGTGCGGGTGGTTGCGGCTGATGGTCGGGAATGTGGTGTTGATGAGATTGGCGAATTGCAGATCCGTGGTCCTCATGTCTGCGCCGGCTACTGGCGCCGTCCTGCCGAGACGGCTGCGGCTTTTCGTGACGGCTGGCTGCGCACAGGTGATCTGGCCAGTTTCGATGCCGATGGCTGTTTTCGGATCGTTGGGCGGCTGAAGGATGTGATCATTTCGGGTGGCGAAAACATCTATCCCGCCGAGGTTGAGAGTGTGCTGGCCGGCCATCCGGCCGTCGCGGAAGTGGCACTGGTCGGTATGCCTGACCCACACTGGGGCGAAGTTGGCTGGGCAGCGGTGGTGGTGCGTCCCGGCAGTACCTTCTCGGAACAGGATTTGATCGCTTTTGCCGGGCTGCGTCTGGCACGCTACAAACTACCCAAACGGATTGTCACCCTCGCTGAATTACCGAAGACCGGTGCCGGCAAGATTGATAAGCAGGCTATTAAACACATGTTTCAGCAGTTGCAGGTATGAAGCGGAGAACGCTATGAGCAAGATTCCAACATTACCCGGTATCACTTCGACGATGGTGGCAACCAGTCGTTTGCAGATGCATGTTTTGAGCAGTGGCCCGGCTGACGGCGAAGCGGTGCTGTTCATCCACGGTAATGCCTCGTCGGCCACATTCTGGGAAGAGACGATGCTGGCGTTGCCGGCACAATTTCGTGCGATTGCGCCCGATCTGCGCGGTTACGGTGAGACCGAGGATTTGCTGATCGATGCGACCCGTGGCTGCGGTGATTGGGTTGACGATCTGATCGCCTTGCTCGACACCCTCGGCATTGATCGTTGTCACGCGGTGGGACATTCACTGGGTGGTGTGGTGCTGTTCAATCTCATCGCGGCTGTGCCGCAACGTATCATCACGGCCACCCTGGTAGCACCTGGTTCGCCTTACGGTTTTGGTGGTTGCAAAGGGCTAAACGGCGAGCTGTGCTGGCCAGATGGTGCCGGATCGGGTGGCGGCACGGTCAATCAAGCCTTCGTGGAGCGTATGGCTGCCGGCGATACCACCGAAGAGGCTGGCAACGCAGCCCCCAGAGTTGTCATGAACACGTTCTACTGGAAACCACCGTTCCGCCCGACCCGCGAAGAGGCATTGCTGGCCTCGATGCTAAGCGAGAAGGTGGGACCGCAGCGTTACCCCGGCGATTTCAAGCCATCGCCGCACTGGCCGGGTGTCGCACCGGGAGTCTGGGGACCAATCAATGCCATTTCACCCCTCTACGTTGGAGATGCGGTCGAGCGTTTTGTGGCTGCGGAGCCGAAGCCCCCTATCTTGTGGGTGCGTGGTGCTGATGACCAGATTGTGAGCGATATGTCGCTCTTCGACGTTGGTACGCTCGGTCAACTCGGCATTTTACCCGATTGGCCCGGTGCCGATGCACATCCCCCGCAACCGATGATCGGGCAAACGCGCGCTGTGCTGGAGCGCTACGCCGCCGCCGGTGGCCGCTTCCACGAGCTGATCTTCGCCGAATGTGGCCATACGCCGTACATTGAGCATCCTGACCAGTTCAACGCTGCATTCCATGATCACCTGCGTAACAGGTAACAGGCTTGCGCGGGAAAGTGAGAAAGCTATGCCAGTTGTCCAGGCCGGAGATCTTGAGGTTCACTACCTTGACGTTGGTGAAGGCGAGCCGATTATTTTCGTGCACGGCAATTGGGCCAGTTGCGGCTGGTGGCTACGGGTGCTCGAACGCCTCCCTGCCGGGTATCGTGGACTGGCTCCCGATCTACGTGGTCGAGGTGCCACGCAGGGGCCAGACCACGACTACCGGATACCCGCACTGGCCGCCGATCTGTGGCATTTCGCCGATGCCCTTGGCATCCAACGCTGCCATCTGGTTGGACATTCGTTGGGGGCAGCGGTGGTCTTGCAGGCAGCACTCGATCAACCAGATCGGGTAACGACGATTGCCGTGCTGGCACCGCCATGGGTTGATGGTATGCCAGACGAGGTCTATCAACCAGATCGGCAACAGCTCTTGAAAGACAACCCTGATTTCTTTGCCCAGGCCATCAGGGCGATGGCACCAACCGCTCCAGATGACGAACTGTGGCGCGAACTGGTGGCTATCGGTCACTCGCAGCGGCTGAGTGCTGCCAACGGGGCAATCAATGCACTGCGTGAATGGAAACCCGGTGATCGTCTGCGCACGATTGGCACCCCGGCACTGGTGATGGGTGGCGAACTCGATCCGTTGGTAACGCCGGAGACGGTGAAGCGGGCAGCCGAGGTCCTGGGGGTCGAGCCGCAGATCATTGCCGGGGTCGGTCACTCGGCCAATCTCGAAGCACCGGATCGATTCCTGGCGCTGTTGTTGCCTCATCTGGCAACAGCACGCGCTTCCTGAAGGGGGAGTGAACATGCACTCACTTACAGCAGGTACCCGTTATCAACAACAACATACGATCAGCCAGGAAGACATCAACCGCTTTGCGGCGATTAGCGGCGATACAAACCCGATTCACAACGATCCGGCAGTCGCAGCGGCAACGCGCTTTGGGCGCACCATCGCTCACGGTATGCTGCTCTACGGTTACATCCGTGCCGCACTGCGCAACCTGGCTCCATCAGCGGTACAGCAGCAACAGACCCTCAGCTTTACCAATCCGGTCTTTGCCGGTGATACGGTTCGTGTCACCGTGGAAGTGACCGGTAGGGACGAGAACACGATCAATTGCACGGTCAACGTCACCCGTGGCGACGGTAAGGTGGCCTGTAGTGGTGAGACGAGATTGATTGTTAGGCATGAGTAATCTGGTAACCATTCTAACAAACGGTCCGGTTGTAACTCTCACCCTTAACCGGCCGATGCAGCACAACGGCCTGACGCCAGAGCTGTTAACCGAGCTGGAAGCGCACATTATTGCAGCACGTCAGTATCATGAACTACGGGCTATCGTCTTGCAAGCCAGTGGTACCTATTTTTCGTGCGGGACTGACCTGGTAGCCCTAGCCCGGCAAACCGACCGGCTCGCTTACGCCGATCATGGGTTGCGCCTGTTGCATCAGGTGATGTTGACGCTGATAGATCTGCCGGTGCCGCTCATTGTCGCTGTGCAAGGACCGGTGAACGGAAGTGCGCTGGGACTGGTTGTGGTGGCTGACATCGTCCTGGTGACACCCAACACCCATTTCACGGCCTACGCGACAACCCTCGGTCTGTCGCCGGAAGGAGGGTGGACGACGCTCTTGCCGCGACTGATCGGCCAACGACGTGCCGGTGAAGTGTTACTTCTCGAACGGCCGATCACGGCTGAGGAGGCAGTGGCCTGGGGATTAGCCAACCGCCTGGTCGCGCCCGGCCATCTTTTTGACGAGGCCCAGGCCCTGGCCTACCAGATTGCAACGCAGATGCCGGACAGTATCGCCTGCACACGCCGGTTGCTCTGGGTGGAACGGGAACAGATCGCTGCCGCCCTCAATCATGAACGAGAAGTGTATTGCAAGCGGATTCAGTCGATTGAGGCTGATCTTGGCTTGAAAGCCTTTCTCAACCGGCAACGCACAACAATGACCACGGAGGAAACGGTATGACAGCGCTGACCGTTGGAATGCAGGCGACCGTCCAGCGCGTGATCGATCAAGCCCTGATTGACGAATATGCACGGCTCTGCGCTGACCAACCACAAAAGACTGTGCCAGAGCCGCTGATCGGCGCACTGTTTTCCCACGTGCTGGGTGTCAAATTACCGGGAGCGGGTTCAATATATCTCCGCCAGGAATTCACCTTCCACAGCACGGCCCGTGTTGGCGAGATGCTTACCACAACAGTGACCATTACCCATATTCGGACCGATAAACCACTGATCACGCTCCGCACGCAGTGTACCGGTAGCGACCAACGACTGATTGTTGATGGCGAGGCACTTGTGATGGTGCCACAAGCGTAACACGCTATGTTGTTCGGGCAACCGCCCGCCGGAATAATACAGATGTCCGTGACAAAGGAGAGCGACCGATGCACACTGTCCGTTTTGTCCGCCAACTGGCTATCACGTTGCTGATAGTCTTTGCCCTCGCCCTGAGTGCGTGTGGCGGTGGGTCGACCGCACAGCCAACTGCAGCCCCAGAACCGACTGCGGCACCGACCAGCGCACCTGAACCAACCGCCGTACCGACCACTGCCCCCGAACCAACCGCGGCACCGACCGCCGCGGCCACGACCGGCGAACCGATTGTGGTTGGGCTAATGACCGACAACTCTGGTTTGCTGGCTATCTACGGCCCGATGCTTGAACGCGGCTTCACGCTCGGCCTGGAATATGCGACGAACGGTACCAATCAGGTGGCAGGCCGACCAATCAATGTGGTGGTAAAAGATACCGCCAGTAATGCAGAGACCGGGGTCTCGCTGGCCCGCGAGGCGATCGAGAGTGATGGGGCCGACGTGCTCGTTGGTTCACCCAGCTCGCCGGTAGCACTGGCGATCTCGGCAGTTGCCGCCGAGAATAAGATCGTCTATATCGCAGCACCGGCAGCCACCCCGGCTCTCACCGGCGAGAATTTTAATATCTACACCTTTCGCGCCGGTCGTACCAGCGTGCAAGACGCCCTCACCATGAGTGCCGCTCTCTTGCAGACCGGCAAGAAATTCGTGCAGATTGCGCAAGACAATGCGTTCGGTCGCGGTTCAGCGGGTGCATTCTACCTCACGGTCAAAGCCCTCGGTGGCGAATTCGTGCTCAATGACACTGCAGAGGGTGCCGGTACCATCTTTGCACCGCCGGATACGACCGACTTCACCCCGTACATCAACCAGCTCCTCGACTCTGGCGCAGAAGTCTTGATTGTAACCTGGTCGGGAACCGGTTTCGTGCCCATGTTCCAGCAGATGCAGCAACTGGGTGTGTTCGATGTCATGACGGTAGCGACTGGGTTCGGTGACAATCAGACGATGGTCAACGGCTATGCCGATGCCATCGGTTCGGTCGGTGTGAGTGTCTATCACTACAGCCTATTCGATAATCCGGTGAATAACTGGCTGGTCGAGCGCCACAAAGCAGTGTATGGCGTTCCCCCTGATCTCTTCACTGAGAGTGGCTTCAACGCCGCTATTATGCTGGTCAAGGCGTTGGAAGAGACCAATGGCGATCCGGCTGCCGATGGCTTGATTGCCGCTCTCGAAGGGATGACCTTCGACGGGCCGAAGGGAACCTACACGGTGCGGGCCGAAGATCACGCACTCCTCCAGCCGATGACCCTGGTGCGCCTGCTCAACACCAACGATCCTGACTTCAAGTTCTTCGAGCTGGTCACCCTCTTCACCCCCGAACAGACGGCACCGCCCTGTGCTGTACCGGCAGCATTAGGACGCTGCAAGTAACCGTTACACTCGCCGCGCATGCCGGTGTGGGCATGCGCGGCACATGCTGGAAGCGAAGGTGCGTTTGTGAGCAAATGGATCATTCAAACCCAGTCCCTGACCCGTGATTTCGGCTCCCTGCGCGCCGTTGATCACGTCGATCTGCGGGTGTGCGCCGGAAGCGTGCATGCGATTATTGGGCCGAATGGTGCTGGAAAGACGACTCTTTTCAATCTGATTAGCGGTTATCTCAAACCGACAGCGGGACGGGTCTTCTTGCGTGATCGTGAGATTACGCACGTCCCCCTGCATCGAATGGCCCATCTCGGTATCGGACGGTCGTTTCAAATTACCAACATTTTTCCAACCCTGACCGTACTGGAAAATGTCCGTCTGGCTGCGCAGGCTCGTGGACGGGAAAATCTGCACATCTGGAAGCGTGCAAACCAGATCCACACCTACAGCGAACGGGCCTATGCGGCGTTACAACAGGTTGGCTTACACGAACGGGCACTCCAGATTGCAGCCACGCTCCCCCACGGCGACAAACGTCGGCTTGAGCTAGCGATTCTGCTGGCCGGTGACGTCGATATTCTCCTGCTCGACGAGCCAACGGCAGGGATGGCAACGGAACAGGTGCCGATGTTGCTGGACTTACTGCGTAACATTCGGCAAGGAACGAACAAAACGATTTTGATCGTCGAACACAATATGTCGGTGGTGATGAGTCTGGCTGAAACAATTACGGTGATGCACCAGGGGCGTGTGCTGGCAGAGGGCAGCCCGGCTGAGATCAGTGCCAATCAGGCGGTACGCGATGCCTACCTGGGAACGACCTTCGCCGGAGGTCGGCAATGAGCGAAATATTGCTGGACGTTGATAGCATTCATACCTATATCGGTCAATTTCACATTCTTGAAGGAGTATCGCTGCGCGTGCGTAGCGGAAGCATCACCGCGCTGCTAGGGCGCAATGGTGCCGGCAAGACCACGACGCTACGTTCGATCATGGGCCTGAATCCGCCGCGACAGGGAAGTATTCGCCTGGCCGGAGAAGTGATCAACGGACGTCCGGCGTATGACATTGCTCGCCTGGGGGTCGGCTACGTCCCTGAACACCGGGCTATTTTTCGCGATCTCACCGTCGAGGAGAACTTGCGGCTCGCCGAACGTAAACGCGGTGATCTGGCCCGACGGAGTGACCTGATTATGGGCCTCTTCCCCGACCTGAAGCGCTTTTACCGCCATCCCGGTGGCAAACTCTCCGGCGGCCAACAGCAAATGTTAGCGATTGCCCGGGCACTGGTAGCAGAGAATCGCTTGCTCTTGATTGACGAACCGAGTGAAGGGCTGGCTCCGATCATCGTTGAACAAATTATGGCCGCGTTGCGCCAGATGGCGACGGAAACAACGATTTTGCTCGTTGAACAGAATTTTGCTATGGCAGCCCAACTGGCCGACGAATACTACATTCTCGACGATGGCCACAGTGTTCAGCACGGGAAGATGGCCGACCTGATCCACGATCAGGCAACGATTAACAGGTATCTGGGAGCCGGGTAAGCGGGATGGCAGCAAGAGCTTAGCGCGTCATCTGATGCAGAGATGACGCTCGTCAGACCGTTGCAAGCAACCATGGCGGCAATACCGCCGGCGGTCGAGACAATCTGATGCAGAGATGACGCTCGTCAGACCGTTGCAAGCGACCGGCACGATGCCGCGCCGTTATCGTGCCACAGTGAGGAGATCCATGAATGAATTTATTCGACAGCGACGAGGCTTGCTGGCCGGGATCGGTGCGACATTGATCTTTGCATACTGGGCAATCACCTATTACGAACCGCGTGTTCTCGCCAGTATTCTCCTCTCTGGCCTGACGCTGGGGGCACTCTACTTTTTAGTCACATCTGGTCTTTCACTGATCTTCGGCCTGATGGATGTACTCAATTTCGCCCATGGGACACTGTTTATGATCGGTGCCTATGTGGGCTTTACCCTCTACGCCAACCCGCGTTTGTTGCTGAACACGATGCCGTTTGTGCTGGCGTTTGTAGCGGGGTGGCTCCTGGCGCACCGGTTCCCCACCAATCGAATCAAGGCACCGCGCTGGTGGTTTTGGGTTGGGGCATTAATCGTGGGCGGACTAGCAATGTGGGGGTTCGAGCTGGCACCGCTGGCCACCACTGCGCTCAGTTCGGGTGGGCGAGTGCCGACTGAGCAGGCACAGGCACCGACCGCCATCTTTGTTGGGCGCACGCTAGGACTGACAATAGCCGGCCTCATTGCGGGGATCGCTGTTCTGATCGGCAAAGAACACTCTCGTCCCCCAACAGGAGCCGATCTTGTCCTGGTGTTGAGCATGCTTGGGCTGGCATTGATCATCGCACCATTCCGCCTCGCTGCCGAAAGCTGGCTATTGAGCATCAACGCAAACATCCGCTTTCTCCTGGCCCTGGTGATCGGTGCTGCTAGTGGCGCTACGCTGGGTGCTCTGATGGAATGGAGCCTGATTCGCCCGCTGTACAGTCGGCCTATTTATCAGGTACTGGTCACACTGGGGCTGGTCTTCGTCGGCACCGAGCTAGTGAAAGGCATCTGGGGGCCGGGCGGTTACTTTATGGAGTTACCCGAATGGTTTAGTCGACGCGGACCTGACTGCCCATCACCCAACCTGATTGCCTGGCTCCGCGACAACTGTGCCAGTATTGACGTATTGGGGCGACCATTCCCTAGCTATCGAATCTTTATTATTGCCCTGGGCATTGCCATGTTTATCGGCATTGCCCTCCTCTTGCGCCGCACCCGCCTGGGGATGATCATTCGGGCCGGTGTTCAGGATAGCGAAATGGTACAGGCGTTGGGGATCAATGTCCGCCGCGTCTTCACTCTGGTCTTTGCGCTTGGAGCCGGCCTTGCCGCGTTGGGCGGGGTGGCAGCGGCACCATTCCTCGGCATTAGTCCTGGTTTGGGGCAGGAGTTTCAGTTGCAGGCTTTTATCGCCGTCGTCATCGGGGGCATGGGCAGCTTCACCGGCGCAGCGCTGGGCGCACTGCTGGTTGGGCTGGCGCGCGCCTTTGGTGATCAGATTGTCCTGACCGGTATCCAACTGCCATGGATGAGCGAAGCGATCACCTTTTCGCCTTCAATTGCGCGAGCTTCAACGGTCTTGATCATGGCGCTGGTGCTCCTGCTGTGCCCGGCAGGTCTCTTTGGGAAGAAGGAGTAGGCGATGCTGACACGTTTGAAAGCACCACAATGGGCCGGCCTGGCCTTGATCGGCGGTCTGATCGCCTTCCCCTATCTGATAGCACTGCTCACCGGGCAGCCAATTGACAGTGGGGTACCAAAATTCTGGCAGGGCATGCTCATCCAGGTCTTCATTCTGGCCGTTTTTGCGATGAGCTACGACATTCTGATGGGCTATACCGGTATTCTCTCCTTCGGTCACGCTCTCTTCTTCGGCACGGGTGCCTACACGATTGGGATTTTGCTCAAACATGCCGGCTGGGATCTCGGCTCAGCATTTGTGGCCGTCATCGTCATTGCGATACTGCAAAGCCTGATTGTTGGCCTGCTCTCGTTGCGGGTCAGCGGTGTCTACTTCGCGATGGTGACACTGGCCTTTGCCCAGATGTTCTTCCTCCTGGCCGAAGCAACCGACTTTCGCCAGTGGACAGGGGCAGAGGATGGGTTGCAAAGTATTCCGGTACCGGCGTGGATCAGCCCGACCAACGAACGTCTGCGCTTCTACTATCTCGCGTTAGGATTTGCAGTAGTGATGTACCTCCTGGCCCGCCAGGTCGTCAATTCGCCAACCGGGCGGGTAATGATGGCGATCCGCGACAACGAGGTACGGGCCAGAGTCTTGGGCTACCATACGCTTACCTACAAGCTGATCGCCATCACCGTCAGCGGTGTCATGGCAGCGCTGGCCGGTGCATTCAACGCGCTGTGGAATCTCAACGCAAACCCGGCGGTGCTCAGCGTAGGAACAACGATCAATGCGCTCCTGATGACGATCATTGGCGGCGTCGGTTCGCTGATCGGGCCGATGCTTGGGGCCGCCGTGATCCAACTGCTGGGGTACTGGCTGAACTTCTTCTTCGGGCCGGCGTGGCCGCTGCTGTTTGGGATCGTGTATATTCTCATCGTGCTCTTCCTGCCATACGGCATCGTCGGTACCTGGCGGTTGCGCGGTACGAGTTGGGTGGCGATGTGGCGCAGCCGCTGGCAGGAATTAGCCAGGCGACGCGGTGATGGGATGGCACGGTAGGGTTGTGATACTTCATAAGAGCGGGGTGGGTATCCACCTCGCTTTTTTGTGTCTCGCACGGGTAGTGATATTTTGCTGCGGAGGGGGTGTGCATTCAAGACTGGGGGTAGGATGGATGCGGTTGATCCCATCCAGACCAGCACCGGTAGATCGGAAGTCCGCGCTTGCAGGAATGGGGGAAGACAGGACGAGTGGCATTATTCCCGGTGCAATGGAGTAATCAACACAACAGCTTTCGTTCCGGGCGATTCAGGCCCCATCGCAGCATTTTGCAAAGATGGATATAATGATGTTATGGCAATTGGTCACTACGATGATGCGTTAGACTGGTGCCTTTTTTTGCCGGATAGTAGCCTGAGCGGATATCCTTCCGTGCAAGATCACATCTTAACGGTGAAAAGGTACAACCACCTTTAAGGCTGGAAAAAGTCAAACCTTGCCAGACAGATTTTCTTGACAAAACATTTGTTCTATTGTACGATATTTAAAAGATTATCAGCACCCAATACTTTAGAAAACACAGATGGTTGATTAACCTTCCGTGAAATCGTCTCGGTATACCAGGTTGTCGAAAATGTTCAGGTGATCATAATGTCAATCAACTATCTCGAACAGACTTACACCCTTAACCATGAATTTCACTCTTTTACCAAATCTTTAGTCATACATGCTGATTGTTTTGAATGGCTAAGCGAAGTCCCAGGCGATAGCATTCATGCCATTGTTACCGATCCACCCTACGGCGTGAAGGAATACGATCCTGAGCAATTGGAAAAGCGCTCAAATGGCAATGGAGGAATCTGGCGCATTCCGCCATCTTTTGATGGTCATACCAGATCACCCTTACCAAGATTTACTGCACTAAATCCAAAGGAAAGAGAACGAATACAACATTACTTTTACGAGTGGGCCAGGCTGGCTTTACGAGTGTTACGTCCTGGTGGCTATGTATTTCTTGCATCAAATGTTTTTCTTTCCCAAACAGTCTTTACTGCCATTGTTCAGGCCGGTTTCGAGTTTCGTGGACAGGTTGTTCGGTTGGTCCGAACGCTTCGCGGTGGTGATAGACCAAAGAATGCTGAGGATGAATTCCCCGATGTTTGCTCAATGCCACGCGGTTGCTACGAACCCTGGGGTATTTTCCGAAAACCTATTCCAGACGGCATGACCGTAAGTGAATGTTTACGGCTTTTCCAAACAGGGGGCGGGCACCGTATCTTGCCTGATTTGATCGCTTTAAGAAGCCCGATACGTCAAGGAGGAGTAATCCTGTCATCCCGGTACTGAAGTGCTACCAGCACGCCATTTGAGAGTACGGGATGACAGGTACAGCACATCCACGTTCAGGTGTAATATACCGCCAGATATTTTATGTCAAATTTCAACTGTTTGCGCTTCGGGAAGCGGATGCCACTCCCGAATTTGATCAATGCGCGAACCCATCGCCGCATTCTCTTCCGGTTCAGTCATGACCTCAACCAGGGCCGGAAGGCGGCGGGCATTACTCTCGCGCACCGCCCATTCCAATGCCGGTCGGATCTGGTCAGGTAAGGTGACACGAACGGCCAATCCACCCATTGCCTCCATCACCCGACAGTGATCAATACCGACATTATTACCATCGTCCGTCTCGTACCCCAGCTTCACCTCGTAATTCATCTGGTACGGTAGTTCGGCCATACGGATCAGACCCATGTAGGTGTTGTTGATCATCACTAACACGAACGGAATCCGATACTGTACAGTAACGGCGACCTCTTCCATTAGGAACTGAAACGAGTAATCACCGACAATACCAACAACCTGCTGATCGGGACGAGCCAGCTTCACCCCGGTACAGGCACTCACCTCCCAACCGAGCGGACCGGCCTGACCACAGACCATGTAGTGGCGGGGCCGATAAGTACGCTGGAATTGACCCGACCAGATCTGATACAGACCAATCGCTGTTACGAAGATCGTATCGCGGTCGAAGTATTCATTCAGCTCACGGAATACACGCGGTGCCTTGATCGGCACATCATCGAAGTCATCACGCCGCTGGAGCCTTTGCTTCAATTCCAATACGCGCGATTGCCAGGCGGCAGGCTGACGAGGCGATGTCTGTTGCCGGGCTTCCGCCAGCAAGCCGGTCAGGGCCAGTTTTGCATCACCAACAATGCCAAGATCGGGTGGAAAGACCTTGCCAATCTGGGTTGGTTCGATGTCGATGTGGATGAAGGTACGATTGCCGCGATACACATCGAGCTGACCGGTATGGCGGTCGGCAAAGCGAGCACCAATAGCCAGCACACAATCGCTTTCGAGAAAGATCGCGTTAGCAAACCGTTGCTGGGTCTGAATGCCCACAATGCCGGCATAGAGCGGGTGATCTTCGGGGATTACACCTTTTCCCATCAGCGTCGGTGAAACCGGAATTTGCAAATATTCGGCTAACGCCAGTAGTTCCGGGGCGGCATTGGTCAGAATGACTCCACCACCGGGCATCAAGAGCGGACGTTCAGCCGCCAGAATCATCTCTATCGCTCGACGAAGCGCAGACTGCGGCGGAGCGGGCCGGTATACTGGTAAGGCTGCATCGAGGTCAGGATCGTAGGCAATCACCTGCTTTTGAACATCGACCGGCAGATCGATCAATACCGGCCCAGGCCGCCCCTCGCGAGCAATCTGGAACGCCCGCCGAAAGACCCACGGCATTTGCGCAGCTTCTTTCACCTGCACAGCCCATTTCGTGACCGGTCGCGCAATTTCGACAATATCAACCGCCTGGAAGGCTTCTTTATGCAGCATGTCGCTACGTGCCTGACCGGTAATACAGATGATCGGGATCGAATCGGCCATTGCGGTATACAAGCCGGTAATCATGTTCGTTCCCGCCGGGCCACTGGTGCCAACGCAAATACCAACATCGCCGGTCGCTCGTGCATAACCATCAGCGGCGTGGGTACCACCCTCTTCGTGTCGAACAATGAGGTGGCGGATGTGCTGACTCTTGCGCAATGCATCGTAAAAGGGGAGAATTGCTGCTCCGGGCACCCCGAAAACGTAGCGCACCCCCTCACTCTCTAACACCTTAATCACCGCATCCATCACGTTCATCTGCGGCATGATACACTCCTTTCACATTATGGAATTATTTTCCATTATATTGAAACAAAAAATTAACGGCTCGTGTGCCCCAACGAGATCGCCAGCGCCGAATGATCGAGATCGCCATACCCCTGTTCGACAAGCGTCTGGAAATGCTGATATACCAGATCGCTGAAAGGTAACTGGAGCTGATACGTTGCCGCGGTGGAACGTACAATGCCCATATCCTTCAGATGCAGGCGCACGCGAAAGCCCGGGGTGAACGTCTTTTGCGCCATCGTCGGGCCGCGTAGTTCGAGAACCCTGCTTTGCGCAAGACCGCCACCCAGCACGCGGATCATGATGTCTGGATCAATACCGGCAGCCAGCCCCAGCGCCAACGCTTCGGCTACACCAGCAATATTGAGCGCTACCGCAATCTGGTTGCAGGCTTTGACGATCTGACCAGAGCCACTTGGCCCACAATAGGTGATCGTTTTACCCATCGCCTGGAAGAAGGGAAGGGCGCACTCAAATGCTACCGGATCGCCGCCAACCATGATCGAGAGTGTACCGGCAATCGCTCCTTTGTCACCACCACTCACCGGCGCATCGAGCATCGCTATCCCGCGCTCAAGGGCAGCAGCGGCAAGCTGGCGGGCCGTTTCGGGCAAAATAGTACTCATATCGATAATCAGGCTACCGGGCTTCATATGCTGTAGAAGACCATCAGCACCATGCACAACCTCAGCGACATCGGCACTGTCCGGTAGGATTGTTATGACCACTGGGCAGCGCTGCGCCAGCGCCGGCAGACTCTTGGCGGGGTACAGCCCTTCAGCAGCCAGCTCATCCATTGGCTGGCGTGAGCGACTCCAGACCATAACCGAGAAGCCGGCACGGTGGAGATTGCGGGCCATCGGTTTGCCCATAATCCCCAGCCCAACAAAACCGACCTGTGGTGTCATGTGCAACCTCCTGTCGATGATAGATATAAACGAGACACGCTATACCGTCCGCACAACGCCAGGTTTGGGGCAAACATCGCGGCGGTCATAACGAGAGCGATTAACGCTCCTGTTCTTCACCCACTGCCGACCAACGCAGGGCTTCAAGCGCTATCGGTTGCCGGCGGTCTGGGGGTAGCCATTCCAGGCAAGCGGCCAGTTCGCGGTCAGGGATAAACTCCAGGCCGACAAAACTGGTGTAGCCACTCTCGACAATTGCCCGGAAGATGTACGGAAAATGCAACTCACCGGTACCGGGCTGGTGGCGATGGGGAGCATCGGCGACCTGAATATGACCGATACGGGCAACGTGTTCGCGGATCGTGCGAGTAATATTCCCTTCCATCAACTGCATGTGGTAACAGTCGTACTGGTAACGCAGATTCGGTGCGCCAACACTCGCCAGAAATGCCAGCGTCTCGGCGGTATTGGTCAGCAGATAGCCACTGTTTTCCCAGGCATTGAGCGACTCGACAACCACCTCAATCCCGGCTGCGGCTGCCTGCTCGCAAGCCCATGCCAGATTCTCGCGTACTCGTGCCATCTGTGAAGCGCGATCTTCACCGGGCAGGAGCCTGCCAACCAGGGCGTTCAGCCGCCGACACCCAATCTGTTGGGCAAACTCCAGCGCCATCGGAACGTTGGCGCGAAACTCATGCTGCCGTTCCGGGTGGTTCAGCAACCCTCGTTCCCCCTGGGCCAATGCACCGGCAGCAAAATTGACCAGCGCGACTTGCAGATTGAGATCGCGCAATTGACGGCTGATTGCCTTGAGATCGGCCCCATCTGGCCACCAAAACTCGACTACACCAAAACCGAGCCGCGCCGCTGTGTCGAAGCGTTCAGACCATGCCAGTTCACGCATGGTAAGTGATAGGTTAAGCGCAAAGTGGATCATGTTGTTTTCCGTTATATGAAATATTATTTCGTTATGTGGTATGTAGTGTAGCGGAATGATGTGCGTTTGTCAAGGGGTAACCGGACCATCCTGGTGTATGTAGAACTTATCTGATAAAATCTATGCTCTCGTACTTCCAGACTGTCGCACCGACGCGTGAACGATTACCAATCACCAACGACGGACTACCCGCTCCAGTGGTGCCATCACGCGCTGGATAGTTTGCCTTGCCCGCCTGTCATCCGCGTGTTACGCGGTGTGGAGTGCGGCAGCGATGCTGCCGCAACAGTCGTACTCACGATCCGGCACGTGTTACACTGTTGACCCTACTAGATACGGGGATGCAGTATGTGATCGTTACTCATAGAATCGGTTCTGGAGTTCCCCTCGGCGCGAGTCCCCATCATCAGGCTGATGAACAGCGATGAGTGGTATCGGCAATGATGCACGGAATCACTATTTGATAACTCAAGTGGCCCCCATGCTGTGAGCACGCCACGAAGGCTGACTGCCAGGATCAACAGTACGACATTGCACTCAACACCGGGTGGTGTAACCGCATGAACGATTCAGGTAGTTCAGGTAGCATCCGGTGGTCAGGGACGCACTGCGTTACGCCTCAAGCCAGCAACTCGGGTAATGTATATCCTCTGTATCTCTGTGATGACAAAGGTAGCAACTTGGGTTATCTCATATGAGACCCCTTCCCCTCCTTGACATTCTCCTTTTTCAGAAAGTGATCCTCTCCTGTCTTGACAATGTGTTTGCAGATGGTGTATCATTTCAAAATAAGGAATTATTTTTCAATATACGGAAAGCAAAATGAATGTTACAGAACTAGTTCAGACTCTGCGTCGGTTGGTCGGCACAGAACACGTTATTGACGAACCTGAAAGACTGGCACCATACCGGCATGACTGGTTACCCGGCGACTACCGTCTGCCCGATCTGGTTGTACGCCCTACGCAGCCCGACCAGATTCCGGCTATCGTTAAACTGGTGCGTACGACTCACCTGCCGATTGTGGCGCGGGGGGCAGGTACTGGCCTCGCCGGTGGCGCACGACCACTGTATGGCGGTGTAGTGATCGATCTTTCTCAGATGAATGCGATTGAACGGATTGACACTGCCAATCGCCAGGCACAGGGACAGGCCGGTCTGATCACCTATCATCTGAGCGCCGCTGTTGCTGAAGATGGCTGGTTTTATGCTCCCGATCCCGCTTCATGGCAGATGTGCACCATTGGTGGTAACATCGCCAACAATAGCGGCGGCCCCCGCTGCCTGAAGTATGGTGTCACCACCAATCACGTGCTGGCTGTCGAGATTACCCTGCACGATGGTCGTCAATGCTGGACTGGTGACGGCACCGAGACATTCACCTGGCACACCTACGACATTACCGGCCTGATCATTGGTTCCGAGGGGACGTTTGGCATTGTCAGCCGGGCTATTGTTCGCCTCACGCGTGCGCCAGAGACGAAGCGGGTAACTATGGCACTGTTCCCGGATGTCGTTGCCGCATGTACTGCTGTTAGTGCAATCCTAGCCGCCGGACACATTCCCACCGCACTGGAGGTGATGGACAGTACAACGATGCTGGCGGTGAATCTGGCGCAACAGGCAAATTTACCGGAAGAAGCAGGGGCAGCGCTGATTGTTGAAGTCGATGGATTTACCGAGGGACTTGATGAGACGATGGCCGAGATCGGCGATATATGCCGTCAACATGGGGCTTTTCAGTTGCGAACTGCTACCACGCCTTCGGATCAAGAGCGTCTCTGGTCAGCACGACGAAGTGCGTTTGCTTCGTTTCACACGCTTGCTCCATCATTTTATCTGGTTGATACGGTGGTTCCGCGCACTCGGCTGCCGGCAATGATGGCACACATTCAGCGCTTGAGTAAAGCCTATGGTATGCCTGTCGCAAATGTGTTCCATGCAGGTGATGGCAATCTGCATCCTCTGATACTGTATAATCCCGCTGATCCCGATCAGGTTACAAAAACGCATGCGATCACTCATGCTATTTTGCAGTTGAGCATTCATGAAGGCGGGGCAGTTAGTGGTGAACACGGTATCGGATTCGAGAAGCGCGACTTTTTGTTGAGTCTCTACCATCGTGCCGATCTGGCAGCCCATGCTGCGGTCTACGCTGTCTTTAATCCAGAACGACGCCTCAATCCGGGCAAGGTTTTTCCAACCGATCTCGATCCAATTGCGCTCGCTCGCGAACGAGCCGATGCGTTGATGGCAGTGGCAGTTAATGTTCCAACTGCCCAGATTCAGCATGCATTAGCCGAGATCGTGGGATCAGACCATATCCGACGAGGTGAGGAAGCCACTCAGTATGCCGTACAGGGCCACACACCAACGTGGGTTGTGTGGCCGGCATCGACTGAGGAACTGGCTAAAGTGATGGCTACCTGCTATCGCTATGGACTGCATGTGATTCCGTGGGGTGGCGGTACCCGCCAGCAGATCGGGACACTGATCAAACCACCGGATGTCGTTGTCGTCACTCACAGATTGCAGCACGTCTTACACTACGAACCCGATGATCTCACGATTGGGGTCGAAGCCGGTATGACCCTGGCCGAGCTACAGACGTTGCTGGCAACGCACCGTCAGCAGTTCCCGCTCGATGTTGATCAGGCAGATTACGAAACTCTGGGTGGTCTGATCGCTACGGCAGCCGATGATCCGCAGCAATTGGGATATGGCGGCCTGCGCGATCTCGTGTTAGGGTTAACCATAGTACAGGTGGATGGGACAGTTATTCACGTTGGCGGGCAGGTGGTCAAGAATGTCAGTGGCTACGATCTGACGAAACTCTTCATCGGCAGCTACGGCACCCTCGGTATTATCAGTGAGGTCAGACTGCGCATATTTCCGCAACCTCCAGCCACAGTCACCTTTTCTGCTGCTTTTGAGACGATGTCAGACCTGAACGCGTGCTTATCTGCAATGGCGACAACAGTGTTTCGTCCGGTCGCGAGCGGAATCTTCCGCTCATCAACATCCCCGCTGATCAACCTTGTTGTCCAGTTTGCCGGTCATCCGGCTGCGTGTACCCGTGCAGCTTCTGAATGTGCGGTTCTTGCTACAGCGTCAGGGGCGCAGCACGTGTTGATTGATGACAGTCATGAGCAGCAGCAGCACTGGTCGCCGATTCACCGTCTGTTTGCCCCGTCCACGTCTGCCAACGAGTGGTCAATGCGCATGGCTACGCTACCATCTCAATGTATGACTGCATGGAACGATTTGCACCAGTCTGCTGCACAGTTACACATCTCTATCCAATCAGGCGGATGTCCGTACCGCGGGATTATCTATGCTCATCTCAACGGTACGGTTGATCAGATTGCAACCTTACTCAACCATCTGCGTGAACGCTGGCCGCACACCCAGATCACAACAGGAAATCTGCCGACGGAGATGGAGCAATTGCGCTGGGGATGTTCGCCGTCCGCCGAATTGAACGATCTGAGTCAGCGCTTGAAGCAGGCTTTTGATCCACAACAGCGCCTCAATCAGCGGTGGTTACCGTTTTACTGTTGATGCCAGATACTTGATGTACATCAAATCGAGGGACGTGAGGCATCAACTGCATTTCTAGCAATGTTATCCCCGTGGCCTCCAGGTTGCCTCGTAGCACAGGCCGACGCCCGTGCTACGTCTCCCATGAACTTATCACTGTAACAATGCCACCTCTCGCGTAATATCACCAACCAGGACGCTTTCATCGCCTTCAATCTGCTGACGCATACATTGCCAGGTTGACTCAAGGAGCGAGACATTGTTTGCCTGTCCGCGACCCCAGACGAGCGTTAGTAATTCAGTTGATGTAAACCGGCGGGTTGGCGCCTCGGCTAATACGGTGAGGAGGGCGAATGCAGGTAGATCGAGATCAAGTGGTTGATCGCGAAAAGAGATGGTGCGCGCGGCCAGATCAAAGGTGAAGGGACCGGCTGTGAATGGCAGCGGTAGATAACGCTGTCGTCGCCGCAACTGAGCACGTACTCGTGCTATAAGTTCATCGGTACGGAAGGGTCGGGAAATGTAGTCGTCAACACCGTGGGCAAAGGACTCCACCACCAGTTGATCATTACGAGGGCCAATCAGCATGAAGACACCCTGCCATTGTTTGAGCAGTTCAGGAATCTGACCGAGATACGACTGATCTGGAATACTGACCAGCGCCAGATCGATCTGGCGGCTTAATGTGTCGTAAAGCGGGGCTGCCCCTCGTGTGATCCATATCTGATAACCAGACGCAATGAAGATAGGCAGCAGATATTCGTCAGCGTATTCTCCCAATCCCCCAATCACTACTCCATACGGAACACTCATGTGAAGTGCCTTTGTCGTTTCCATTATGGCGAGACCGTACATGATGCTGGAGGTGAGGTCACGACCTCGACAACTGCACCATCGATCAGGCCCAGAAACTGGCGGAGTGCCAGCTCGGCATTGCGCGTACCCTCCTCCATAATCCCATCCTCGCAGGCTGCCTGCAGAATTTGCTGTTCAGCCGCCTGGCGAGCTATTGTCTCCAGATTTGGATTGTTTGGAGCCAGTAAACCACGTTCACGACTGTAGACACGAGTTTTGCTGTTGTCAAGGGTTGCGCTAAAGACCTGTACCGGTGGTAGACGCACGGTAATTTGCCGGCCACCAGGCGAAACAGTGACCGCATCAGGGGTGATCTGACTCAGATCGACCCCTACCACCACCGTGCCGTGAGCGATGAGTAATATCGCATCGCTGGCCAGCCAATCACCGATAATCGGAATATTGCTGCCCTGGCGGATATCAATAACCCGCTCAATGGTGTATTTGCTGGTTTCGAGTCGGCTGAGTTGCTGTATTCGCTGCACGACAGCCGCACCGCTGATGATCTGGGGTGTCGGCGTCTGGACAATCACCTGCACATTCGGGATTGCACTGCCAAGGGCACTGATGCGCTGTGTTATCCAGAAACCGCCAATCCCGATCAACAGCACGACTATGAAAAGGACGATGACCGAACCCGAAATACCACTTCGGATTGGCTGTGACCGATAACCGATTCTGGGTTGCATATTCCAATAATCGTCGTCATCGAACCATTCGCGTTCACGGCGCAAACGCATCAGCCGTCTGGCTCGCTGTCGAATCTCATCGTCATCATCATCGTCGTGGTACATGGGGCAACCTCATGCAAGTGTTTGAAGTGATGGTCATTGTCGCTACATCTTTTTTGCACCGACATGAATTGCAACCGCACCCAGGCCATAGAGGCGGTAAAAGACGTGACTCCAGCCCGCTTCACGCATCATTGCCGCCAGCTCATCGGGAGGCGGAAAGGCGTGCGCCGATTGCGGGAGATAGGTGTAAGCACGGCGATCACCACCCAGCAATGCTCCGATCCACGGTACGACGTGCTCAAAATAGATGCGGTGCCCCCAGCGCAGCAACGGATGCCGTGGTCGAGCTACTTCCAGACACGCTATGGTAGCACCGGGCCGGGCCACCCGGTACATCTCCCGCAGCGCTGCCGGGATGTCGGTGACATTCCGCAAGACGAAACCGGTGGTAATCGCATCGAAGGTGTTGTCGGGAAACGGCAACTGCAACGCATCACCGGCCACAAAGGCAGCACGTCCACTTTGGGCCAGGTCAGCAATTTTCGGTTGGCCGGCCTGCATCATGGGCACGGTAAAATCAACCCCGACCACCATCCCTTCACGGGCCCAGGCTGCCAGTTCGATCAAAAAATCACCGGTACCGGTACCAACATCAAGCGCACGACCGTGTACCGGTGGCGCAACATATTCCACCACTTTACGCCGCCAGCCCTGATCAAGCCCAAACGTCATCACCCGATTGACCCGGTCGTAGCCGCGGGCAATGCGGGCAAACATTTGCTCAACATACGCCGCTTTTGCTTCCGGCGGTGGTAGTACATTCATCGCAGTTCACCTCTCTACCATCGCGCATGCAACGAAATATATTCACGCGATTTGATACGCTCATGTTCCCTATCAAACCAAATCAACACACTAACGAAAGAGCGCCCGTAGTTCAGCGGGAGAACGCGCAACGGCAAGTGCAGCCATCAGCTTCAGACGGGCTTTGATCCCGTTCAGATCGGGGGCAAAGATGACCCCCAGCTTGCGCAGATCGTGGTAGGCGCCAACGTATCCGAATTCATCACCCAGCCCCCCGGCCCCGGCCCGGCTGACCACGACGACCGGAATCCGGCGCTGCACTGCTTCGCCAATCACCGGCAACCACCAGGGTGGAACTCGTCCGCTACCCAGCGCCTCAATCACAATCCCGGCGACATTGTCGGCAATGCTGTGCCGTAACTGACGATCATCGGCGCCAACCCCAATGCGTATCAGATCGACCGGCTCGACCAGGCGCGGCGCGGCAATCTGCTGTCGTCCTACCGGCTGCAAGCGCAGGCTGACCTGATCGCCTTCAACCCGTCCCAGTGCACCCAGTGGCGCCGTCACCATACCAGGCCCCTGACTGAACTGCGTCTGAATCGTGGCAGCGGCATAGATAGTACTGTCAACCACAACCAGCGCTCCTGCCCCGGCAACGGCAGGAGTTGCCGCAACGGTCATCGCAGCCTGAAGACCATTCGTCTCACTCACCCCACCGGTGCTGAGACGGGGCAAACTGGTAATAACGACCGGCGACCCGGCAGAGAGTAAGAGATCGATGAGGAAGGCGGCCTCTTCCAGCGTATCACTGCCGGTCGCAACCAGAATACCATCATACCCATCACGCACCTGTTGGATGCGCTGCGTCAGAGCAAAGATTTGCTGTGGCGTAAGATGACTACCCGGCAGATTGGCAAACTCTTCAATCACGACCGTGAGATCAGGCCGCACGGTCAGTTGATCATCACGGGCACCAAGCGCCCGTCGAATCGCTAACGCACCACCGGTTGACAGAATCAGTAATTTTGGCATAGTGGTTTACGGGCAACCCAGCAGATACGCTGAGTTGTATCAGTTGGCGGTTGAAAGGTAAAGCCGTCGTAGCATCCTTCGATCTTCAGGCCGGCTGCCTCGATCAGCGCAGCCACCAGGTCATTGGGATATGCCCGTTCGATATGCAGCTCGTCAAATCGTTCGTAACCATCGTGGTCGTTGCCAATAAAACCGGTCAGCCACATGGTAGAGAGGTTAGCTGCTGGATCGAAATGTGTTCGTTCGACCTGGACATAGCCTGGCTGCTCCTGAAAAGCGCACTCACCCCAATCAACGGCTAAAAAGTGGCGAGTATTCATATCGGCGACAAACAATCCACCCGGCACCAGCACCCGCGCCACGCTGCGCAAACAAGCCGCCAGGTCATGACTTCCGATCAGGTAATTGAGACTGTCGTAAGTACACGTCACCAGATCAAACGTATGCGCCGGCAGCAATTGCGCCAGTTCTCGCATATCACCCTGTCGCAATTCAACCGGAATCGGTACATCGGCTAGCTTTGCCGCCGCCTGTGCCAGCATCGCTGCCGAAGCATCGACTCCCGTTACCTGCCAGCCGCGCTCAGCCAGAATTGCCAGCAGTGTGCCGGTACCACAGGCAACGTCCAGCACCCGTCGCCCGGACACCGGATGGCGTTGCAACAACTCTTCCAGATACAGGGCGGTCAGCAGCGCAAAACGTATCTGACCGCTACCATCATACACGGTCGCGTAGCGCTGATATGTCATGGAGTAATTGTACCACTTCGCCCGAGGGGAAACCATAACGAAACGATAAAGCCGACGATAATGTGTTCAACATTGATGAGCAAGAAGAGTGCTGATAGCGTTAACGCCTGCTCTTGTGAGTAGCCGTAGGCGGCGAGGATCGCAACCAGTACCACATCACGCACACCAAGACCGCCAATCGAGATTGGTAATGCTTGCAACACGGCAATCAACGCCGATGCACCGACGAAGACCAGGAACGGCACGGCACTCAGATCAAGGGCCAGGAAGAGCAACCAGAGTCGGAAGAAGGTGAAAAAGGCCGAGACCAGCGTTGCCCCACCGAGCGTTGCGATAAGGATCGGCGTCAGCGTCAGACTGTGCATCTGCTCATTCCAGCGATCCAGGCGGGAGCGCAGCCGTGGCGCAAATCGCGGCAAGAGTGTGGTCAGCACCCACGAACGTGGCCGCCTTGCCGTCAAGACCACCGTGATCGTGAGCAGACCAACACCCATCGCGATCACGATCATCTGTTGTAGCTCACGGCTGGGGAGGAGCTGACCCAGCGCGAAGACGCCAATCATTCCCAACAGGGCCATAATGATCAGATCACACAACCTATCCAGTACAACCGAGAGGAGTGCTGGCGCTGTCGGTTGACCCCGTTCGCGCAGATATATCGCCTTCAACAGATCACCAGCCTGCCCCGGCGTTGTCGTTCCGTAAAAGATACCGACCATGTAGAGGGCACAGGCCGTTGGCAGATCGAGGGAGAGATTCATCGCCCGCATGATCTGAATCCATCGCCACGACTTGATAATAATGAACGGTGGCAGCAGGGCCAGCGACCAGAGAACCGGCACCAGATCAGCCGAACGCACAGTCTGCCACAACAGATTGAGATCACTGGTCAGGATAAACCACAGCAACAGCGCCGGCCCGACCAGACGGAGCAGCCACGAAAGCAGAACACGCATCACGAACTACTCCTCTTCATCGCTATGCAGGGGGCGTTGAAAGCGGAGTGCGGCAACCTGTTCGGCGTTCAGTCCGAACATAAAGACAATAATGCTGCCAACAAATAAGCCCATCGCCGAGTTAGGAACATGAAAACGGAAGGGGTCGGTGATAAAGAAGCTGATCAGAAACGAGAGCAGAGCCAACCCCTGCATCGAGAGCGCTACCGGAAAGTAGACGCGCAATGGTGCGAAGAGTGAGACGATCCGTAGAATGATCAGCCCGAACCGGATGCCGTTGCGCAGGAGCTTTTGCCCACTTCGCCCACCCTGCCGGCGTTGTCCGGTGACCGGGACATAGCCGACGTGGTAGCCCGCTTTGAGCAACGCCAACGTGCTGGTAGTGGGGTAGGAGTAGCGATTGGGCAAGAGATTGATGAACTCCATGATGACATCGCGGCGCATCGCCCGATAACCACTGGTCAAATCGCGTACCTTGGTCTCTACCAGATAACTGCCGAGCGCATCGAGGGCACGGTTGCCCCAGCGCCGAAAGATCGAGTCGCCCTGTGTCTCGTGGGTACGGACCCCCACCACCATATCATAACCGGCGGCAATGCCTCCCAACAGATCGGGAATGTAGCGCGGATCCATCTGTCCATCGGCATCCATCAGCAAAACGACCTCACCACGAGCGCGGCGAATACCAGTTTTAACGGCGGCACCGTTGCCGCGATTCACGGGATGACGGATAACCCGCGCACCTGATTTATGGGCAACGGTGGCCGTATCGTCTTGCGAGCAGTCATCCACCACAACAATCTCAGCCTCGGGTAATACCGCTCGCACACGCTCAATGACCTGAGCAATCCCATGCGCCTCGTTGTAAGCCGGGACGACCACACTTACTGTAAAGGGATATGTCTGAACCACAACCGGTTCTGTTTGGGCTGTCGTGTCTATCTGTTGCATAATACTTCACCGAACTGCTATTTGCTGCACCATCACACTCAACGGACGGGCATCGGTACTACCGGGAAAACGCTCATACGGCAAGAATGTCGGTGCGCTGAGCAAGATAATTACCTCACGTGCCCCCTGCATCTGCGCAGGTACAGGCAGATGATACACCCGCCAGCCTCCCGGCGCAACATTTACCTCATACCGCCGATCACCAATCGTCACCGTCAGGTTCGTCAGTTGCGGCATCGCCAGCCGTAGTGTCAGAATTTCGTTGCCGATCAGCGGTGTTGGCAACGGCAGGTGCACAGCACCTTCACCCTGCAACCAGCGGAACGTTGTATCACCCGTGCGCTCACCGAATGAGAAGCCATACATATACCCCAGATCAAGATCGTCTCCCAGGGTTAGCGTCGTTGTCGGTGTCGGTGATAACCAGTGCACTGCCAGCCGTTGCACGTCCTCGCCGGCGCGCTCTTCCACATCACGCAATAACATCTTCGCGGTTGCAAGATCGCCCTGCGCCCGCGCCAATGCACCACGCACGAGATCGCCACGGTGTGTTGGATAGGTCCCAATCACCTTCCAGGCTTCGTCATACCGACCTTCAGCCAGCAGCCAGCGGGCAAATTCGGCCTGACCATCGGCAAAATCGGGATCGGCGGCCAGCATGCGGCGAAATGCCTGTTCGACTGCTCCATCATCACCGCGTTGCAGCGCAGCCATCGCCGCAGCGTATGCCTGCTCGCGGGCAATACCATTCTGGATAATCTGCGGGTAATTGCGGTAGCTGAAAATCAGGAAGGCCAGCCCAAGGCTGACGATCAATGCGGGTAATTGCCGGCGATCCAGACGCCAGCGGTGTTGTCCCAACCGGGCGAGCATCGCTGCACCGTACAACGTCAGCCAGAACCAGATCGGCAACAGATAGCGCGGTTCAACGTGGATAAGCATCACCATCAGGCAGGTATAGCCGATCCAGCCCAGCGCTAACAGTCGTACTGCCCAATCCTGGCCACGCCCAAGCAGCGTAAATGGTGCCGCCAGGATCAAGCTCAACCAGGCGAGATCACTGATCAGGCCATGAAGCCAGACTTCCCGCAATGGTCGGGTAAAGAAGCTGGCTTTCACGAAGAAATCCTCGATAAACTGGGCCTTCCAGATATGCTGAAAATGCGGCCAGAGATTGCGGGTAAAGCGCCACGGTTCTGTTTGCAGAATGCGGCGCAATTCGGCACTCACAAACCGTTGCCGATCTTCTTGTGGAATGGCTTGTAGAATCCCTTTGGCTTCCCCCTCACCACGCCCTTCGTGTACCGCATCACTCATCGCGATCCAGAGATTAACCGACCCCAGGGTATCGATCACAATAAAATCGTGGTAGAGCAGGTAATTCCGCAGCGTCCAGGGAGCGATGGTGAGCACAAAGGGTAGCAGAAACGCCAACAGCGCCAAGACAATGGGCTGCCAGTGCCGACGATGGTGGACTGTCCAGGCACTGACACCGATGAAGAGTATTGCAAAGATCGCCCCGTACAATCCCGGTGAGCGAGCCAGCGCAGCGATAGCCAGCGTTACCCCGGCACCAGCTAGCCAACCGGGATGGCACGACTCGCGCCAGCGCACCAACAGCCACACATGAACTGCCAGCATGAAGAAGAAGAGCGGTTCGCTGAGAATCAGCACCGGCAGTTCAACCATCGGCATCCAGAGGGCTAGAACTGCTGCGAAGATCAGGCCGGTACGCTGATCGAAGAGCCGTCGTGCCAGATCATACCCAATCGGGATCAGGACCAGCGATAGCGAAATTTGCACAGCCCGGATCAGCGCAATCCCAATCTCCGGATCGCCCAGCCATAGCCCGATACGGATCATTGCAGTGAAGAAGAAGATATGACCGGGCGGTCGGATGAGCCACGAATTATCGCGATATTCGCCGGTCACCGCCAACTGAAGCGCCCGCAGATAATAGTCACCATCGTCGGCTGCTGAGAAACGCGGGTCGATCTGATAGATGGATAGAAACCAGAGACGCAAGATCAGACCGATTATCATCAGGAGACCAACCCAGACGACCGGTCGTCTGGGTATCAAGGCGATTCGCCATCGGTGTGGTTGCATTGCGATGATAGAACGTGGAGCAGGAGATGCCATTCTGACCTGTTTGCTACCTTTCATGCATGCTGTGATGTCTGTCTCAGACGCAAGGTATATTCTGATGTACGACGCTATTGTACATGATTAAGAGGTAGGCGAGAGAAGATAGGGAATAGGTGGGTGGAAGTGGGGCTGGTTGGCATTGCTGATGAGAAGATAGGCGAGAGAAGGTAGGAAATAGAAAGTTATCACTTTGTAGCCGGCGCTGTCAGGCTGTAGAGGGTAAAACGGCCATCACCGATTCGCCTGCGCTCAGGTTCGGGGATTGGAGGTGGCCCTTGCGCATTATCCCAAAGGAGATAGTCGGCGTCCAGCGCCTGTAATTCGGCCGCGGTGACGGTTGATGATAGGCGCACGTGAACGAGGTGCGCTATCGCGGAATATTTTGCCAACGGCAAGCGATCAGGAATAGCGGCTACCAGTCGCGAGCCGTCCGTCGGTAACGAGTGCTGCACCAACGCCACTGCTGCCACTTCATCTGCCGGTTGTGCTGCCAGTACCGCCTGCGTTGACGTCATTGGCCCCGAACTGAGTAAAACGACTATGATCAAGGCAACCGCCACCAGGTGACGCTGATCTGTCCACAGTTGTGCTACAGCCCACGCTGCGGCCACTGCGTACAGCGGTGTAAGCGGGAGAAAGAAACGGGGCAAGATGAACGCAGTCGCGATAGCAGCCACGTACAGGGCAATCAGCGCAAGCAACGCCAGCCAGCGCCGGTCGGCCCGATGCTGCCACGCCAGCCGGCCTGCTGCAACCAATCCCCCAATTGCCAGCCAGTTCGCCGGCCAGCCGAGTAAGCGTAATTGATCGGCGCGCCCGAATTCACTCACATCTTCGGCACCGGCCCCGATGAAACCAACTACATTGCGGCTCCAGTTGGTCAAAAAACGCAGCGGATCACGGCCAATTACCTCAAACAGACCGATGCTGTTGGGAACCTCATCCCAACGTCCCCAATCGGTATTGGCGTACACTGCCAGCCAGATATTTTTAGCCTGCTGATTGAACAGGGGCTGCCCGGTTTGCAGGGTGTTTACCACCAATTGGGGGGCGGCAGCCAGTACAAACCCCAATCCGAAGAGCAGTGCCGGACGGCGACCGGCAATGTACCAGAGGGTTACAGCGCCCCATGGCAGCAACAGCAAGCCGGGATGACGCATCAGAAACGCTGCGCCGGCAAAGACACCACCAATCAGCGCCAGCAGCGCGTGAGAAGGTCTACGCACATGTAATGTCACAGCTACGGCCAGTGTCATCAGCGCCGCAAACGGCATATCGCTCCCGACCAGCAAACCATACTGCACGACTATACCACTCAATGCTAGACACCCGGCTGCCAGGAATGCTAATCCAGGTGAGAGCAAACTGCGGGCCAACAGATAGCCCCCAGCAATCAGGACACCACCTGCCAGCAGCGAAATCAGGCGCGCAGCCAGAAAGGGGTTGTCGTGCGTCAGCGGTCGTACCAGCCAGAGCAGCAGCGGATAGCCGAGATTGTAGAAACCATCGGCCTGAAAGATAATTTCCAGTGTATCACGGGTAGCAAAGACGCGAAAATCGTTCTCAACGCCGGGACGGGCCAGGGTTACGTGGGCAGTCATTACCGGAAGTAATGCACCCATCCAGAGGATAATCATCACACCAACCAGCACTGGCGTTGCCCATCGCGGCCAGTATACAACGAGACGCGGCCAACGCCAGATTAACCAGATTGCCAGCAGTCCGGCTACCATGATTGGCGGCAGGTAGAGCAGCGGATAGGGGCTACTCCGGTAAAACAACCACCAGACCAGCCCATACGCGCCAACAGCAAGTGCCGGTTGCCAGCGTGGACGACCTTGCAGCAGCAGCCCACACAGTGCGCCAACCATCAGCGCGTAGCACACCTGGGCCGGATATGGCCATACCGGTGGGGTCACGGTGACAACGAGCCGGTCGAGGAGAATCTGTTCCGGTAACTCTGGAGTCGTTATCTGTACCACCAGATCGATGGCTTTACGCCAGCCACTACTCACCGTAACATCGTGCTCTTCCCACTGGCCCTGGGCAATCAGTTGGATAGGTAGCTGATCATTGATCGCGATAACAATCGGCATTCCGGCTGGCGCAAGCCAACGCATTGTCACTGTGGCCGGTGCGCCAGCCTGGGGAATACGTAGAGCGGCTGTCGGCAATACCCGTCGGCCAACACCAGCGTCAGCTTGCGCCGTAGCCGGAATCGGTTCGGGATCGGAAAATCCTTGAACGATCCCGGCATCGTTACGGCCAATATCAAACTCGCGCCGCAGCGGCACCTGTGTGAAGAGCGTGATCACACACGCGGCGAAAACAGCCCAACCGAGCGCAGGCAGATATTTCGAGATCACAGATTGCACGTGTGCAGCCACAATCGCCTGAAACGCCCTACGGCGTCGCTGTTGGTGCAGGAAGCGGTAACGGTTCCTGGATCGGCACTTCAGTTGGCGGCGGCGAAACCAGCGCACGATTGACCCAGCCGGTACCACTGCCATCGGGGTTGGCAATAAAAGAGTCCGGACTCCGTTGCTCGCCAAGGCGAATCAGATACCATTGATCGTTGGCCGTGCGAGCCAGGAAGATGATCTCATCGCCGGCATTAATCCGACCAATCGGCTGATTATTTGTACCGGGTAAAGGGCGAACATTCGCTACCTGCAGGGCCGTGCCGGTAATCACCTGGGTTGCCGGCAATGTTGTCGGTTGGCTTGCCGGTGTTGGTCGTCGCGGGGTAGCCGTTGGGCGCGGTGTGGGTAACACCAGCGTCGGCAATTCGGTCTGACCGGGAACATAACGGCCAAACTGATCAAGCTCATTCCGAAGGGTACCAATGACACCAAACGCCAGCGCCATCGACAACAGGAAGATCACGCTGACCACTGCCAGCTTCACCAGTTCAAGGCTCTGTGCCCAGATACTGCGCCGGTTCAGCAGTTCAAGCGCACTCTGGGCGGCACCGGCCACCGACTCGCCCCAGGTCGTTCGTCCCTGATCCGAACGCGCCACGTCACGAAGTGCGAAGAGGGCACGTACATCACCAACCTGGGTCAGTGCCCGTACCGCACCCCAACGCACATTCGCATTGGGATGCTTGAGCACCTTGATGAGTGGGCCAGTCGCCCGTCCATCACCGATCTGCGCCAGAGCTTCTGTGGCCCGGTAGACCGTCAACCAGGGCCGATCAGGGTCAAGCACGGCACACAGAGCCGGCACGACGGTTGCGCCCAGTGCAACCAGGGCATCCACCGCTTCGGCGTGTCGAGGGTGACTGGCATCACCCAAGGCGGTAATTAATTCGTTTACTTCAGCCCGCGATACCTGTTGACCGCTTGTGGCAGCCGCTGCCCGTGGCAATGTCGGCACCGTCAGACGACGGGTTGGGCGAGGTGCTGGAGGTGGTTCAGGCGGCGACTGATTTGATTGTGGTTCTGTCGTCATCGATCCTCAAACTCTTCACCAGATGGCCGGCGAGTGCTCAGCCAATATTCAAAACGCTCTACAATAACATCCAACAACGCTGCCGCGGCGACAGCCTTCGGCTGCCGTGGCAACTCGACGGCACGCTCACCGTCCAGCACGGTAAGCGCAATCTCAGGTTGACCAATACTGGTCACTGCATCATTGGCGACAATCAGGTTCAAACCTTTACGTCGCAGCTTGTGCCGGGCATTGACCAGCAGATCATTGGTTTCAGCCGCGAAACCAACTTTAAATATATCATGCCGCCCGGCCAGCTCACCCACAACATCGGGGTTTTGTACCAGATGCAGCACCATACCCTCATCATTGTGCTTCTTGATCTTCTCGGCAGCCGTAGAAGCCGGGCGAAAATCGGCCACTGCTGCATTCATGATAAGGATATCGGCCTGCGCACAAGCTGACTGCACCGCAGCCTGCATCTCTAATGCCGTCTCAACCGCGACAAAGGATACCGCTCGTGGTGGGGTCAAGGCAGTCGGACCACTGATCAACGTGACCTGTGCACCCAGATCACGGGCACGGGTAGCCAGCGCATACCCCATCTGCCCCGACGAACGATTACCGATATAACGTACCGGATCAATCGGTTCCCGGGTGCCACCGGCAGTAACAACCACCCGGCGCCCACGGAGCGGGCCGTACCGACGCCCCCAAAGGGCATGTATCTCGGCCAGCAAATCGGCCGGTTCGGGCAGCCGACCACGTCCGACAACCGGCTCGGCCATCCGTCCCACCTCTGGCTCAAGCACACACGCTCCGCGCTCACGCAACACCGCCAGATTCGCCTGTGTTGCCGGATGTTCATACATCGCCGGATTCATCGCCGGAGCGATCAGCAGCGGTGCTCGCGTCGCCAGGACCGTGGTCGTCAACAAATCATCGGCTAACCCGGCAGCCAGACGGGCAATCGTATTCGCGGTTGCCGGAGCAATGACCACCATATCGGCGTGCATCCCCAAACTCACATGGCCCACGACACCATCTTCGGGCAGACTCCACATATCGGTCAGCACCGGGCGTCCGGTCAGAGCCTGGAAGGTTGCTGCCCCAACAAAACGCTCGGCAGCCTCGGTCAGAATCACATCAACCAGCGCCCCGGCTAGCGTCAGATCACGAGCCAGTTGGGCCACCTTGTACGCAGCGATACTTCCGCACACACCGAGGACAATTCGCTTACCAGCCAGCGTATCCATATATCACCCGGTAACCGACCTGTCATAGCGAACAGATACTCCCGCGGGCGCATTGTAGCACATGTAGCATGATGGCGGCCGTGTTCGGCAATATACTGCGTAGCGCCTTGCCGACCCGCGGGCGCATTGTAGCACATGTAGCATGATGGCGGAGTGGCACTATGTGCATCGTTCAGATATGATCCACTTTCTGAGGCGTTGCCACATATACCGCCGGCGAGTCGCCAGTGGGTTGTGGACGACGTAACAGTAGGGGCACGGCAGAAGGTATCGCATTCATTGCCGACCAATTGTTCGTGACGGGTACACCCGGCATCAGCGTGACCAGCCGGGTCAACGACGCGACACACGCCATATCGTGTGTACGGCTGGCGCGGCAGCATGGCTGCCGCACTCCAAACGACGCCATACGCGGATGATGAGCGAGCAAGGCAACCAATCCAGTGCGTGATGGCACCGGAGATGGTTATGCGAGCGCGACAGTACAACTTTTTATGAAATAAGTTCTAGATCGCTCTCCCACGTGACCGACAGGGTGAAACCGAGCCACGCTTTAGCGCATCTCTGACGAGACTTACAGAGATGCAGCATGCTCACTTCCATCCAATCACGCCAGGGCGGAACATCGTATCCCACTTTCGCTCCGGGTAGCAAATGATTGCTGCCAGGGAGTGCCGACGTACACCGAACTCCAGATTGCGGATCGCCTTGCCAACGGGTGGAGTAGACGCCGCAACGATGTTATGCCTGTGAACGGCGACTCTCGCGCCGGCAGCGCTCTGAACAGTAACGTACCTCGTCCCAGCAGCGTGCCCACTTTTTGCGCCATTCAAATGGTCGTCCGCAAACGGCGCAGCTTTTGGTTGGTAGTTGCCCTTTACGCTTTGGCGTATGGATCGTAGCGTTGGTCAATTTTGTTCTAGCCATAACGGCGTACCTTTTTGCCTCGCAGAACGGTTATATATCCAGGAGCATAGTACCGTAAGTCTGATGAGTGAGCGCGATAGACGATCTCAAATCTCTGTGCCGGCAACCAGGCCGGTTCGGGTTGATGTCTCACTTGACCACAGGAGCAGGCCATGGATCACGCTACACCAGCTATGTTCAACCGTATGCTGAACTGGCTCTTTCCCGACCGTTGTGCCGGTTGCCGGCAGTTGACCGGCGATCTCTTCTGTGCCGCCTGCCGTAAGCGACTACGGCCTTTCCCGCCCTTTCCGCCGCCTGCTGGTCTCGACAGGGCCTGGGTAGCGTTTCGGTATGAAGGTGCGCTGGTCTCAGCTATTCACCAGCTCAAGTATGGTCGGCGACGCCGGGTAGCCCATGCCCTGGGCGATCTGCTGGCTGCGGCTGCCGGGCCATTGGTGGCTGACGCGCTGATTGCGGTGCCATTGCACCGTGACCGATTGCGTGAACGTGGTTTCAATCAGGCTGCTGAGCTTGCAGGCCGGCTTCGGCAAGCCGGTGGGCCGCCATTGATTGAGGGGCTGGTGCGGATACGCTCTACCCAACGCCAGGCCAGGCTGGCGGCCAATGCCCGCGCTGCAAACGTTGCCGGAGCTTTCGCCTGGAACCGGCCAACTCCCCCACCACCACATCTGATTCTGGTTGATGATGTCTTTACCACCGGGGCGACCCTGGCTGCCTGCGCGGCTGCTCTGCGTGCAGCCGGGGCACAATCGGTTGGGGCGATTGCGCTGGCGCGTTCGCTGATTGACGACTCCGTTGTACAATAGAAGTATACGCGCACCGAGTGCGCTTCGGCAATCTACCATTCTCAGTCAGGAGGGACGATGATGTCTGACATCGAGCAGCTCGCTGCCGCCCACGAACAATGGGAACAGCAGTACCTCTGGCCGGCTTTGCGCCGCACACCTGAACGGTCTGGACCCTTTATGACAACCAGTAGTGCACCCATTGAGCGTCTCTACACCCCACTCGATCTCACCCGTGATGGAGGCACCCCAACCGACCACTTCCTGCGCAACATTGCTTACCCCGGTCAGTATCCATTCACGCGCGGCATTCATCCAACCGGCTATCGTGGCAAATTGTGGACGATGCGCATGTTTGCCGGCTTCGGCAGTGCTGAGGAGACAAATGCTCGCTTCAAGTATCTGCTTGAGCAAGGGCAGACCGGATTGTCAATTGCGTTTGATATGCCCACCTTGTACGGGCGTGACACGGATCATCCGCTGGTTGAGGGTGAATTTGGGAAATGTGGGGTGGCTGTCTCGTCACTGGCCGACATGGAGATTCTGCTGGCCGATCTGCCGCTAGATCAGGTCAGTACCTCAATGACCATCAATTCACCGGCAGCGATGATTTGGGCCATGTATCTGGTGGTGGCCGAAAAACGCGGCATTCCGTGGAATCAGTTGCGAGGTACGATTCAGAACGATATTCTGAAGGAGTATATTGCCCAGAACGAATATATCTTCCCCCCTGAACCGAGCATGCGGCTGGTGGTCGATACCATCGAATTTGCCGCTCGCCATGTACCACAATGGAATCCGATTAGCGTGAGTGGGTATCACATCCGCGAGGCCGGTAGCACTGCGGTGCAAGAGCTGGCGTTTACGCTGGCCGATGGCTTTGCCTATGTCGAAGCAGCGCTGGAGCGGGGTCTCGATATTGATGAATTTGCCCCTCGGATCAGCTTCTTCTTCAATGCCCACAATGACTTCTTCGAGGAGATTGCCAAGTATCGTGCTGCCCGACGCATTTGGGCGCGGGCGATGCGCGAACGCTACGGCGCAAAGAATGAGCGCTCGTGGTGGTTGCGCTTCCACACTCAAACCGCCGGCTGTTCACTCACAGCCCAGCAACCTGAGATCAACATTGTCCGCACAGCGATCCAGGCGCTGGCAGCCGTGCTTGGTGGCACTCAGAGCCTGCATACCAACTCGATGGACGAGGCGCTAGCGTTGCCGTCGGAAAAGGCGGTAACGATTGCTCTGCGCACGCAGCAGATTATTGCCTACGAGAGTGGTGTTGCCAACACGGTTGATCCACTCGGCGGCAGCTATTTCGTCGAAGCGTTAACTGACCGCATGGAGTGTGAGGCCCAGCAGATCTTTGACGCGATCAATGCCCAGGGAGGGGTTATTGCGGCGATCCGCAATGGCTACTATCACCGCGAGATTGCCGATGCTGCCTATCGCTATCAGCAAGAGATCGACCATGGGGAGCGCATTATTGTGGGCGTGAATGCGTTCCAGGATGATGAGCCGCTAACGATTCCGATCTTGCAAATGGATCCGGAGGGCGAGAAGCGTCATCTTGAGCGTCTGAATCGGGTGCGGCGTGAACGCGATCAGGCACTGGTCGCTCGCCGGCTGGCAGAGTTGCGCACCGCTGCTCAGGGGAACGAGAACATGATGCCGGCAATCCTTGAATGTGTACGGGCGTATTGTACACTTGGCGAGATGTGTGATGTGCTGCGTGAAGTGTTTGGGGTCTATCAGCAAGACTCGGTGATCGTGTAGCAACTGCTGCACGGTCAGTGAGGGATTGTTTGCAGGGGCGCATGCTCTGTGCCCCTGTGATTTTTTCTGCACAGGGGATGTCTGTTGATAATATCCTGTCCAGTTTAACAAAAGTCATCGCTCGTGATCGTGGCATCGCATCAGCGTCGCCCTGAGCGCGGGTGTGGAGAACGGTGTTTCTGCTCCACACGTGGCATCACACACCGGCGTAAATACGGTTTCCCGGACAGGTTAGCTGGGGGCAATCTGGAAAGGATACATAACGGTACGCATATTCACTATACTGGATAAAAACTGGTTCCTTGCTTTCCCACAACCGGGAAGCATCGGCGACAACGCAGAGGTTTTCGTCATGGCAAAGCGCCACAAAGGCAAAATCGTTGTCTGGAAAGACGATAAAGGGTATGGATTTATTGAGTCTGCCAATGGTCGCGATAGAGTCTTCTTTCATATCCGTCATCTCGCTAATCGGCAACGGCGTCCAGAACTCAATACTTCCGTTACCTATGCCCTTGGCAACGACGACAAGGGCAGAGTGCAGGCTATCGATGTCCGCTTCGGTAATGAGCCGGTTTCATTCGTTGTGGTCACCTTGCTGGTAAGTGGTAGTTTCTTCGCTGCCCTGGCTCTCATCACCTTCATCGGTGGTATCTCACCACTGCTGCTGATTCTGTATGCACTTTTCAGCAGTATCACCTTCATCGCCTATGAGTTCGACAAAATCAACGCCCGCCAGGGCCGACGCCGCATCTCCGAACGCAGCCTGCACCTGCTCGAACTGCTCGGTGGCTGGCCCGGCGCACTGGTTGCGCAGTGGTATCTTTCGCACAAGAATCGAAAGGCGTCGTATCAACGGGTATTCTGGCTGGTAGTATTTGTCAATCTAGGTGTTCTGTTCTGGTATTGCTATCAGGTGCTCACGTGATACACACTGAACGGTGATAACAGGACACCGTTCCGACAATAAGACAACGCTAACACTCCTCTTATTGCGAGTCCTGGTATTCTGGAGTAAAATACCTTGTGTGATACATCAAACAATAACCAAAGGGAGGTAGGAACAGCGCTATGCCGACCTACGTGTACGCCTGCGATGCGTGTGGCAAACAGTTTGAACAATTCCAGAGCTTCAAAGACGAACCACTGACCGTCTGTCTCTGTGGTCAGGCCGGTCGGGTACGCCGGGTCATTCAACCGGCAGGGATTGTCTTTAAGGGTTCGGGATGGTATATTACCGACAGCCGTGGTTCCAGCAGTGGCTCGGTGACGAATAGCGACGCCGGTAAGGACAACAAGAGTGATACAAAGAGTGATACCGGTGACGACTAGACATTCTTTTACATCACATTGCACGCCGCCGTGCCACATCCGTTCGCATCGACACACTATCGTCCAGGATGCGGCTTTTCGCATCCCTTCGCCATCTTTTCCTCTTGCTACCTGCTACTGTCGTTAGGGGTGCTGCCTGATCCGGTAGCGCCCCTTCTGCATATGCGCTGACGCGTACCTACCTGCGTACAGCTCCCTCTTGTGTCTATTTGTGTCCTGATTAGTTCATATTGTGTCCTGATTAGTTCATAAGTTTATTCCCGGGGTAAGCCGATGCGTATTTCACATGCACTGTGTGTATTGCGCGATGATATTCGCGCTATTTTTCGCAATGATCCTGCTGCCCGTAATCTGGCCGAGGTATTGCTGTATCCCGGACTGCATGCCATTATTCTGCACCGCCTGGCCCATGCCCTCTACCGGCGCAATATCCCCTTCATTCCGCGCCTGATTTCGCAGATCAGCCGCTTTCTCACTGGGATTGAAATTCATCCTGGGGCCCGCATTGGTCGCGGATTTTTCATCGACCACGGCATGGGAGTAGTGATTGGCGAAACAACTGAGATCGGCGATTGGGTGATGCTCTATCAAGGAGTGACGTTGGGAGGAACTGGGAAGCAAACCGGGAAGCGCCATCCAACGGTTGAGGACGAGGTTGTTATCGGCGTCGGAGCGATTGTGCTGGGCGCTATCACGATTGGCAAAGGCGCCCGTATCGGTGGCGGTGCCGTCGTGGTCAAAGATGTGCCACCGCACTCGACCGCCGTTGGAGTGCCGGCACGGATCGTGGCTCGCCGTGATCCGGTAACCGGTCTGTCGCGCCGGGTTGAGCAATTGCCCGACCCCGAAGGCGAGATGCTGCGCGGTTTGCACGATAAGGTGCTGGAACTCGAACTGCGGATCGCCGATCTGGAGGCAGCTACCCATGTTCATCACGAAGAGCATCGCCTCAAGTACGACGCATTGCCCGATCAGCTCTGGCAAACGCTCTTGAATGACTCATCGTCGGTTGAAGAAGAGTATAATCAAGGTGCCGGTATCTGAAACCGGGAGACAACTGTTTGCAACATAGTGAGTTCGTATGACGATTCAACTCTACAATACCCTGAGCCGCCGCCTCGAACCGCTGGAGACGATTGAATCCGGCGTAGTGCGGATGTATGTCTGCGGCGTGACTCCTTATGACGAAGCTCATATCGGGCACGCAATGTCGGCTATCGTCTTTGATGTCATCCGGCGCTATCTTGAATTTCGTGGCTACGAAGTGCGGCATATCGTCAATTTTACCGATATTGATGACAAGGTGATCACCCGCGCCAATATGCTCGGTCAAGACCCCTTGACGTTGTCGGGGCAGTATGCTGCCGAGTTCCTCGCCCAATTGCAGGCCATGAATGTCTTGCCGGCAACCGCCTATCCACGAGTATCAACCACGATGCCGGCAATTATCGCCTTTGTGCAGGGCTTGATCGAGCGCGGCTATGCCTATGTCGTCGATGGCGATGTCTATTTCCGCGTTCGCCGCGACGAAGACTACGGCAAGCTCTCTGGCCGTTCGCTCGATGAGATGTTGAGCGGAACCCGCTTTGAGGTCGATCCACGTAAGGAGTCGCCGGCTGATTTCGCGCTCTGGAAAGCTGCTCGCCCCGGCGAACCATCCTGGGAGAGTCCGTGGGGGCCGGGCCGGCCTGGCTGGCATATCGAGTGCTCGGCGATGGCAATGGAACACCTCGGTCCACAGATCGACATTCATGGTGGCGGCACTGACCTGATCTTTCCGCACCACGAAAACGAGATTGCCCAAAGCGAGAGCTTGACCGGGCAGTGCTTTGCCCGCTATTGGGTACACAATGGCATGCTGCAACTGGTCAATCCGCAGACGCGCCAGGTCGAAAAGATGTCGAAGTCGCTGGGCAATGTGGTGACGATTGCCGATTTTCTGAGCCGCTACGACGCCGATGTCTTCCGTTTGATCGTGTTGAGCAGCTCGTACCGCAGCCCGCTGACCTACAACGACGAGGTTGCCGCCGATAATCAGCGCAAACTCGAGCGTTTGCTCTCGGCCCTGGCACCGGCTACCGGGACGATACACGAAGGGCCGGCAGTGACTGCCCTGCGCGAGGCAGCGGCACTTGCCCGTGAACGCTTCATCACGGCAATGGACAATGATTTCAACAGTCCGGCAGCCCTCGCCGCCCTGTTCGACCTAGTACGGGCCATCAACGCCGCACGCGACGCTGGTCTCGACAACGAGGCACTGGCAATTGGGCAGCAGACCCTGCGAGAGCTGGCCGGTGTGCTCGGTCTGCGCTTGCAACCACGGCAACGCACAACCGGTGCCGAAGCCACTCCGTTCATCGAGTTGTTGATCGAGGTGCGGAGCGAGTTGCGTAAGGCAAAACAGTACGCCCTGGCCGATATGGTGCGCAACCGGTTGAGCGATCTGGGCGTCACGCTTGAGGATGGCCCGCAGGGCACGCGATGGAAGTGGGAGAGGTGACGTACATTCATGCAAACAACATCCTGGCTCGAAATTGCAGTTGAAGTTGACCCGGAAGCCGTGGAAACGGTGTCCGAAATCCTGGCCCGTTACGGCTACAATGGTGGTGTCGTGGTCGAGCAGAGCTGGATCGCTGGCGATGAAGGGCCAGAATTCCAGTACGATCCCAACCGACCGGTCTGGTTGCGTACCTATCTGCCACTCGATGCTCAGGTCGAAGAGACCCGTCAGCAGATCGAACATGCGCTCTGGCACGTCCACCAGATTCGCCCGCTCGGCCCGATTCAGACCCGCACACTGGCCGAAGAGGATTGGGCGAACGCTTGGAAGCAGTTTTACCCGGTGCTGCGCATTGGCAAGCGCACGGTGATTGTGCCGTCGTGGCTGGAATATCAGCCGCAGCCGAACGATGTTGTCCTGCTGCTCGATCCGGGGATGGCGTTTGGTACCGGACTCCACCCGACCACCCGTCTCTGCCTGCACCTGCTCGAACGGCTGGTGCAACCCGGCCAACAGGTGCTCGATCTCGGTACTGGCTCTGGGATTCTGGCGATTGCTGCGGCAAAACTCGGTGCCGGTCAGGTACTGGCGCTCGATAACGATCCAATTGCGGTACGGGTCGCGCACGAAAATGTTGAGCGCAATCAGGTGCAAGACCTGGTAACGGTAGCCGAAGGCAGCCTGGGCGCCGGGCAGGCGATGGGGCACTGGCTTTCTGGCGATTTTGGGCCAGAAACACCCGATCCCACCCTACACGACACCACGCTCCAGGCCACCTTCGATCTGATCGCGGCTAATCTGATCGCGAAAGTCCTGGTGCTGCTGGCACCTGATCTGGCGACCGCTCTCAAACCCGGTGGTCTACTGATTAGTAGTGGTATCATTGATGTCAAAGAGGCAGAGGTCGTAGCGGCCTTCGCCGCAATCGGTCTGCAACAGATCGAACGCCATGTTGAGGGTGAGTGGGTGGCTCTGGTTCACTGTCGCCCACAATAGACCTGATTCGATAAAGACGCAAACCTATGCAAACACTCTATCCAATTCTCTGTGAACCGCGCCTGGTTGAACCGCTCTGGGGTGGTCAACGACTGGCACCGTGGCTCGATCTGCCGCACCCCCATCCAGAACGGCTGGGTGAAATCTGGCTGGTCTTCGATAGCAATCGGGTCAGCAACGGCTCCCTGGCCGGCACAACGATTGCCGATCTGGCCCGCGCCTACGGCACCGCCCTGGTCGGTTCCCGACCGTTCGCCCGCTACGGTGCCGATCTACCGTTGCTGGCGAAATTCATTGATGCCGCCGACCGCCTCTCGGTACAGGTGCATCCCGACGATGAGTATGCCCATACGTTTGAGGCGCATACCGGCTTCCACGGCAAAACCGAAGCTTGGTATATTTTGGCTGCCGAACCGGGGGCAACGGTGACATTGGGCACGTCCACGGTGCTGGAACGCGAGACACTGGCGCGGGCAATTGCTGATGGTACCGTTGAAACCCTCCTGGCGCAGCGGCCGGTTCAGTCCGGCGATCTGATCTTCGTACCGGCGGGGACGATTCACGCCATCAACGCCGGGATTATGCTGTTTGAAATTCAGCAGAAATCGGATCTCACCTATCGTCTGTACGATTACAACCGCCGCGATGCCCGTACCGGTCAGCTCCGCCCGCTGCACATCGAGCAAGCGCTGGCGGTGAGTCGGCTGGAACCGGCGCACACTGCTCGGTTGCGTCCACTGCCACTCGATGAACAGCGCGAACTGCTGGTAGCCTGCTCATCATTTGCGCTCGAACGCTGGCGTGTACAGGGAAAGCTAGAAGCAATAACCGATCCTGCCTCGCTTGAGATCCTCACCGTCATTGGCGGGACGGCACGGCTTACCTGGCAACAGCTTACCCTCGACCTGCCGCGAGGAACGGCGGTCCTCTTGCCGGCAACCCTGGGTGCATACCGTCTCCTCGCCGATGACGCAACCCTGTTGCGTTCATATATTCCCGATATACCGGCGTTAATCAGCACACTTGGAATATCACCAGGTACCGGTCCAATCTTCTCGTGAAGCTGATGGTTGATGATACACTCGCAATGCCCAACACACACCGCTTCTTCGTCAATCCTGGCCGGCTACGCACCGATCAGATAGAGATCGATGATGCCGCCATCATTCATCAATGGGAGCGTGTCTTGCGCCTCCGCGCCGGTGATCGAGTGATGCTGCTCGACGGACAGGGATTGGCGGCAATTGTTGAGATCACTCACATTGATCGGCGACGCGCTCGCGGTCAGGTAGTAGCTCGCTGCCAGGCTACCGGCGAACCGGCAGTTAGCTTTGATCTCTATCTGGCCCTCATCCGTCCTGAGCGTTTTGAATGGGCAATCCAGAAAGCGGTTGAACTGGGGGTACACCGGATTATACCGGTGACCTTCGCCCGTTCACTCATCACCGGTCGGATTGACGAACATCGTCTGGTGCGCTGGCAACGCATTGCCACCGAAGCAGCCGAACAAGCCGGGCGGGGACGCTTACCGGTTGTCGCCGAACCACAATCGTTCGCGGCGGCACTGACCAAGGCGCATACCGTAGACCTGGCCATTCTGCTCGATGAACAGGCAACAGTACATCTACGCACAGTGCTGCTACCGCAGCCATCGTTACGCCAGATCGCTATTTATTCTGGACCCGAAGGCGGCATTGATCCGGCTGAACGAACGGCGGCTCATCAGCACGGCATTCAATCAGTGTCACTGGGACCTCGCATTTTACGGGCCGAAACAGCACCGCTGGCAGCACTGGCCATGCTTCAATATGCACTTCAACTCTAGAAAAGATACTGCTATGGAACGGGTGTGGTCAATTATCGGCAAAATCGTGCAATGGCTGGCTGTGGTGGCCGTGGCTTTCCTCGGCGGATGGATTACGGGCCGTATTGTCGGAGTCTCACCGATTGATGTCTTTATTACCGGAATTTCCAATGCTGATGCCCGCCTGCTTACCCCTGGTGAACGCCGGCAATATGCAGCCGTGTTTTGGGATGTATGGGACCTGGTAGAAGGCAATTTCTACCGCCCTGAGAGTATTGATCGTCAGCGCATGATCTATGGTGCCATCCGTGGCATGTTGGTCACCCTTGACGATCCCTACACCTTCTTCCAGGAGCCAGAGGAAGCCCGGCAAAATCGCGAGACGATGGAAGGTCGCTATGAAGGGATAGGTGCCTATCTGCGCGTCGAGGATGGGATGATTGTCATTGACCGCCCCATCCCCAACTCGCCGGCAGCACAGGCTGGTTTGCAAGCAGGTGATATTGTTCTGGCCGTCGATGATCAGGAACTGGACGTATTGCTCGCCGGCCTGAACGAGAACGACGCCAGTGCTCGTGCTATCAGCCTGATCCGTGGCCCAGCTGGATCCGTTGTTCGCCTGACCCTGCGTCGTCCGGCAGAGGATCGCGTCTTTACCGTCGCCATCACCCGTGCCGCAATCCCGTTGATTACTGTCAACAGCACCATGCTGCCGAATGGCATTGCCTACATCCAAATCACCGAATTCAAGGCCACCACCACTGAGTTACTTGATGCCGCAATTGCCGACCTACGACCACAACAACCACGCGCCATTGTGCTCGATCTGCGCAACAATTCCGGCGGCTTTTTAACCACTGCGCAAGAAGTATTGGGTCGTTTTTACAACGGTATTGCTCTTTACGAAGAGGAGCGAAGCGGGGTCAGAAAGGAACTGCATACCATCACTGCCGCACCTGATCGCCGGCTCTACGACATTCCGATGGTTGTCCTGGTGAATGGTGGCTCGGCCAGTGCGGCCGAGGTCGTGGCCGGCGCCTTACGCGATCAACGACCCAATACCGTGTTGCTCGGTGAACGTACCTTCGGCAAGGGATCGGTGCAAAACATCTACACGTTACGCGACGGGAGTAGTGTACGTATCACCATTGCCCGCTGGTTAACACCCGGTGGCGAAGCAATTAATGGTGTCGGCATTACCCCCCAACACGTGGTACCGGCCTCGAATGAAGCGATCTACCCTGTCCCCTGCGTCCCTGATCGTCCTAGCGATACAAGCTGTGCTGATGCCCAACTCTATTGGACTTTACAGCTACTGGAGAACGGAACAGCACCACCACCGCCGGCAGAAACAGAAACGGCCCCTGAGGGGCCGTAGACCGGACAGCGGGCAAGGGGCAAGCGCGAGGAAACGGCATGCAGGGCGCCGCGGAGGTTAACATGGAGAGGCAGAGATCCTAGCTGACAGGAAGGACACGGATGAACCTCATCGCGTATCCGATTCTCTTGGTTGCCCGCCGTCAAACGGCACAATCACAGTAGAGCAATGATGCAACGTGGCAACAGGAAATGAGCAGCTACTATCGGTAGCGATTTCCTCACTCGCAACAGCGAGTTGACACTTTGTGCTATGATAGCCGGTCGAAGGCTGAGCTGTTATGCTCTGATCGTTAGCATCGTCCACGAAGCAACGGGCTAGAGTCGTTATTATTGACAGATACCGTATAATACGAACAAAAGTTCTATGGTAGGTAGGGGGTTTGAGGTGGCTATGAACAATCCGCGCCCCTTTATTCGCAGCGAACGGCGCCAGGATGTCGAGAATGGTGCCGAGCTGCGCGAATATCGGCTACTCGAACGCATCGGACAGGATGAACTGACTATTATCTACCGGGCCATTCATCAGACGCTGAACCGTCCGGTTTATATTTCCCTACTGCGACGCCACGACTGGATTTCCAGTAGCCGATTTCAACTGGCCGCCCGCCTGGCAGCAAGTTTGAATCATCCCCATCTGTTGCCGGTGATTGATGCCGGTCACGATGATCGGTACGGCGACTATATGGTAACGCCGTATGTCGATGCCCGTCCGCTCAGTGATCTGCTGGCTGAAGGCCCGCCGGAACTGTCACTGGCCATGCGCATCATCAGCCAGATTGCCGCAGCTCTTGACTATCTCCACGAACAACAGATCATCCATCGCGATGTGCAACCGGCGAATATTCTGGTCACGCCGCAGGGCAATGCCTATCTTACCAACCTCAGCCTTGCTGCTGCCCCCGATGCCCCTGATCTGAGCCAGATCGAGGAAGCTGATTATGTAACCCCCTACTCAGCACCTGAACTGCGCCTGATCCAGCATGAGGCGCATCCGGCTCTCGATATTTATAGTCTGGGTGCTGTGGCCTATCATATGCTGAGTGGTGAACTTCCTCCAGCCGGTCTGATTGCCGAGCTTGATCTGATCGGGAAACCACCAGCCCTGACCCTGGCCGAGCGGGTGCTCTTGCGAATGCTCGCACCGCAACCCAACATGCGTTTCACAACGGCCGGAGCTGCTGCCAATGCCCTTCGCCTGGCGCTACGCACCCTGCTCGATCAGGCCACTACTGATATGGAGGAGTCACGCTGGGAAGCCTGCGCCGAGTGGTTTGAAAATCCGCTGGAACTGGCGCTCAGCACCGATCTCTCGACGCTGGCCGACCAATTCAATGATTTTCTCAGCGAGTCCCGGAAGCGGGCAGATAAGTGGCACCGCCGCAACTATGTGCGGCAGTGGCTCAACAACTGGAGCCGCAAAAATCGTCTTCGGCGATCTTCACTTGGCCAACTGATTGAGCTTGAGACGATTGCCAGTTTCAATATCTATTTTTACGAATTACATGTTCTCTACGAGACACGCACAAAGCCAGAAGTGAAGATTCGACCCATGAATCTTGACGAACGACCCCAGGCCGAACCGGCCCTTGATCTCTGGAGCGTGCCACTACCGGTAGCAGAGGAGTTTAGTTCGGAAAAAGGCGGGGACATCGTTCTTCCGGGATCACGGCGCTTTTTTACCTGCACTGAATGTCAGGGATCAGGTCAACTGGTGTGTCCACAGTGTCAGGGCAAAGGAACGATCAAACCACGGAAGACACGCAATGACGAAACCGATCCGGTTGATCAGACCTGCAATCGTTGCAAGGGTTACGGAAAGGTGCGTTGTGAGAAGTGTGCCGGGAACGGGAATCTGGTCGAAGAAAAGGTTTTTCACTGGTCGCGTCGGGCGATTGAGCACCAGAATGATGACGATAGTGAAGGGTTGCCCAATAACGTGCGCACCCTGCTACGCCAGCGCGCTCAACCAGTCTACGAAGCCGAGATCGATCTTTTCGATAGCCACTGGCGAAGTGTTGGCACGCTAAGAGATCTGATTGACAGAGCAATTGCCAACGCCGGCGAACATACCCGACCGATACGAGCCAAACTCCGCATCAGGGGGGTGACGATGACGCAGATTAACGGCTTGCTTGATGGTCAGGAATGCGGGCTGTATCTCATCGGACCGGATGATACGCTGGTGAGCACGATTAGTCTGTGGAATATCGAACGCATCACCCTGATTGTATCGGTCATCCTGCTCGTGATCGTGATAACAGTAACACTGGCGACGATCTGGCTGTAGCCTTCGCGGATGGCCATGAATAGGCGCAGCAGGTGGCTCACCACACATCGATTGGCTAGATGATGCCCTTGCCTGCCTGGCGATCTACCTGTTGCCTTGTTTATGGAGGTAAGGACGTTCAGGTCATCTCCAGGACCTATCTCTCGAACACACTCGCGTGTTCTATCCGCCCCTGTACCCGCTGGATCGGGAATCGCTGCATCTGCCTTGCAACTCTGCGCACTTTGCCTAATCTATGAATGAGATGCCCTCTCGCTCCCTCATCGCCCTCGCGCACGTTCTCGTCCAAACGCAATGATCTCATCGAGAAAACGCGACGGTTTCAGGCGCTGACCACGCTGCCGGCTTGCCGTCCACGAGAGATAGAGCCGTTCGGCGGCACGGGTCAGCGCCACGTAGCATAAGCGCCGTTCTTCTTCGATAGCCGCCGGGTCGCCGATACTCCGTTCGTGCGGAAGCGTTCCCTCCTCTAAGCCCACCACAAACACAAATGGCCACTCTAACCCCTTAGCGGCGTGGATCGTCAAGAGCTGAACCCGATCACGCTCATCGTCTTCATCGTCTGTATTCGTCATCAGCGCAATTTCTTGCAGGAACGAACGCAGATCAGTGTGCTCTTCCGCTGCCCGCAGCAACTCCTGCAAATGGGCACGCGCCTCGGCCAGCTCTTCAGCATCGAAACGTTCAGCTAATGCCGCCATATACCCACTCTGCTCCAGCACATCGGCCAGCATGTGATCCGGCGGCATGGTGCTTTCGGCCAACCGCCACCAGCGTTGCAACAATGCGAAGAGCCGATGGGCACCTTCGACCGCCCGTGGACTCAGACCGGGAATATTCCGGGCATGACCAAGCGCTGTACTGATCGGCAACGATTGGGCTGCCGCATAGGCGGCAATGGTTGCCAGCGCCTGCCCGCCTAACCCGCGCGCCGGCACATTCGCAATGCGCGTCAAACTGAGGTTATCCGCCGGATTGGCAATACAGCGGAGATAGGCCAGGGCATCACGCACCACTGCCCGATCAAAGAAGCTCACTCCACCGCGCACCTGGTACGGAATCCGGGCATGGCGCAAGGCTTGCTCGAACGGTCGGCTCATATGACGGGTGCGGTAGAGTACGGCAATATCGCGCAACCGTCGTCCTTGCCGTTGCAGATCGGCAATCGAACGGGCTACCTGATCGGCCTCATCACGACTATCTCTGGCTTCGCTGATCAACACACAACGTTCATCAACATGACGTGCCGCAGCACGCAATTCCATCGGTGCCACGCTGCGGCTGTGGCGAATAATTGCATACGCCGCATCGAGAATAGGCTGGCGCGAACGGTAGTTCGTGGTCAGCTCAATCACACGGGCATCGGGAAAATCGGTAGCAAAGCGGTTGATAATGCTGTGATCGGCATTGCGAAAGCCGTAGATGCTCTGCATCGCATCGCCAACCACGAAGAGCGAGCGCGGGCGCTGCGCCGTTGGCCGGGTGAGCAACTCAATCAGCGCGTGCTGACTCGGATCGGTATCCTGGTACTCATCGACCAGCACGTGTTGCCAGCGCCGCTGATACGTTGCCAGCAAATCGGGATCATCACTTAGCAGGCGATACGCGGTCAGGATCAGATCATCGAAATCGAGGGCATTTGCCTGTTCGAGTGCCCGCTGGTAACGACGGTAACAGGCGGCGATAAAGCGATCAAGCGGGTCGGTAGCGAACCGTGCCATCAGGCGTGGGGTCAACATCCGGCTTTTAGCCCGTGAAATCAGGCGCAACACCTCATCGGCTTCGATCAACCGGGGTGATGTCTTACCTACGCCCGCCAATGCCTCAGCCGCCAGTTGCAATTGCTCTTCGCCGGCATAGATCGAGAACGAAGAGGTATATCCTTTCAGGCGACCCTCAATCGACTCGCGCAGGATACGTGTGCAGATGGCATGAAAAGTACCGCTGGTCAAACCACGAATGCGCAGCCCTGGCAGATTGCTTAACCGCTCACGCATCTCGCGTGCAGCCTTATTGGTAAAAGTAACCGCCAGAATCTGCTGCGGCGCTACCCCGTAGTGCGTAATCAGATAGGCGATCCGCAGCGTCAAGACCCGTGTTTTGCCACTACCGGCCCCGGCCTTGACCAGTATCGGCCCAATTGGGGCGGTAACAGCCGTGCGCTGGGCGGGATTCAGCAGGTTGAGTTGTTCCATATCGTGCCAGTTTTGCTAGAAGCTGTTAGACAATAATGCTTTGCTGAATGATGTATGTCGATCAGCAGTGCGTAACGTGCAGCAATGCGACCGCTACCCCACCGGTTCACAGCCAGACGGTTGCCTCACCCGGCAGCAGGTTGAACTAGAACCTATTTCAAAAAACATCTACGAGAAGGCATCTTCTTCATTGCCGCTCGATTCCATGTTCGTGACGAGC
>NZ_DAOUBI010000005.1:0-2957 GCF_034432675.1 Chloroflexus sp. | reverse complement strand
GCGGCGTGGAGCAGTGGCAGCTCGTCGGGCTCATAACCCGAAGGTCGCAGGTTCGAATCCTGCCGCCGCTACCAGTAAAAACCCGCAGGTTTGCACCTGCGGGTTTTGTTGTTTATGGCTCGTCACACTTCCGCTTGCGTGACGGTATGGATTGTTCAGGTGTCGTCCTTTTATTGCAACGCTGCCGGCATACCCTGTCCACGCCCCTTTTTGGTCGGCGAAGGTAGTAGTGTTAACCCAACGCGTCTGTGTACAGGTGCAGTGCCAGCGTGAGGTTTTGACATCGCGCAATGTATCCCGATGTACCGCTCACCGGCGCGACACGCATTCTGCGTGGATTACGGTGGCTAGAGAGGCATGGCTTCCGTATAACGAACAATTCGACACGGGGATCACTGTGTGTAAATGGTACCCAATCCGGCACGTGATGCCGGTGTGAATGGATGGCAAAGTTTCGCATCATCCTGGGCGGATGAGTCTTCTCCCGCAGTGATGTCATATCAAATCGGAAAAACACGGTGCAAGGTATGCGAAGCAAGACGGTCTCCGTGTTCGCCGCATCCCTCGTATAGTAAGGTGAACGGTGACGTGCGCCGTCCGTAGGTGCAGGTGCTAAACCAGCCCTTGCGGAATCGATTTATCCGTAACAAATCGTTACGGAGGGGACGGTTTACCGCATATCCGGTGCCAGGCAGTGATGCGCAGGATAGCTCAAGGTTTGATGCCACTCTTCTGCTTAACGAGGTGGATTATACATGTGCAGCAAGTTGTGCTCAAGTGGGTCTGGCAGATGGTGTATTGGCTGTCCAGACGTGGCGTTCATACCCGACTTGCAAACAATACTCGACACGTGCTTCAATGATGCTATGAACAAGAGAGTCTATGAGCACAGTTCAGGATTGGCTGAACTGGCCTGGAGGAGAAAGGGTTTCTTCTATGCGGCAAGAAGACCGGCTAGCGCTGCGGCGTTTGATTGATGAACAGCAAGCGGCAGCGCTTGGTACTGTAACTCCTGATGGAGCACCTTTTGTCTCTTACGTCCTGTATGCAGTTGAACGGCGCGAAGGATATGCACCGTGTCTATTGCTCTTGCTGAGTCGTCTGGCAGCGCATACCGGTCATTTGTTCGCCGGTTCACCACTCTCACTTCTGATTACTGCGGCACCACATAGCGTAAGCGATCCCCAGGCGTTGGCGCGAGTAACATTGCAGGGTCGTGCATTGGCAATCCCGCGTGATGTGCCCGATTATGCAGCGGCTCAGATGACGTATGTACAGCGGTTGCCGACGCAGCAGCATCTCTTTGCTTTGCCGGATTTTACGCTGTTTCGCGTAACGCTACACGAAGCGCGCTATGTTGGCGGATTTGGTCGGGCATTTACGCTCGATGCTGCGGCACTGGCAGCAGTATTGACGATGAACGTAGCCGGGCCGGCATGATCCTGGAGGTTCGCGGGCGGATAGCATATGTGAGTGTACAAGAGATTGGGGTTGGCGAGGCTCTGAACGCCCCCATCCTTATCCGCCCCTTGCGGAGGCAGGAACCACCGGTGCTGGATGGCTCCCACTGTCGTGCGCTGGTTCTGGTTTGCAATACCCTGCTGGAAGCAGGCACGGTAGGCGGTATCGGGTGGTGAGCGCGGCGGAGGTGCGCTTCCAGGAGATGCTTGGTAAATGAGCTGGAGGCGTGCGCCCCAGGAGATGCTTGGTGAATGAGCTGGAGGCGTGCGCCCCAGGAGATGCCTGGTAAATGAGCTGGAGGCGCGCTTCCAGGAGATACTTGGTGAATGAGCTAGAGGCGTGTGCCCCAGGAGATGCCTGGTGAATGAGCTGGAGGCGTGCGCTCCCAGGAGATGGTAGGCGCACTAGAGGCGTGCGCTCCCAGGAGATACCTGAGTGGTATCGGGTGGTTGGGAGTGCGCCGGAGATGCACGCTCCCAGGAGATGCCTGGTGAATGAGCCAGAGGTGCGCTTTCTCAGGACGTGCCGGAGCGGTAGTGCACCGCGAGAGGGTGACGGTAGATAGCGTGCCATGACCTTTATTTGACCAGATTTGACATAACTTGTTTTTGTGAGAGACGCTATTCCCGGATGGCGATTGGGTGATACGCTTGTACACGATCTGATACCATCAGAATCGTGGTTGGCGATCCGGCATTACCAGGGACAGGAGGGGTGATCCATTGCGTTTCCTCTCCTGAAACAGGTTGTGATTTGCGGAAGTAGACTCTGCGGGCTAGTGATGGGTTGTTGAGAGGGATTACCCTGGATGTGACGTGGGCTGGTTCCGTGTATCGAAGATGGCAACACCGCATCCTGCCAGACCCGCTACCAGTGCACCACTACCGATCAAGATGACCACAAGAGAAGGTAACCGTAGCTCAAACCACGAGTCAATCCTGGCATCTTGTGGGAATTGAGGATCATGCAGGATGTCTACTTGTTGACCGACTCGATAGGTGTTTTCACTGACACCGGTGCTTCTCTCGAAGCGAATGAACTCACCTGTCTGAGTACGGAATTCAACAATTGGGTAGAAATTGGCAGTTTCACCAGGACGTTGAACTTTAAGCAGCTCAACAACTGTGCCTGTGCCGCTGATCATCGTGCTCAACCGCTCACGGGTTGAATGTTGCCACAGTCATGCTGCAAATATGACAACAGCGCCGATGATTGCGAAGAACAGACCGATGAGCAAGGCTCCCGTCCTTGATAGAGGTTTCGGCTCCATAACGAGGCTATCCCCTCACGATAGGTAGAGCTGTCATTGTCGAGAAATGTTCTCTGCTATATAAACATATTTGCTGATCAATATCGATCGGTTCTATATTCTTTTTTTGAGGGCATTTTTGTGTTTTAATAAGAAACATAAATGTAGACACTAGAACCTGTTTCAAAAAACATCTACTAGGAAGGTATCACATTCAATGCCGACCGCTTCCATGATCGTGACGAGG
>NZ_DAOUBI010000004.1:0-10483 GCF_034432675.1 Chloroflexus sp. | reverse complement strand
CCTCGTCACGATCATGGAAGCGGTCGGCATTGAATGTGATACCTTCCTAGTAGATGTTTTTTGAAACAGGTTCTATGCTGTTCGTACAAATGCAGTCTGTACTACAAGGATTGTAGCCAGGCCATTAGTAGAAGACCAGGACCTCATTACACGTCCCTATCGGGTGCGTTGAGCGGGGCACTCCCTCTCCCGGTCGGGTTTGTACGAGTCACAGAGTATGTAGCGCTAGTGAAACAATACCCACGATCATACTATGGCTTACGGCGTGATGTCGTAGTAACGTATGATATTGTCACTCCTATCCCTCTTCAGGTGTCTTTCGTGAAACAGTTTCGCTTCTAACCTTTTTTCAATACTCTCCCTCTTCGACAAATGGTGTCTATCCACGAAGCATGCAAACTGTCATTATCGAACATTACCGTTTCTTCATAAAACATTGTTCAAATATGGTCATCATTGCCCTGTTGTCCCATTACAATGCTATCTGGTCTACGTGTATGCCACTCAACCTCTAACCATTCGTTTGTCAGATTACTGTGGCACTGTATATTCAGTGTATTATCGCTGTTACGCTCATTCCGGTTATCGTTGTAGTCAGATGGAGTTCTTCATGACATTCCTGTGTCGTTTCTATACGATGGTTCTTGTGTTCGTTCTGGCAGGGTGCAGCACTCCTGTTGCCACACCGGTATCAACCACGACTCCGGTTGCCACACCAACGGCAGCCCTATCAGCTACAGCGACTCCTGCGTTACCGGCTGCAACCTCCACCAGTAACGTGCCCACAATCGTGATTGATCCAACCACTGCGCGACCTTTTGATCGCCGGTTGCTGGGCACCAATGTCCCGGCGTGGTTGAATCCTTACCGACTGAACGACGAGACGTTTATTCAACGCACTGCCGATCTTGGTCTGAGTCTGTTACGCATGCCGGGGGGAAGCTGGAGTAACGCCTATGCCTGGGCGGCTTGTGAAACCGGTGGTGAAGAGTGTTACTGGCCGTGGGCGGCCAAACCGTCCGATTTTCTGCGCTTTGCCCGTGCAGTGAATGCTGACATCATCTGGACAGTCTCGATCAATGGTTCAGCGCAAGAGGCAGCGGCACTGGTTGCTTTCTTCAATGGCACCGTTGATGACCAGCGACCGATAGGGGTTGACGCTCGTGGCCGCGACTGGCAAACCGTCGGTTATTGGGCCAGGCTGCGCACCGAGGCCGGTAACCATGATCCCTTCCCAGTACGGTATTGGGAAGTAGGTAATGAGGTGTATGGGGCAAAGGGTGAGGTTGGTCCCAATTGCTCTGAATGGGGGTGGGAAGACGTCTGGACATGCGATCCCGATGAATATCTGCGCGGCAAAACAGTTAATGGTATCGCTTACGATGGCTATCTGGCCTTCTATGACGCGATGAAAGCGGTTGATCCAACCATTCAGATTGGCGCTGTTGGCGTTGAAAAGCCTGATGAGTGGAGCGATTGGGGGAATCGGGTGATTGCCGGTGCCGGTGATAAGCTCGATTTTTATGTGGTGCATTACTATCCATACTTTCAGCTCCCTGAGAATCCGCGTGGCGCCTTACAACAACCGCAACGAAGCTGGTCAACTATCATGACCGAACTGAACGATGCCTTTGAGCGCCATCTGGGGCGGCGGGTGCCGGTAGCGGTCACTGAATACAATCTGATCGCCTTCCAGGACCTCGATAACGCTCAGTTGATGCGGCGGGCAGTTAATCTACTCTTCATTGCCGATACGATTGGGCAGATGGCAACCCATGGCGTGGAGATAGCTAATCAGTGGGATTTAGCCAATGGACGTGCTGCCAACGACACCGATTACGGTCTTCTCCACGCCGATACCTTCGAGCCGCATCCTCAATATTACGCTCTGCTGATCTGGCGTGATTTCGGCGATGAAATGCTCTCTGTTCAGACAACATTTGATCCGGCGACAACGTTAAGTGTCTACGCCGGACGACACGCCGATGGAACACTGACGCTACTGGCGATCAACAAGACCGACCAGCCACTTGTTGTGGCCATTGGCTTACCCGAAGCTGAATGGCAGGTGAAAGCCACCACCGTGAGTGCCAGCGATCTGTTAGCCGAGACCGTATCTGTCAATCGTGACGAAGCACCAACTGCCCATACTCCGGATCGTGTCTATACGTTTGCTCCATATGCGGTGACCTTCTTAACCTTTACCAGTCCATAATGCAGGAGGGAGGATCATATGCGACAACCGTTTACGGCAATCATAATCATCATATTATTGTGGGGTAATTCTATCGCTACCCAACCGGCCAGCGCCGCAATTCACAACACCGGCTCTGGGGGTTGTCCGGCTAACACCGTAGTAGGCGGAGACAACCTGGTACAAAACGGTGATTTTGCTCAGGGCGCGAGTGGTTTTAACTCGGCACTCACCAATCGAGGTAATGGTGTCTACCCGGATGACACTGGCGGGGGTGGTTTTTCGATCCAGAATGGCAGTGTTGTATATCCTCCCTTTGAGAGTAATCCTTACCTCTTTGGTCGATCTTTCCCAGGTGATGTGCAACGCGACGTGCCGCCGAGTAACACCTATTTTTATTCAAACCCCAGTGCTGCAAACTACAGTGCCGGCAATGGTCGGGTTAATCTGTGGACACAGGTAGTGAGTGTGGCGCCAAACACTACTTACAACTTCTTTGCCTACTTCGATAACCTGCTCGATCCGGTAAGGAGTGCTAGTGCTTCAGCTGATCCGATTATTGAGCTGCGTGTCAACAACACATCGGTCGGTACAACCGTTGTACCAAAAATCCCAGATCGTTGGGTGCCGATCCAGTTTGCCTTCACCACCGGAACCGGTGTCACCAGCATCACGCTCCAGATCGATAGCCTGACCAACAACACGTTTGGCGATGATTTTGCAATGACCCAGATTAATTTGAAGCAGTGTGTGAGTGGTGTGGGCGCTGCCAAGTTTGCCTTTCCGCCCCAGGCCGCGCAGCATAATGGTGAGGATGGGTATCGGCTGGAGTATCTGATTACAATCCGCAATTTGGGGACTGATCCGGTCAATAACCTGCAGGCCATAGATGATCTGGCCGCGGTTTTCGCCAGTGCTGAGGCGTGGGTAGTGATGAGCCTGGAAAATGTGAACGAGAGCGGTTTTGTACCATTAACGGTGAACCCGCACTTCAATGGTCAGACAGACAAACAACTGCTGGCACCTGATCAGAGTCTGGCTGCCGGTCACACTGCCCGCTTACGCCTGATCGTTTGGGTGCAACCTCCTGAGGGGCCAGTTGTGTTCGCTAATCAGGTGCAGCTTACAGCCGTTTCGGGAAATGTGATCGTGACCGACACGTCTAACCCCGGCCTCGATCCCGATCCTAATGGCAACGGTGACCCGAAGGAAGTGAATGAGAATGGCACAACGGTGACAATCTTTACGCCGTATCAGTACTTTTTGCCGACAGTACTGCGCTGAAAGCTGTCCTAAACCTCTGTGTCCTCTGTATCTCTGTGGTGCAACCAGCTATCATCGAGACCCAGAGGACACCGCGGGATGGTGGTCAGAGGGTGTCGGTGGCATTCTGAACCGTTCCGGCTGAGCGTGTCGCGACTTTGTACAATCTACTCACTCATCAAGCTGCCGAATCGGCTTAGCCGGAACACCACCAACCAGCGTATTGGGCGGTACCGACCGATTCACGACACTACCGGCAGCGACGATACTACCGGCACCAATTCGCACACCAGGAAGGATAAGAGCGCGGGCACCGATCCACACTCCGCTCTCGACTACAACCGGTGCTTTGGTTAACGAACCGGCTCGATGTGCAGCACTACTGATCTGATGCGACGTGGTGAGAATTATGACTTCATGCCCAAAGCTGACATGATCGGCGATAGTAACGTGATCATTCAAGTCGAAGAAACAATCGGTGTTGATAAAACAGTGTGATCCAATTTGAAGTCTGTTGTGGATTGCCCCAAAGCCGTGAAGCCTGAGTGGTCCAACTATAACGGTACCATGACCAATCCGGAATCCAGCCAGCCTTAGCAGAATCGGACGCACCCGTGAAGCGGTATAGCGTGGCAGGAGGTGGATCAGCCATCCGGTAAGCCAGAGTCGTGGTTGGGCGGCTCCCAATTCCTCGCCTAATACACGTAATACTTTCTGATGGATACGTTCTTCCATGGAGGTACCTTCAATATAGCGCTGCCATTCAGTTCTATTGTGCCAGATTGGTTCGTCTTATGCTATAAGATACGTCATGTCTGAAGAAACTGTTAACTATCTCCTGCCCAATTGCCATCCGCAATGTAGTAGTCACTGGCCGATTAGCATCCGATATTGATGCAACATCCTGCAAATCACAAATGGCAACATGCCGTCTACTGAATGAACAATTAACAAACTATTATTCACGCACGAGAAGGTGATCGTTAGTATGATGTACATAGCATCTACAGCATGACAAGTGCTGCTCTGGTAAGGAGAGATACATGGTACGCTTGATCGTTCTCAGGCTCCTGGAGAGCTTCTTTCGTCGGCCTTTGTTCAGTCTGGCACCGTTTGTGCTTGCCCTGTTGATAGGCGTGGGGTATATCTTTTTATCGCCGCCTGAATACCTCTCAAGTGGAAAGATTTACGTTGAGAAAGAGAGTCTTTTAGCTTCCTTAACCTCATCAGACAGTGATATCTCATGGTGGATAACTCCAGCTCAGGCAACCTCGAATGAGATTTACGAGTTGCTGGCAACGAATACCTTCGTTCGTTCAGCGATCCAGCAAACCAAGCTCGAACCTTTAATGGCCGGTGGGCCAGATGTGGTTTGGGAGACATTTACATTCTTCCGTGAAACTATCAGTGTGAATACACTCGGTGATAAGCTGGTTGAAATTCGTGCTACCACCGATGATCCAGAGCTTTCGTATCAGATGGTTGTCGCAACGATGGACACCTATCTGAAATGGAAGATGAACAACGATTTTCAGGAAAGCATTGCGGCGCAAAAGTTCTTTGAAGAGCTGATTGCACCGTATCAGGCCGATGTTGACGCTGCTCGCCAGGCATTGATCGATTTTCTCAGTGCGAACCCGGAACCGGTACGTGGTGAGCGGCCGCCCGGTGAGCAATTCCAGCTCGATCAGTTGCAGGCAGCGCTGGCCCGTGCCGAAGAACGGTTGAGTGCTGCCCAGGAGAACGAGGAGAGCGCTCGTCTGGCGCTGGTGAAAAACGAGAGTTTGATCCGTCAGACCTACCAGATTATCGACCAGCCTGAGATTCCATTGCGTGCCGAATTTTCCATCACCGGCTTCATCAGGAATATGGTGATATTCGTGGCGATAGGTGTCTTCCTGTCGGCCAGTCTGATCGGCGGTAGTGCGTTGCTGGATCGCAGTCTCCGCTTTCCCGTTGATGTGCAAAACGGCCTTGGAGTACCATTGCTAGCACTGGTGCCATTCAGCAAGGAAGTGTCAGTTCCTGCATCTACCACAGCACCGGTGGAAGCTGAACAACCTTCACTCCAACCACAAGTGTGATCCGGCTGTAGATGATGAGGAATAACCGTTTGCCATCATCCTAATATATTCTGATATGAGGCAATGCCATGTTTGGATTTCGGAAGAAACCGACTAGTGTAGCAGAGAGTGAACTCCCTTTGACCATTGAGGTGGTCGGTGAGAACCTGCGCCGTTCTTTTGCCGGATCGCAGGTTGATCAGATTCGACGTATGCTGACCGATTTGCTGGTCGAACAGCGTCTCCCCAGCCGTGTCGGGTTTACCTCAGCACTGCGCGGTGAAGGTGTCAGTTACATTACGCTGGCCTGCGCAACTACCCTGGCCCACGATACCGGTAAACGAGTATGTGTTCTGGAACTCAACTGGTTGCATCCGGGATTGCCGGGTAATCTTAATCCCCTGCCACCGGTTAGTAAGCGTGATCGTCGTCAGGCAGCGGAACCGGTGGCACGCTCACTACCACCACGTCCTGGTGTTGCTGAGGTGTTGCGTGGGCAGGCATCACTGGCAGAGACATTATTGCCAACCAACTATGCCGGCCTGTTTCTCCTGCCGGCCGGTTCAACAACTGCCGATCAGCGACCGCTTCTGGCCCGCAGTCCTGAACTGCGTATGCTACTGGAAACGCTCGAGGCCCAATTTGATTACATTTTGTTTGATTTACCAGCGGTACTCGAAACAAGCGATACGTTGGCCCTCGTGGCGCTCACTTCTGCCTGTGCTCTGGTGGTTCGTCACGGCGTGACACCAATCACCGAGGTTCAGCGTGCTCTGAATGACATTAAACACGTACCGATTCTTGGCGTTATTCTCAATCAGGCGCAGATTGCAACCCCGCGCTGGATTCATCGTCTGATCCCGCTGGAGTAGGTATGAAGTTCTTTGTTGGGTTTCTGGTATTGTGTCTGCTCATCGGTGCGCTCACCCCTCACTGGCGGATGCGTGATCTGGTGATCGCGATGATTGGCCTGAGCGCAGTGGTGGTGGCTGCCTACTACTTTTTTAACCTGATTTGACCGGTGAGCAATGTGCGTATCCGGTGAATACCATATGCTTGATCTACTTGTTCCACGCTATCCCGATGTGATGACTGTTGCCCGTCGCAATGAGCGGCGCTGGTGGATACTATTCCTGGTGGTTTGTGTACTCACCGGCGTGATTGTGGTGTTACTGCGCCGGCGGATGAGTCCTGAATCGGTACTCTCCTTTCTAATCTTTGGCAGTGTCCTGATTGCCACTGCGATCCAGCCTCGTTTTGGTGTATATGCCATTTTAGGGCTGACACTCTTTGGTGATCGCTCGCTCCACCCCTGGTACCCCTTTACGAAAAATCTGTCGAGTCGCGAGTCGATAATGTTTGTCTCCGATTCGTTTTCGTTCAGCCCCCAGGAGTTGACACTCATCTGGACGCTTGTGGTCTGGCTGGTGCGCGCAGCAACAGAACGACGCTTACGCATCCATTTTGGGCCTCTCTTTTGGCCGGCAGCGATTTTTCTGGTGTTTAACGCTATCGGCCTGGTGTATGGTCTGGCCAATGGCGGGAATCGGGTGATAGCACTGTGGGAGGTTCGATCAATCTTCTATCTCCCCCTGATGTTGTTGCTGGCCGGTAATTTAATTGAAACCCGTGCCCACTTGAATACCCTGTTCTGGGTGGCGACAATTGCTCTGTTTGCGAAGGGGGTCGCCGGCGTCTGGTATGTCCACGATGTGTTGAAGTGGGATCTGGAAGGGGTGGAACGGATTGCCGAACATGCTATGTCGATCCATTTCAACTTCTTCTTCGTGCTGTTGGTTGCAGCATGGCTCTATCGTGATAGCGCGACCCGTCGTTTCTCGATGACTTTAATGGCACCGTTTGTGCTCTTTAGCCTGATTGCCAACTTTCGCCGGGCCGGATTTCTCACCCTCGGCATGGCGCTCGGTCTGATTGTGTTGCTGCTTTATATCGAGAACCGACGCCTCTTCTTCATCATTGCCCCAACCGGTGCGGTGAGCTTGCTGGCGTACCTGATCGTTTTCTGGAATAATCAAGGGCCAATCGGTATTCTGGCCCGGGCTGTGCGCTCGGTTATCGGCCAACCCAGTGCCCGTGATGCGGCATCGAATGTGTACCGTGATTTAGAGAATATCAACATTATGTTTAATATTCGCATGTCGCCACTCACGGGTATTGGATTCGGTAATAAGTTTCACATTATCGTTCCACTTCCCGATATTAGTGTCTTCGAGTGGTGGGAGTATATTACCCATAACTCGATTATGTGGGTCTGGATGAAGATTGGGGTGATTGGGTTTTACGGCCTCATCCTTCTATTGGCATTGACAATGCTCTACGGTGCCCGCATGGTGCGCCTGATGCCATACGGTCAATTGCGCGTCTTTGCTCTGACGGCCACCCTCTACATCTTTACCCACTTTGTCTATGCCTACGTTGATATGTCCTGGGAAAACGGTAGTATGGTCTTTGTAGGCACGATGATGGGGGTGATTAACGCCTTGCCACAAATTGCCGCAGAGAAACCTCTCCCGGTTCGCCCCTGGCGATTGTTTTCATCCCAACCGGTAACTAATAATACCGCCTGATACCGACAATCGGCGAGAGCGGTATACTGCACGTGACAATGAAGATGAATTCGTGCTGGCAGGTTGCCGGTTTCGGCAGCACTGTCACCTGGAGAGTGAGGATTGTATGCACGTGCGGCTTGCCATTCTACTCTGCCTGATCGTTGTCCTGGCCGGCTGTGGCCGCCGTTTAAGCGTTGATACAGTACCTACAGGTTTTCCTACTCCAACAGTGGCGCCCTTTTTTCTGGAGCGTCCGATGGCAACTCCCTTCATTCCACCACCTACGCGCACCCCCTTCCCTACCCGACCACCGGTTACGCAGGCGGCGGAAACCGGGAGCGGGCAGACCAATGACATCCGCAGCTTGCAGGTCTTTCCGGTGTACCGTGATGAACTGAGCGCCGGCTGGAGTATCGACAATAGCGCATTGTTGGGAAGTCTTACGCTTACGCAGACCAATGTGGTCGCGCTCGGTCAGCATGCGATTGCGGTGACACCTAGCGAGAGTACCGGTATTCTCTTCTTCACAATTACGCCGGACAGCGGCATTAAGCTACGCCGCGATCAGGTAGCGGCTTTGCGATTACGACTGAGCGGTGGTGATACGCCAATTGCCAACGATGGAATGACGATTTCGGTGGTGGGAAGCAATCGCGTACCCTACTGGGAACCCAACGACAATTCGGTAAGTCTGGAGGGGAGAGTAACCGATAGCACAGAACCACTCTTTCCAGAGACCAGGCTCTATTTTTTGGGTTTAAATCGCGCCATTGCACCCGGTGAGTGGGCTGAGATCTATGTCTGGCTTGACGATTTAATCTATGAACCTGACTATACGTATGTCACCGGTTTTTACCTTAAGACGAGCAGTGATCTGGTGACAAAATATTATGTCGATCAGGTTGAATGGTTGGTACGAGACCAGCCATAATCCGACAGAGCCTATTATGAATGTTGCACTATAAACCTGATGGTCTCATATTCAAAAGTGATGCAGCTTAACCAACTGAGCGATAAACCCAGGAGTGATTCGTTGCTCATTGATACGAACCTCGCCCATCGCTACACAAACAGCCAGGTACGTTTTATGCACGCCATGCGAAACGGGCGCATAACATTGCGCACCGTTGTCCTCTGTCCCTCGCAGGTGGTCATGTATACCTCGCATTCCCTATCACCATCCGCATCGCGTGCCCACACACGATGGCTATATTCCACGTGTAATGCCCTGAGTACTATGCGCATATCCTTGCCATTCATCGGTACTGACTACCGCCTGTGTACAGGTAGAGTGAGCGGCGTGCGCTGCCAGGATGTCGTGGCTGGTCCGCTGAACAACCGGTAGCCGTACCTGTCCGCTCTTCCGGCCCACCATGCCCACCATTGGCGGAGGGTCGTGCGCGTCTGTCCTGTACCCCGGCACCGGGTGGCCTACCGTCGCGGCGTGTCGGTCGGGTCGGTATGGTGCGCTCCTTAATTTTCCCGCATGCCGGAATATCTCGTCGGTTTCGGTGTGCTGATCGTCCAGTGGGGTGTCCAGTTGACGTTGGCGGGCGTTGCACTGCATCGCCCGCTGGAGGATATGGACGGTAGTGCGGCTAATCCCCAATTCCTTAGCCAGTACCGGCGACGGTTTTCCTTTACATACGTCCCGCACGAGCAGAATTACCTGAGTCGGGCGACGTTAGTTCCCCTGGATTGTTCCCGTATAGACGTTGTCCACGCGGTGACACTGACGACAGCGATACACCGTCACCCCACTCCGGCGGGTGCGCCGAACGCGACGCATCGCGTCGGTGCCACGCCCACCGCCTGTCCATGGCAAGCCGTTGGGATGGACATAGTTCATGACCCACTGTTCACTGCGTTCATCATCGAACAGGTCATCAAGCGGAAATTCCATGGTTCACCTTTGATACAACGAGTCTCATGAGCGTATACTATATTGCACTGAGTTTGAACATGACCAATATCTTTTCGTATTCACCAGTCAAGATTGGCTGGTGATTATACGTTGACCAAATGAGATGATAATGAAGTTGCCAGTATGTCATATACTTTTGCTTATTCCCCAAAAAGATTACTTCATAGTATAGTACGGTGTAATCAGGCGGGTTGAAGTCCGTTCTACTACCCTGACCTCTGCGGAGTTTGCCGAGTGAAAGGTAAAGCTGCAATCGATGGTGACTACCACCGAGCCTTGCAGGAACTTGTCAGCAGCCAGGTCAGGTTTTCAACTTGCTGGAGCAGCCGGAGGAAGTCTGGTCTACCTGTTTCGCCCTCGTGAGGTCTACAAGGATTAGGGCTAGGCGCTATCTTGTCAAAGCCTTTTCACACCATTGGCAGTCGTAGTGCACGCCGGATCGCTTTCGGATGCCAGAACGGTACCGAAG
>NZ_DAOUBI010000003.1:0-5861 GCF_034432675.1 Chloroflexus sp. | reverse complement strand
GAACGCAATCCCATTGAGCGCGTGTGGGAGGATGTCCGCAGCCAGATGGCGTGGAAGTGGTTTCCGCATCTGGAGTGCCTGGAGGATGAACGTGAAGCCGTGTGAGCGGCCTCCACGCCAGAGCGCCTCCAGTTTTTCTGAAATAGACTCTAAGCAGAGACATTGTCTTCGCCCAACCCAATATTGCTACCGACGAATCTCGCACTGAGTTCACCAGCTTACTTAATTCCCACCGCAATCCCGTCAATCCTGTCGCATTGACGCTACGCAGCACGAATGCTATGATCAGCAGCGTTCCGAGGAACGCTGTTTGTGCGGAGAAAAGCAATGGAGCAAGAACAGATTATCGCCATCCGCGAAATCTACTGGAACATTGACCACACAGTCGGTGCAACCTTTCTCTATCTTACCGCGCTGGTCACCACGGTGGTCATGGCCTGGGGGATTTTGCGCGATATTGCTCGCTGGCGACGTGGAAAACCTGCAAACCGCATTGGCAACCCACTGGCACGCCTGCTTGAGTTCACCCGTCAAAGCCTGGGCCAGAAAAAGGTGTTGCGCGACCGGCGGGCCGGTGTGATGCACGCCCTGATCTTCTTTGGGTTTCTGGCTCTGTTCATCGGCACCGATATTATTGCCGTTGAAGAGGATTTCACCATTCCGCTGATGGGTGATCAAGCCGGTAAGATTCTGGTCGGTGATTTCTACAAGAGCTACGAGTTTATCCTCGACACGCTGGGACTGGCCTTTGTAGCCGGTTTGTTGTGGGCAACCTGGCGCCGTTACCGCAGCCGGCCTGACCGGCTTGACAACCGGCGTACCGATGCCTGGGTGCTCGGTGTGATGCTCTTTCTCGGCATCGGGGGCTTTCTGATCGAAGGATTGCGGATTGCGAACCAGACTATCGGTGGGGTGTCGGTGTACCACCAGGATTGGGCCAGGGTAGCGTATGTCGGATTTGCCCTTGCAACCCTTTTCCGAGCGATTGGATTAGGAGATGGCAGTCCGATGGCGCTGGCAATTCATCCGATCCTCTGGTATACCCACGCGGCAGCAACCGGGCTGTTTATGGCCTCGCTACCGTTCAGTAAGTTTCGTCACATTCTGTATACCCCTCTCAACACCCTGTTTCGCGATCTCCAGCCCAAGGGCGCACTCGATCCGGTTCCCAATCTTGAAGCCGAGATCGAGAAGGATGAACCACGCCTCGGCGTAACAACCCTGGCCGATTTGACCTGGAAGCGCCGCATGGATCTCGATGCCTGTATGCGGTGCGGGCGCTGTCAGAGTGTGTGCCCGGCTCATGCCAGTGGTGCGCTGCTTTCACCCAAGTATTTGATTACGAAGATGGCCGACTTGCAGCGTGGTGATCCGATCCACTTCAAAGATGGCACCGTGCGCACCCTGGCCGAGTTGAGTGAGAATGGGACGACCGCCGAGACCCTGCCCCTGGTGGGCACGATCATCGAGGCCGAAGAGTTGTGGGCCTGTACAACCTGCAATGCCTGCGTCCACGAATGTCCGGCGATGATCGAGCACGTTGACGATATTGTGGACATGCGCCGTCATTTGACGATGATCGCCAGCGAAGTCCCGCAAGGGGTGAAGCGAGTGCTGGAGGGGATCGAACGACAGAGCAATCCCTGGCGATTGCCGGCCCGCGAACGCACCGCGTGGACCGAAGGGCTTGACGTACCGGTTCTGGCCGAAAAAGAACAGGTTGAGGTGCTCTACTGGGTCGGTTGTGCACCGAGCTACGACGAGCGTTCGCGCAAAGTTGCCCGCGCTATGGTACAGCTCTTGCAGTGCGCTGGCGTCGATTTTGCCATTCTGGGGGAAGAGGAGTGCTGTACCGGCGATCCGGCTCGTCGCATGGGTGAAGAGCTGCTCTTCCAATCCCAGGCTCAGCAGGCAATTGAAACCATGCATCAGTACAAGTTCCGCACCATCGTCACCACATGTGCACACTGTTTCAACAGCATCAAGAACGAATATCCGCAGTTTGGTGGACGGGCCGGCGTTGACTACGAGGTTGTCCATCACACCGAGTTTCTGGCCCGAATGGTGCGTGAAGGGCGGCTCAAGCCCCAAACCCCGATTCACGAGCGGGTGGCCTACCACGACCCGTGCTACATCGGTCGCTACAACGACGTCTACGACGATCCCCGCAGCCTGCTGGCAAGTATTCCCGGCCTTGAGCTGGTGGAAGCCCCGGAGCGCAACCGCGAACGGGCAATGTGCTGCGGCGGTGGCGGCGGGAATGTCTGGCTCGAAAAGTGGGGTGAGCGGAATGTCAATGTCATCCGGCTCGAACAACTCACTGCGGCGCAACCGCAGACGCTGGCTGTGGCCTGTCCGTTTTGTATGGTGATGTTTGAAGACGCCGCTAAGAATACCGGACGCGCCGAAACGCTCCAGCGCCGTGACGTCGCCGAGTTGTTGTTAGAGAGTGTACAGGGCGACGGCAGTGCAATCCAGGCAGGATAAGGCTGTGATGAACACGGTTGCCCAGCCTTGCACACCTCACCCACGAGGGTTCAAGGGCGGGCAGAACGTATGGGGTGATGCACCTGTTACCGCATCAAGACAATCGAAAATGGTATCTGGCCTTCCGTGGTGCGGGAGAGAGGCCGGGGATGAGGGCGTTCAGGGACTCGCCAGACTCTATCTCCCGCATACCCTTGTATATGCTGTCCGTCCCTGAACCCGTCGTACCAAATCTTGCGCAACAATGTGCATCGTTCAGGTGTGCCACTGGCGATTAGGGGCGACGCATGCGTCGCCAGAGTAGGGGCACGGCATACCGTGCCCCTACCGTCCGGCGGTGCATTATTCAGGGGCAGGATCGGGGGCATTGCTGGCTGGGGTGTGATGACTTCGTATATCTACCAGATAAGGTATTACCACGTGGTACTCTCACCTACCCGGTACAGATTGTCCTACCAGCACGCCTGCCATGGTATGATGGAGCACGATAGTGTCTCATCAGACACCGATACCGACAATGACGGACGTATACCATCGCAATGATCAAACCGCTGATCTCGGTTCTGCTGCCCATTCACAACGCAGCCGCAACCCTACCGGCATGCCTGCAATCACTGGCCCGGCAGACCTTCACCGACTACGAAGTACTGGCAATTGACGACGGTTCGAGCGACGAGTCGCCGGCGATCATCGCGGCGGCAGCGGCACGCGATGCGCACATTGTGCCGATTAACGCCGGCAGAATTGGCCTGCCCGCTGCCCTCAATCTTGGGTTAACATTAGCTCGCGCCCTGATTATTGCCCGGATGGATGCCGATGATGTGATGCATCCCGACAGACTCGCCCGTCAATATCACGCGCTACAGGAAAATCCCGCTTTAGCGCTCGTCGCCAGTCGGGTAGTCGCCTTTCCGGCGCGTGCAGTACGCACCGGCCTGCGCGAATATCTACGCTGGCAGAACCGCGTCTTATCCCCGGAGCACATAGCAGCCGAAATCTACGTTGAAGCTCCGTTCGTCCATCCATCGGTGATGTTTCGACGGGCAGTCGTTCAGGAGTTAGGGGGCTATACCGATCAGTCCTGGCCGGAAGACTATGAATTGTGGCTACGGATGTATGCTGCTGGCGTGCAGATGCAAAAATTACCGGACAACCTGCTGGCCTGGCGTGAGCATCCGACACGAGCAACCCGCGTAGATCCGCGCTACGCACGGGAAGCCCTCGATGCTCTGCGGGCTACGTATCTGGCCCGCGACCCTCGTCTGCACAGTGGGCGACCACTGGTATACTGGGGAGCAGGGCGGGTCACCCGGCAGCGTGCCCGCCGCCTGATCGAACAGGGATTTTCCCCGGTTGCCTGGATCGACATTGACCCGGCAAAGATTGGTCAGACTATCTGGGGAGCACCGGTACATGCACCGGCCTGGCTAGAACGGCAACCACGTCCATTTGTACTGGTCTATGTAACCAATCACGGCGCTCGCGATCTGATTGCTGGTTGGCTTGGGGAGATGGGATACCAGCCCGGCCGTGATTATTTGGGGGTGGGGTAACCAGATCAAGTGATTACTGCCCATCACCCTCATCTTCGGGTGAGGTGACCAGACCGCTGTACAGAGATTGTAACAATGCCCGCAACTGCTGTACTTCGTGTTCCGACAGTGATCGCATCCGTTTACGCAACCGTTCGTGATGACGCGGGCGCAAGTTGCGCAACTTCTCAGCACCGGCATCGGTGAGACAAATCAGACTTACCCGACGGTCGTTGGGATCAGGGCGACGCTCAACGTACCCTTTGGCGATCAAACGGTCAACAATACCAGTCAGATTTGAATTATCACACATCATGCGGGCGCTGATTTCGCTCAACGGCACACCGCTACGCGAAGCATAATTCAGGATCATAAATTGAGGAATGGTCAGATCCTCACCGCGCAGATCGTAGCGATTATACATCTCAAGCATTGAGTGAACCTGACGCAGCAAGGTGTAAGCCTCAAGCTCAGGCGTCATCTCACTGTTCTGGTACCATCCGGTAGGCTCGGTGGAGACGCTCATAGCTTTCTCCTCACTAGTGCGCTGGAGACGCAAAGGTGTGAACTTGTAGATAATGATAGGTGACTGCCGTATAATTCCTTCTCGTTTTAACTATATCATGGTTTTTGGTTGTATGTCAATCTTGTTTCAAATGAAACAGTTTCAATTTGTAAAGGGGGCCATGTGCAAATACCACAACCGCGCTACGAGCAGATCGTGACGATGGCATTCGTAAACGCCATCAGCCTTGCCGTTGTCTTTTTAATGGATAGTAGTCCGGTAAATGCCCGTTTTGTGTTTGGTGGTGATGTCCCGGAAATCAGTTTGTCGTGGGTGATTATCGGGACACTAGTCGCTTTAGCAGCGATAGCAACCGAGTGGGTCTGTCGCGCTCACCCTCACCCACATGCCTGGATTGTGCGATCAGTAGGGCCACTACGCAATGTAACCCCAGCTTTATGGGTATTACCTGGATTGAACATTATTGCCGCATATGCGTTCTTAAAGCTCTTCAATCCGGTGTTGGGAAGTACTGTCTTTTTAGTGACACTGGTTGTATCCTCTGGGACACTCGTTGTCATCCTGATAGCTCAATATTTCAATTTTCATCGCCAGGCCGAGATACACATGCCAGCACAAATTGTGCTCCATGTTATCGGCTACATCATCGCGTTTAGTATTTTCAGCGCTATTTACTACACTCGCTACCGCACTCTCTACTCAGCGACAATGGTTGCCCTGGTGGCGGGAGCGCTCATCTATGCACTGCTTAACCTTCAACGTCGCCCGGTATCGGTAGGCATTGCCTTGATTGCCGGTTTTGGGATTGCCGAGTTAATGTGGGCACTGAACTACTGGCAAACGACCTTCTTACTGGCCGGCGTGGTTCTACTGGCGGTGTTGTATGTGGTGATTGGGATTCTCGGCCATGCCTGCATCGGTCAGCTCAATCGGCGGCTAATCCTGGAATATGGTCTTGTCGGGAGCGTCATGATCGGTAGTGTCGCCTTTCTGTCGTTGTAGTGAGGTGCCACTGATCCATATCGGACTGGAAGTTATCTCGCTCAGCATTGACGAGTCAGTATGCGACACGTTGCCACCCTAATTGGACGGCACATGCGATTGCATACGCTAAACAGGGCTTGCAGATGAGCTGAACGTCCTCCCTCCCGACTCCGCTCCCGCCGTGCGAGAAAGGAGAGAATAGAGAGCTGTGCCTGGCTTCCTGATGCAGTAGTAGCATCTATTTCAAACACGTTTACTAGAACCTGTTTCAAAAAACATCTACTGTGAAGGTATCTCATTCATTGCCGAACAATTCCATGATCGTGACGAGC
>NZ_DAOUBI010000002.1:0-51677 GCF_034432675.1 Chloroflexus sp. | reverse complement strand
AACAGTGGCGCAGTACGAACAGATGGCAGCCCGCTATCCGGCAGGCAGCGTCCCTGCTTTTATCCTCGCCGGTCTCGATGCAGCGCGGGCTGAACTGGCTAAAACCGAGGCTGAACTTTCGGCGCTGTTAGGAAACGCTCCAACACCTGCGCCTGCTGCGGTCGCGCATCCGGCAGCACCAACACCCATCGGCACACCAATCTCAATTCTTCCTGCCCCAGAGGCATCTCTGGTATTAGCCAATGGGAGTGAGATCACATTAGCACCGGGCAGGAGTGAGTATATTATCGGGCGAGAAGACCCGGTGAGTAATATTTTTCCGGAAATCGATCTAACCCCATACGGCGGCGAATTAGGCGGCGTGAGCCGTCAACACGCAAAGATTGTCCATATCGGCAATCAGTGGAGTATTGTTGATCTCAACAGTACCAACCATACCCGTGTCAACGGGCAGCGCATCGAACCGCAGACGCCAACACCGATCAGTGACGGCACAAAACTCCAGTTCGGCAGGCTGGTTGCCACATTTCACGTGAAGTCATAGCGCTGTGGTTAAGCTTATCAGGTAGAACGGAAAAGAGACGAGGTGACGATAGACTGCCTCGTCTCTTTACTGTTTACTCCAACTCTTGCGCAAAGATGTGCATCGCGCAGTCATACCCAGGCTAAAATGCGGCCAGGTGCTCCACCGGTAATATCAAACCTGGTAGCATAGAAGCATGGTACGATCAGCACTACTCTGCATCCTGAGAGCATGAGCCTCCGGCTCGCCCCAAGCTGGTATGGTGAGTCAGTACCAGCAACCACGATCACCATCCAGGAGGCACGCCATGACCAGGAAGCAGCCCTCCCAAATCGTCGTGCCCGCATTGCTCGCTAACCTGAGGCAGAGCGCTGGCGTTTCACCACCCTGTGGCGCAACTACTGGGCTGCCCTATGGGACACCGAGGAATGTTGGTCGCTTTGGACGCCGTCCACAAACGATTGGCTGAAACAAGCGCACCCGATCATTGCCATCATCAACGCCGCGCTGGCGGCGGCCAGGGCGTAGGAGTATCCAGTGGCCTTCCCCCAAAACCACTCGCACCACGGCAAGTAACCAAGAGTCACCAGCGTCTGATAGTAGTGCTCACCACCTCCCTGCGTCCACGAAAAAGCCAAACTTCACAAATGGGTCAATATCCGCCTGAAGAGGCGAAAGGTTTACTGGTTTCGCTGCATACTACTTCTCATCGTCACCGCCGGCAATCCGCCGCATCCGTGCCGCGATAGCGGCGGCACCGAGTAATGCCAGCATCGAACTGCAAAACACCAGCAGTAGCCAGATGGCGTAGCGATTGAACAAGGCACTGATAGGGGATTGCTCAGGCTCCTGGCGTAGTCGTGATGACCCGTGATCGCCGGTAATCGTCTGTTCAGGTATTGCCGAAAAGGTAACACTATGCGCCGCGTGCAGCGATGGAGGCGCGATCACCGCTATGGTCAAGCATACTGCTATCAGAACGAACCCGCCCCATCGTGTTGGTTGAAACATACATTCATCTCCATACCGACAATCAATTCCTGCCCTATCATAACGCGAGTTGGGGATACAGGACTCCAATGCTTGAAGGAACTAAACCGCTTCAGCATTGCGGTTTGGGCAGCACGCCGGCACGTGTGGTTAGATAGCTCGATTGCGGTCAATCGCCAATGCACGTAGGGGCGCACAACCGTGTAGCTCCTGCTCGTCACATCAATCTTGCGATGTCAGTGTAAACAGCAAAGCTGATTGTCAGTAGAGATAGTCGTCAGCTCAACGCTTAGCACTACGTTCACACATCAGAAACAGCAAGCGCTGCGGATGAAGAATCATCCGCAGCGCACTAGTGTATGCCACCTTACCCTCACACCATGGCACGCTGTTTAACCGGCTGGTCGTCTGCAATCACACCATCGCGCACGCTGATAATGCGCTTGGCGTATTGGGCAACGTCGTGTTCATGGGTAACAAGGATGACTGTAATCCCTTGTTCAGCATTCAACCGCTGAAAGATGCCCATAATCTCTGCGCCGGTACGGGTGTCAAGAGCACCGGTTGGCTCATCAGCCATGATGATCCGTGGCTCGTTGACCAGCGCTCGTGCAATGGCTACCCGTTGCTGCTGGCCACCGGATAACTCGTTTGGCCGGTGGTGGAGCCGGTCTCCCATGCCTACCGCTTCTAATGCGCGTCGCGCCCGTTCCTGGCGATCAGGCCGCCCTCTGCCATAAAGCATTGGCAGTTCAACATTCCGTAGTGCTGTTGTGCGCTGGAGCAGCATATATTGCTGAAAGACAAACCCAATCTTCTCATTACGAATGATCGCCAGCTCATCATCACTTAGCTCACCAACATTTACCCCCTCCAGCAAATACTCGCCGGATGTTGGCCGATCAAGACAGCCGATGATATTCATCAGCGTACTTTTTCCACTCCCTGATGGCCCCATAATTGCGACCATCTCACCTTGCTGAATACTCAGCGAAATCCCTCGTAGCGCGTGGACTTCGGTTTCTCCCATCACGTACACTTTGGTAATATTGTTGAGTTGAATGAGCGGTTGTTGCATAACGCCTCAGTGGGTATGTCAGTCCTGAATGATCACTCTGTTTCCATTGTACTTGAGATCAGGGAATGTTGACCCCGGCCAGTCTATACCCGTCTTTCCGCAAAGACTGGTATAATATTGACAATATTATGACGTTGTCGTATTGCTATTTGTTGAGGCATATATGACCGATTCGACTGCTGCCCGTCCGTTAGAGATGGATAAAGCCTACGAGCATCGGCTCGTCGAGCAGCGACTCTATGAATGGTGGGAGCGCAATGGTCTCTTCGCGCCACGTGATGATGCTCCTCGTCCCCCGTTTGTGATCTCGATCCCGCCACCCAACGTGACCGGTGAGTTGCATCTCGGCCACGCGATGTTTGTCGCCATCGAAGATCTGCTCATTCGCTGGCGACGTATGCAGGGCTATCAGACGCTCTGGGTACCTGGTACCGATCACGCCGGGATTGCTACCCAAACCCAGGTCGAGAAGCTGCTCGAACGGGAAGGCACCTCACGTCAGGCGGTTGGTCGTGAAGAGTTCTTACGCCGTACCTGGGAATGGAAAGAGAAGTACGGTGGTGAGATCACGCGCCAGTTGCGGCGGTTAGGGGCATCGTGTGATTGGTCACGCGAGCGCTTTACGCTCGATCCCGGTCTGTCCCGCGCTGTGCATACCGCCTTCAAACGATTGTACGACGATGGCCTGATCTATCGCGGCACCTATCTGGTCAACTGGTCGCCCAAATTGCAGACGGCGGTTAGCGATCTCGAAGTAGAATACGAAGAGCGCAACGTTTCCATCTGGTACGTGCGCTATCCCGTTCGCACAGCAGATTGGGCCAGCCCGACGGCACCCTGGGGATCGGGGCAGTGGGCGGCTGGTGCAACGGAGTTTATCACTGTGGCGACTACGCGCCCTGAGACGATTTTGGGTGATACAGCGGTGGCGGTTGCACCCGGCGATCCGCGCTATGCCCATCTGGTCGGCCAAGAGGCGATTCTGCCGGCGCTCGCCCGTCCGCTGCCGATTATTGCCGATGAGTACGTTGATCCCGAATTCGGCTCTGGGGCAGTCAAGATCACACCCGCCCACGACAAGAATGACTACGAAATCGGCAAGCGTCATCACTTGCCGATGATCAATATTCTCAATCCTGACGCGACGATCAACGAGGCCGGTGGCCCTTACGTTGGTCTAGATCGCTTTGAGTGCCGTAAGGCCATCCTCGCTGATCTCGAACGCGAAGGACTGCTGATCAAGACCGAGCCGCACAAGATGAATGTCGGGATTAGTCAGCGTGGCGGCGAGATCATTGAACCACTCCTCTCGGAACAGTGGTTCGTGCGGACTCGTCCGCTGGCCGATCTGGCGATTGCTGCAGTGCGCGATGGCCGGGTGCGAATCGTGCCCGAACGCTTCGAGAAGGTCTATTTCCACTGGCTCGAAAACATCGAAGACTGGTGTATCTCGCGTCAGCTCTGGTGGGGGCATCGAATTCCGGTCTGGTATATGCCTAATGGGTCGATTGTAGTGCCCGGCCCCGACGAGCCACCACCGGCTGAGGGTGTGCAAGACCCCGATGTCCTCGACACCTGGTTCAGCTCAGGTCTGTGGCCGTTCAGTACGCTTGGATGGCCCGACGAAACCAACGATTACCGCCGGTTCTATCCCACCAGCGTGATGGAGACCGGGTACGACATTCTCTTCTTCTGGGTGGCCCGGATGATAATGATGGGCTGCTACTTCACCGGTCAGCCACCCTTCCACACCGTCTATCTGCACGGCCTGGTGCGTGATGAGCATGGCCGCAAGATGTCGAAGTCGTTCGGTAATGTGGTCAATCCACTCGAAATCATTGAGCAGTACGGTGCCGATGCGCTACGTTATACGCTGGTGACTAGCGGTACGCCCGGTCAGGATGTGAACCTGAACCCCCAGCGCATTGAGTCGGCACGCAATTTTGCCAATAAAATCTGGAACATTACCCGCTTCGTTATCAGTAAGCTTGGTAATCTGCCACGCACCGAATCCAGCAAAGTGACTGCCGAGTCGCTCCAGACCGCAGACTATACCCTGGCCGACCGCTGGATCCTCTCGCGCTATGCCCATCTGGTGGCTGAGGTGGATCGCCTGATGGAAGGCTACAATTTCGGCGAAGCCGGTCGCCAGATTCACGATTTTCTCTGGAGCGAGTTTGCCGACTGGTACGTTGAGATTGCCAAAGTGCAACTCGAAGGTGGTGAACAGCGGAACGAATTGACACGGCGCGTGCTGTTCACCGTACTCGACGGTAGCTTGCGCCTGCTCCATCCCTTCATGCCATTCGTCACCGAGGAGGTCTGGCAATACCTGACCGAAGCCTACCAACGGCCTGATCCTGAACCGACCACACCTTTTGCCGGGCTTGGGCTGCGCACAATCAGTTATGCGATGTATCCAGAACCGGCGCCACTGGCAGCGATGCGTGATGAAGCGGCAGAAGCCGATTGGTCATTAGTCCAATCCTTGATCGTGGCAATCCGCAACGTGCGCAGTGAGTACAAAGTTGAACCGGCGAAGCTAGTTGCAGCGACGGTCGTTGCCGGCAACCGCGCCGACCTTTTGCAGGCACAGGCTGCGCTAATTAGCCGACTGGCCCGTGTTGCAGCCGGTGATCTGGTGATCGTGAGCGAACTGGCCGAACGACCGCGACAGGCGGCTTCGATAGTAATCGGCTCGGTGGAATGCTTCCTACCGCTGGCCGGTATGATCGATCTCGCCGCAGAACAGGCGCGCTTGCAGAAAGAGCTGGCCCAGGCTGAAGCTGATGTGGCTCGGCGTACAGCCCGGCTAAACAACGAAAGTTTTATCAGCAAAGCCCCTCCCCATGTCGTCCAGCGCGAGCGTGAAGGGCTGGAAGCTGCACAGGCAGCCCTGGCCCGGCTACGCGAGCGCCTTGCCGAACTGGTCTGATGCGTGAGGTGTGTGTTGAGAAGAAGAGGGACGGGACTGACATCCGCCCCTCTTTGCATTACATCTGGTGTCATAAGATTCCACGTCAGCCAACCATCACCCTCATGCTGCACCTCTGAACAATGCAGCACCACAGGCAAGCACCGGTATCCCCCCTTGGGAGCGCGAGCCGCTGGCTCGTCCACCACCTGGAAATGCATGCACTGCTAAAACACGCTGGACAGTTTACTCATGCTCCCAACGGGACGGGTTAGAGTGAGGGCGTGTCCCATATCACTGCCGGGAGCAGCACAAGCTCGGCACGTGATCCACCCATCACGCTGCCGCCACACCTAAGCGCAGATACGTGGAGCCAGCACTTCCGCGCCGGTAATAACCCACCAGCAACTCACCGGTGTGCTTCAGCACAGGAATACACCTGAAAGAGGCATGTCTTTACAACAGACGCTGGTATTACGTGGAGAGGTCAGAAGGCTAGTGTTAGTGTCATTCACCGCCTGATGCTGTATCGGTAAGTGAATGTGTCAGAGTCACCTGTCCTGCTTTCCGTCTTCACTACTCAGAGGTCACAAATACTCCCGCTGATTGACACGGCGACGCCACTCTTCTTTGATCTCAATCGCGGTCCCCTGCGAGACCAGAAAATCGAGTAACAACCGGCCAAACGTATTCGCCTGTTCGAGAAACGGAAAGTGACTGGCTTTAGGCAGCACAACCAACTGGATCGGACGCTCTGCCAGTTCGTTCAGAAATACTGCATGGGCAGCATTAACAATCGGGTCTTTCCCACCGTAGACCGCCAGCAATGGCGTTTGCAAGGAGATAATGTATGGCCGGAGATCGGTCTCTAACAACGACTCATGAACCTGTGACAACACCTTCTCACTCAGGCTCGACGTGTCTTCTTCAATCTCCTGTTGAATTTCAGCATCTGCCACCTGTAACGTGCGCACCATGCGCACCCAGCCATTCTGGCTGGTATTCATCCCCAACAGTCGCGAGAGTGTGCCCGGCTTGATGTGTTGCGCTAACACCTGACCGTGTAATGGCGTACAGACAGTGAGCAGACGGTTGAAGCGCTCAGGATGTTGATGAGCGGCGAGGATCGCGACCATGCCCCCCATGCCGTGACCCACTAGGGTAGCGCGCACAATACCAAGACGATCCATAAATTGAATCAACATCTCGACATACGTCAGCACGGTAAACTGGTCACCACGACGGTCGCTTTCGCCAAACCCCCAGAAGTCAAAGGCGTAGGCGCGATGGCGCTCTGAGGCAATATCCATAATTGGCACCCAATAGCGCCACGAACCGATCCAGCTATGCAGAAAGATGATTGGCTGACCACGACCAAAGACTTCGTAGTGTGCCAGGCGGTTATCGAGGTGGATAACGCTCATACCTCCACCTCCTCGGTGTATGAGCCATTTGTCTCTTGCTGTAGCGGAATTGCAAAAGCAAATGTGCTTCCCTTTCCTAATTCACTCGTTACCCAAATCTCGCCACCGTGCATTTCCACCAGTTGTTTGGCAATGCTTAGTCCCAGACCGGTGCCACCGGCTATATCACGCAGTGGATTGTCGGCCCGATAGAATGGGCGGAACAACTTCTTCAATTGTTCAGGTGACATACCTACGCCAGTGTCTTCTACCTCAATTTGCATCATATTCGCCCGATTGAGGAAGGCACGCACGGTGATCGAACCGCCTTCGTAGGTATATTTCACCGCGTTGGAAAAGAGATTGAAGATGATCTGGCTCACACGTTTTTGATCGGCAGTAACCGGTGGCAGGGTTGGTGGAGCATCAATCCGTACTGTCATCCCCTTGCGCTCATATTCGAGCCGCAGTGATTGCACCACTTCGTCAATCACTGCTGGAATCTCAACCTGGGTAAAGGTGAGCTTCTTCTTCGAGTCGGGTCGCGAGAACTCCAGAATGTCTTCAATCAATGCACGCAGCCGGTTGGTATTGTTCTTGATAATCGTCAGATAGTTAATCTGATCTGGCGTCAGATTCAGGCTGGCGGTGAGTAAGAGCACATCAACATAACCCTTGATGGCCGTGAGCGGCGTTCGCAATTCGTGACTGACATCCGAGATGAACTGCCGCTTCTCTTTATCGGCCTCGATCTCACGGGTGATGTCACGGAGAACGACAACCTCCCCGTAATGCTGGCCATTAGGGCCACGTACCGGTGCAATATTGACAGCGATCACCTGTGAGGGATCGGTGAGATCAACTGATGTACTGAAAATCCCCTGGCTCTCCCGCATTCGGCGCAGACCTTGCACAATCCCGTTGTAAATCGTCTGGGCACGTCGGCGACCGATCTCATCATCGCCGATAATGGCCAGTTGCTGTAATGGCTGGTTGAGAACTTTGCCGGCAGGTATATCCAGCACTTGCTCGGCAGCAGGGTTGAAGAGGGTGATCTGCTGGCGATTATCAAGCACAATCACACCCTCGGTCATCGAGCGGAATACTGCCGCACTCTTTGAGGTTTCTTCGCGCTGTTCTTCAAGCAACACAGCGTTGCGGAGCGCCAGATCATTGATGAAGTTGTAGAGCTGCGCATTATTCACTGCAGCAGCGATCACACTGGCCACTGTACCAAGCAGGTTCATCTGTGACACACTGAAATAGTGGCGTTGTGCGCTTGACAGGATGAGAACACCAATCGCGTTATCACCGGTTTGCAGTGGCACACCGGCTACCGATTGCACATCGTCAGCCCGGCCCGGTTCTTTGAGCCAGCGCGGATCGTGTTTGACATCGGGAATATTGACTGCTTCCAGATGCCGGATGATCCAACCGGCCAGCCCTTCAGTACCATCGGTAAAGCGTAGCGGGATGTTGGCAATTTCGGCCTGACCACGCCCATGCAATACTGCCCGACAGAACAATTCGCCGGTTACCGGATCGCGCAGCATGAGCGAACCACGCTCCACACCTAGATTCTCGGATGTTAACTCCAGAGCACGCTGAATAATCAAGTTCAAGTCAAGCTGCGTTGTCAATTCCAGCGTAATCCGGTTAACTGCCTCCAGACGTTCCTTCTCTTCCGAAAGCAGTCGTGTTGCCTGTTCTAGTTCGGCAGTCCGCTCACGAACCCGAACCTCCAGAGCGGAGGCCAGATTACTGATCTGGTCAAACAGGCGCGCATTCTGAATTGCCTGACTGGCCTGACTGGCAATAGTGAAAATCACCGCCAGCATCTCTTCGTCGTAGACATCTGGCTCACCCGTGCTGATGGTTAACACCCCAACTAGTTCATTATCGACCAGCAGTGGCGCACCAATCCATGAACCGTCTTGCCATCCAAAGCGTCGCAATTCGTTGAAGCGCGGGTCCTGGTGCGTATTTGCTATCAAGACCGGTTGATGATCGATAGCCATAGCCTGGAACAGGCTACTACTCTCCAATACAATGGTCTTAACAAGAGATGTTGTAACGCCAAAGCCGCGTTCTTCGCCAACCCGCAGATCACCATACTCCTCATCGCGCAAGAGCACTGCGGCATGGTCGTAACGCACGATCCGTTGCAACTGGGTGAGCACCAGGGTCTGAATTTCGCGCAGTGCCAGCGTCGAGGTAAACGATTGGGCAACTTCGCGCAACATGTCGGCCTGGTACCGTCGTTTTTGCTCAAGGGCGAAGAGCTGTGCGCTCTTGAGCGCCTGACCGGCCTGATTCGCCAAGATTGACAATAGTGAAGACTGGTGTGACGTCCATTCGTGCGGCGTGCGCATCCCCACCCAGATTACAGCCAGCCGTTCTTCGATAGGCCCGACGGCAACCCCCAATGCGCTCCGTACCCCTAGTTTGAGCGCATGATGGTCGCCATTATCGAAATCGGCCAGGTCACTAATCGCAATCGGCTGATCGCGCCGCAAAAGGCTGGCAGTTAACCCGTTGCGCCGAAAATCGATGAATAGGTCTTCCCGAAATTCAACACCGTCAATCAGTACCTGGCGTTCAATGTTGCCGCGGCGATCAAGGCGTAGTACTGCTGCCAGTTCAGCCCGCAACAAGCGAACTGCTGCATCGGCCAACAGCATCTGGATCGTATCCGGATCGAGGGTTCCCGACAGGCTCTGCGACACCTCGAACAGCGTACTCATTTCGCTGGCATTTTGGCGAATCTCGCTAAAGAGACGAGCGTTGTTGAGGGCTACTGCCGCCTGATTCGTGATCGTTGTGACGAAGCGAAGATCATTTTCATCAAACGCATGCTGGGAGTAACTCTGAATGTTGACGACCCCCAGTACCTGATCACCGTAAATAATCGGCACAACCAGGTAGGATTCCTCAATCCCTTGATCATCACCGACCCGGCCCTGATCAACAACCAGCCCCATAGACCGCGCAGCCGCAGCCGTCCCCAACAGCAATGGCCGGCGGTTGCGAATGACCCAACCATTCGTACCACCACCCAGCGGTCGTGGTTCGAGGAAAAGCCGCGTGCCACGATCATACGCGATGGGATAGCTGATCGTGTTGGTTGATTCATCGTACAACCCGATCAGAGAGGTACTGGTATCGATAATCTCGCCGATACCTTGATGCAAGCGTTCGATTAATTCATAAATATCAAGTGAAGCATTAACGGCAGCACTGATGCGATTGATGATCGTTAATTCCGAAATTCGCTGTTCACGCTCTTCAAAGAGACGGGCGTTTTCGAGCGCAATTGCGGCCTGGTCGGCCAGACCTGCCAACAACAGCATCTCATCGTTGGTAAACTGCCGTCGGTAATTGGTCATCACACTGAGCACACCGATGATTTGCTCGCGGTAGATGACCGGCACACCCATGAACGAAATAAGGTTGTTACGCTGCTGGTAATTTGGATAGAGCGAACCACCCAGTGAATTGACATCTTCGATAATCAACGGCTGCCCGGTCTCGGCAACCCGTCCGGTAAACCCCTGGCCAATCGGTACCCGCATATTGCGGCCCTGCTCGACGGGGATACCATCGAGTGCCGCTGGCGCCAATACATTTCCTTCACCGATTGTCCAGAGGGCGACTGTGGTCACGTTCAACTGCCGGCTCACCAGCTCCATCAGTTTATTGAGCACTTCCTGGGGCCGTAGCAGTGACGACAAGATGCGTGCTGCATCGAGCAGGGTGGAAAGCTCACGCACCTTCTGACGGGTTGCCTCGGCACTACGCTGCGCCTCGACTGTCGCACGGGCACGCGCAATCGCAGTACTGGTCTGGCTGGCAATAGTCTGACACAGTTCCAGAATTTGGGGCGAGAAGCCCCCCGTTCGGCCAACAAAATCTAACCCGACAGTACCGATCACTTCGTCATTCAAGATAATTGGAATAATCCCAACTGAGCGAATGTCCAGTTCACGGAAGATAGAATGTAATGGTGCAAATAATGGGTCATGTTGAGCATCTTCCGAGACAAGTGGTCGCTTCTCTCGATCCAGCCAATCAATCGACGGATTGTCAAAGAGTTGAATACGTATTTGATCGAGCAATCCACTATCAACATACTCGGCTACCGCCGGTGCATATCCACTGGCCCGGTCATACATCACCATCCGCACCTGATCAACGCCGGTGATAGCTCCTATGGCGTTCACAATCTCTTGATAGATCGCCTTTAAATCGGTCAGTGCGTTAGTTGTAGTTGCCACCCGGTTGAGAATGGCTAACTGCTCAACCTGAGTCTGGGCCTGTTCGAGCAAACGGGCATTCTGAACACCGAGCGCCAGTTGATTGGCAATGGTCGTTAGAAATTCACGCTCGCGATCTCGGTAGATACCAGGCGTATAGCTCATCACAGCCAGCACACCAACCACCGTCTGATCACCGATCAGCAACGGTACGCCAAGCCATGCCGCTGAACGGCGATCCGTACCAAACTGTACCGGTCTAAAGCGAAAATCGGATTGCTCCAGTTCTTTACTCAGATCAACGAATTGCAACGATTGACGTGTGCGGATGATGTATTCGGTCAAACTTCCCGGCATGGATGGCTGACGATGATCGGTGAATTTCTCTACCCCCTCATCGACTTCGTAGCACAGGGTCATTTCGTCATGTTCGGGATCGTACAGAAACGCTACGAACGAGTCCAGGCTCAAGAAAGCCTGAATGTGTTTGTACACAGCACGCAGCATTTGCCGCTGATCAAGGGTAGACGCAATGATCTGCCCGATGCGATTGATAATATTCAGTTCAGCGATCCGCTGTTCACGTTCAGCAAACAAACGGGCGTTTTCCAGTGCTATCGCCAGTTGATTGGCTAATGCCGACAGGAAACGCAACGTGCGCTCATTAAAGGCACCCGGCATTTCGCTCTGGACGGAGAGCACGCCGATAACCGCACCCTGGCTAATCAGTGGCACGCCAAGCCACGAACGTATCTGTTGCCCCTCACTTACCAGGAAACGAGCTTCATTCCGCAGATCGCTGGTCAACAGATCATCGATCCGTATGGGGTTGCCCTCGTCAATAATTTTAGCGATCAGGCCAGTTTTGGGGGCAACATATTTCTCAAGCCCGGCTACACGTTCGCCGCGCTGTTTGAACAATTCAAAGCGGACAGTATCCTGATCAGGATTGTAGCTGACAAGATAGAAGAAGTCGGGTGTACCGAGGAATGCTACGATCTCTTGATAGACCCGTTCCAGCAGGATGTCGAGATCAGTTGTCGAAGTGGCTGCTGCGCCAACGTGAAAGAGTGCTGCCATCTCTTCTGCCCGATCACGGGCCTCGCGCAGCAAGAGATGGTTTTCGATCACTATCGCAGCCTGATCGGCGAAGATTTCCAGTGGCTCTATTTCACGGGCAGTTGGACGCCGGCGATTTTCGTTGTCGCTGGCAAAGATGATGCCCAGCAGCATGCCCTCAGTTGAGTAGAGGGGCACGCAGAGTCGATCATCAAGTTGCCACTCGTCAGTACCTCGTTCATCTACGAATGGATGGTAATCGAAGATACCGGTATCAAAGCCTGCTTCCAGCTTATGCGCCTCTTCAGCCGGGACAAAATAGACTCGACCCATGCGGAAACGCGGATCAAGGTAGCGCGTCACCAGGTCCAGATCAATGGGGTGTTGGGCCAGTCTGGCTTGCTCAGCCAGAGGAATACCGGCAGCCACCTCCAGATATAGCCGATTTTGATCGTCGAGCCGGCTCAGGCAGAAGAGTACCGTGCGTAGACCGAGCGCATCGATTATGCTGTATCCGATCTGTTCCAGCAAACTGGCCAATGATTGATCGGCACGCATAGCCTGACCGATCTCGAGCACATCGCTCAAAATGTCTGCCCGACGTTGCAGCATTTTCGCCATGTGCTCAAGCTCCAGGTAATGCTGCGCATTGCCGATCGCGATGGCCGCCTGGTGTGTCAACGCCCGCACGAATTCACTCGCTTCAAAGTCGAAATGGCGGGGCTGCTCAGCCATCAATAATACCAGACCATCCACACTACCCTGGTAGAAAATTGGTGCTGCCAGCGCTGAATTCGCTGTAGGGCAGTGTAAAGCGCTACGCTCATGTTCTCCCAGATAATCACTGAGAGCCATCTCGCGGCGAGTCAGCGCTTCCTGAGCCGTCAAAATGGCATGATCGAGCTGGCTGCCCAACATCTGGCTACGGATCGGAGGGGCATAACCAATAACTTCGACGATGACGAAAGTGTAGCTCTCCGTTTCCAGATCATTCTCAGCTGGCCGTGGCAACCGTTCACCCGATACAGCGTGTGAGCGATTCACCGTCACTCGTAATGCAATCAGGCCATGGCTGGCACCAGTTGCACGCAGTGCCTGTTCGAGCACAAATGCCAGAATTTCATCCTGATTGAGCGTGATTGCCAGTTGGCTACCGATTCGCTGTAAGGCCCGCAATTGCTCAATCCGCTGTCGCAGGCTACTGTCGACCTGGGCAAACCGATTGGCATTCGCAATTGCCCGTGCTGACTGACCGGCTAAAATACCGATCAGGCGTTCATCTTCGGCATTGAAATCGTTTACCTGGGTTGAAACCAGTTCAAGTGTACCGAGCAGCGTGTTACCACTGCGTAAAGGGACACCTAAATAGCTCCGTGCGTGGAGATTGCTACTCAACGTTAGCCCACTGATGTCATCGAGGACACCCAGCCAGGCTGGTGGCTGACTTAGATCATCAATCTGCAACAGACGTTGATGACGAATCAACCAGGAGCTAAGGGTGTCACTTTCGTCACCCACCTGACAACGCAGATGTTGCTGATAGGCAACCCGTAGACGCTGATTACGCTCATCGAAGAGGGTGATCCGGCCACCGCTGAAATGAACCAGCTTCGCCGCCCCAGTCAACGTTGCTTCAAGCGTCTCTTCAAGTGACAGGTCAGCAGCAAGAAGCTGATTAATCTGTTGTAAACGCTCCAATTCACCGGCCCACTGCTGGGCAGCATCATAGAGCCGACGGTTTTGCACCGTAGTCGCAATCTGGGCACTCAGCACTTGCAACAGATTGCGTTCGATCTGGTCGAGCACATAGCCGGCTGTGGCATATCCAATTGCCAGAAACCCCACCATCTGCTCTTTACTGCGCAACGGTACCAGCCATACGCTATGACAGCCGGCTGCCACCGCGTGGGCGACTATCGGATTGGTTTGCGCCGCATCGGCAGTATCGGAGATCATGGTCGGTTCATTCCGCTCACCCAACTGCTGCAAGACAGGGGTAAGCGGAATTGAGTCCTGATAATCTGTCTCGAAATGACGTTCGCTGTAGATAGTAATGGTCTGAAAAGTAGCGGGCTGGTCAGAGGGAGAGAGATAAACTGCCCCGAAATCGGCATGCAGCGCTACGGCCATGTTTTCAGTAGCACGAGCAATTGTCTCCTCAATGGCTAGACTTGAACCAATCTCAAGGCTATTTTCGTAAAGGACGAACAACTCGCGCGCATGACGACTTTCGTGTTGTTGCAGAGCTGTCGCGTACAGCAGCAGAGCTAATGGTCGTGCCAGTGATTGAATTGTGTAAACCGCCTCTGGGCCGGGATCGAGAAGTAACAACAAACCAACCAGCTCAACCCCAACGGTCAGCGGTTCAACCAGAAGCGTCCATGAGGAGGGTGCACCACGACGCTGGGTACGACTTCGCCACATTCCCAGTTGGGTGGTTTGAAACGTTACCGTTTGAGCGATGGTTTCGTTATCGGCGATTGCCAGTTGTGGCGGGAAGATGGAATCCCCGGTGCTGCTTACCGCTCTGGTCAATATTTGCTCGTTGAAGTTGAACCAGTAGAGAGCCAGAGCCTTCGCCGGTAAGAGTGTACATGCCTGGCGGCACAACTGTTCCAGCGCGACACTCATATCACCGACGCCGATATTTTCCAGCGTCGCATACCCCAGCGTGCGCAACTGCTCGATACGCTCACTCAAGCGCGCACGTTGCCAGACTGCTAGCAGGGTTGTAATTTGCGTAACAAGTGCCGTGGTAAATGCTGGCTCGAAAACAGCCGCCAGTGTTAATCGTCCGTAGATCTGGGATGAGTCACGTAATTCAAGCGCGTGACCATTTATCGGAGTTTCACCCCAGTTTACGCTGGCGATCTCTTGTTCGTTGGCAAGTAATGCCAGACGTCCACCAACGCCGAGGTGACGTTCGAGCAGTTCACCGATCAATTGACACAGCGCTGCCGGCTCGGTCTGGCCGAGGGAGCGTTGGCTGTGCAGGGCTAACTGGGCAAGTAACTCCCAACCCTGTGTCGGTGCTCCGATGACCGTCGTACTCATAGTAACACTATCGCTCCTGCTGGGGTGTCTATTCTGCTCCGAGGACTACTTCGTATGCATAAACGAGACGCAGATCGACATTTGGTCATGGATGCCGGCCCCTGATCAGGAGCGACCATAGATAGCAAAGCTACGTTTACCTTGTTCACGGGCTTGTATAAGTGCCCGCTGGCGTACTTCCTCAGCCACTTCACTCAGCTCGCGAATATCGGCAAATGGGCCATCATCCTGGGTCAGGACCCCGATGGAGAGTGACATTAACGGTGCCTGGCGAGTTTCACCGGTGTCATCAACAAACTCGATATAACCCTGTTTGCGATGCCGATAGTTGTAGTGCAAACCAATCTCTTCATCAAAGCGAGCAATGATGCGTTCACAGATAGTATGACTTCGTTCGGGAAGCGTCGTAATTATGAACGATTGACCAACCGATTGTTGACCAACAAATTCTTCGTTACCACCCAGCTCACTTACCACTTCGTTCAGCATCAGGGCGACGAAGCGTAGCACATCTTCGCCAACCACTGCGCCGTACACGTTCGTAAACGTTTCAAAGCCATTGATATGAACATTAATCAGTGCCCAGCGCGGGGCCACCAGGAGTTGGCGAAGCTGGTCATTTAGCAATTCAGCCGTCGGTAGATTGGTTATCGGATGCAACTGATTGCGGCGACGTGCCTCTTCGAGCTGGTTCTTGACAATCGTGTGCACCTCTTCGATATCGAAGGGTTTCACAATGTAATACTGAGCCTGTACTTCACCCAATCCGATCAGCCGATCACGTCGTTCACCACGCGCTGTCAGGAAGATGATTGGAATATGGCGGGTGCGCGGGCTTGCACGAAGGGCACGTCCAACGTCATACCCCTCCATATCCGGGAGATTGACATCGAGCAGGGCCAGATTTGGTGGCGTTTTGCTACAAATTTCAAGTGCCTGCTGACCACGTAGGGCTGTATAGACTTCATATCCCTGAGCAGTGAAGTATATCTTCAGCAGGCTGGAGATGTCTGGCTGGTCCTCAACGACGAGGATTCGTTCTTTGCTCACAGCGATTTCTCCTCGCGAAACGGCGGCTATAACCGCTGGCTCGCACTGATGTGATCGGGCAGGCGGCCATTCCCGGCAGACTGATTAGAACGAAGCGAACTCATCCGTACCGGCGAATCCCCCTCTGATGGTAAATTGATATCTGGTCGAGCCGGATCATAATAGACGTTTGGCCAGTGGTAAATAATCCGTCGCGGTTCTCCGGTTGCTTCATCGATGTCGTTCAGGTCATGACCGGCTACGGTCTTCCGGATCAGATTTTGTTCGTTGTCAAAGATTATAACAGCATTTGATTCTATCATGCGACCAGGGTATATGACAAATCCACTCCCTAATTTCACGTTGTGTCCGACCGCTGAACCGAGTACCGGCATATTCACCTCGACCGGGACACCTTCGTGGATGACTTTAATCAGTTCACCTTGCAGATTGAAGTCGGTGAACACATTGTTGGCACCGATGAAGGTATTGCGCCCGACAACACAGAGTTGCAGCGTACTGTTCTGGGCAACCATGCTGTTTTCCATCAGTGTCGTCATGAACAGACCGGCATTGAATGGCAGGAAGCAACGATCACTAACCACGCTGAGCATGATCTGTGATCCCTGCATGATGTTCACGTTATTACCAATATAGCTGTTCGCTATTACCACACCCGGCCCGATGTAGACATCGTCACCGATAACCGTTGGGCCATGGATGATGGCAGTTGGGTCAATCGAACAGCGTTTTCCTACCTTCACTAGCGCACGTGAAGCCAGGAAGTGGTTGCGCCACTGCTCTTCCAGCGGATTGATCTTCTCCCAGAAGGCTTTCAGCGAAAAGGCTATTTTGCCCGGAAAGAGTCGCCAGTCTTCTGCCGTCCAGCGCAGAATGTTATGCAGACGCGCCTTGCTCATCCTGACGTCGAGAGCTGCTGCCCACGAGAAGACGCCCATCAGAACATTCGCCATCAAGACATGCAGCCAGCTTTCGATAGAGACGAAAGCCCGAATTGGAATCTGGTAGGTCAAATCGCCCTTATGGGCCATGTAACTTGGAATGCGGTAATAGCCCATCTCGTGGCTGAGCGTATCGATCTCGAGTGGTTGTGCCTGTGAGAGGTCATTGCTCCCAGCAGGGAGATAGTAGAGATCGGCAACATAATAGTCACCTTCCCGGCGAATATGGCGGGAAAGCTGGGTAGCGTGGCGCTCGATACTGGGATCGCCCTTTTGCCCGGTTGCTGGATTGGTCGCCTTGAAGGCAATCTGGGCCGGTGTGCCACGTGCACGGGCTTCCTGAATGAAGGTGTTGATCAGTTCCGCATTGAAAAAGAGGTTGTCGCGGTAGATCAAACGCTCGTCGTGAGCCGGTATTTCAGCGACTTCGGCCAAATGGTCAATTTCAATTGCTTTTTTACCGTACACCTTCAACAGATCGCGCTGCAGGAGCCAGAGTGGCTTGTTGAGAATCCGCAATTCACGGGCAGGCTCAGCGAAGGGCGGGATAAGGGTTGGATCACGCAGAACAATCCGCTCCATCGAACGAGTCCTTTCTGCCGTTGCCGGCGCGGATGGATTCATCGTCTGTTTGTACTATAGGTTGTAGCTCCTGTAGACACAAGATTTAGAGATTACATTCGGATTAATGCATCTGCCTGATTAGAAAGCCAGTTTTTGCCGCAAATATGCGCCTGTCGGCGAAACAGGAATGTCGGCAATGGTTTCTGGCGGACCAGCACCTATCAGATAACCGCCACGCTCACCCCCCTCTGGACCTAATTCAATCACCCAATCGGCAGCAGCAATAAGGTCAAGTTGATGTTCAATCACGATCACAGTATTGCCTGCGTCAACCAGACGTTGCAGGACAAACAGGAGACGATCAATGTCAGTAAGGTGCAAACCGGTTGTTGGTTCATCAAGAATGTAGAGCGTGTGCCCATTGCTTCGTCGGCCAAGTTCAGCAGCGAGTTTAATCCGTTGGGCTTCGCCGCCGCTCAGGGTGGGGGCCGGCTGCCCTAGCTTGAGATAATCGAGACCGACGTCGTGTAATGTCTGGAGCCGTTCGGCAATTGTCGGTACACGGGCAAAGAAGTCTAGTGCGTCCGCAATGGTTAAGTCGAGCACCTCGGCAATATTGAGGCCACGATAACGAATATCCAGTGTTTCGCGATTATACCGCGTTCCATAGCAAACGTCACAGGGAACAAACAGATCTGGGAGAAATTGCATTTCAACCTGAATTAACCCTTCACCGGCACAATGTTCGCAACGACCACCTTTGACGTTGAAACTGAAGCGAGCTGCATCGTAGCCACGGGCTTTAGCCTCGTTGGTAGCCGCAAACAGTTGGCGAATGGTGTCAAAGATCCGGCTGTATGTCGCCGGATTTGACCGGGGAGTACGCCCGATAGGGCTTTGGTCGACCACGACAACCCGTTCCAGATGCTCAAGCCCAAGTAGGGCATCGTGTTCGCCGGCCCGCATTTTACCGCTATGCAGCAGTTGATTCAGGCGCGGTGCCAGTGTGTCACTAATCAAGCTACTCTTACCACTACCGCTAACACCGCTGACTACTACGAAGCAGCTAAGTGGAATACGGACATCGATATTTTTGAGATTGTTAGCCCGACAGCCACGCAGCTCCAGCCATCGGCCATTAGGATGACGACGCCACGCAGGTAGAGGAATGCGTCGCTGACCACTCAGGTATTGTCCGGTCAATGAGCGTGGGTTTTGCAACAAGTCGGGCAGGGTACCGTTGACCACAACTTCGCCACCACGAGGACCGGCTCCTGGCCCAATGTCAACAATCCAGTCAGCAGCGCGGATCGTTGCTTCGTCATGTTCGACCACGATAACACTATTACCAAGATCACGCAAATGAAATAATGTAGCCAGCAAACGGTCGTGGTCACGTAGATGCAGACCGCTACTCGGTTCGTCGAGAACGTAGAGCACACCTGAGAGGCCGGATCCTAACTGTGTGGCCAGGCGCACACGCTGCATCTCACCCCCGCTAAGGGTCATGGTTGTCCGATCCAGTGTCAGGTAAGCCAGTCCCACTTCTTGTAAAAAGCGGAGTCGTTGGGTAATCTCGTGCACAATTGGACGGGCGATCGTCTGATCCCGTGGGGAGAGTTGTGCCTGTTCTACAAGCCGGGATGCCCATTCAAACGCCTCTCCGATAGTCATTTGATGTACATCGGCGATTGAGTAGCCGGCGATCAGAATGGCTCGCACTTCAGCCCGCAAGCGGGTGCCGGCACAGACCGTGCAGGCACGAGGTGTGGTGTACTGTTCTAACACCGACGGATCTCCGTCAGTGCCTTGTCTGGTTAATCGCCGCCGGAGATTGGGAATGACTCCTTCAAACTCGGCTTCCACACTGCGAGATTGCCCATTCCCATGATAGCGCAACGTGATCGGCTCACCACCGGTACCATACAATAGGGCACTCAAACATTCGGGAGACAGCGAACTGACCGGTGCTGTCGGATCAATGCCGAAATGGTCGGCAAATGAACGCAAGATATCGCGATAATAACGCTGACTATCCGCATCACCTTCCCGCCATGGCGCAATTGCTTCGAGAAGAGGCAGATTGCGGTCGGGAATGACTAGTGCCGGATCGAATTCTGGCACAATCCCAAGACCGGCACACGTAGAACACGAGCCTTGGGGATTGTTAAACGAAAAATCGCGCGGCTCGAGTTGACCAAGGTCGAGTGGGCCGTGTTGTGGACAGGTATAGCGTTCGCTGAGGAGATACTCCTCGCTGTCGATGACCTGTACAATGAGCTGACCGCCACTCAGTTTCAGTGCGGTTTCGACCGAGTCGGCGACACGAACTCGATCCAGTGCAGGAGTACCATCGGTGGTCTGCCGAATGATGAGACGATCAACAATTGCCTCAATGGTATGTGGCCGGTATTTCTCGAGACGAACCGGTTCATCGAGATCGTAGACCGTCCCGTTAATACGGGCGCGTACAAAACCACGACGACGAATCTCGCTCAATATGCTCTCGCTCTCGCCAGTAAGAGGTGCCAGTAACAGCACGCGCCGTCCAACCGGCAGCTTGACTATCACGTCAACCATTTGTTGTGGTGTGTAGCGACGCAAAGGGGAACGGCACTGAGGGCAATGCGGTTGACCGATACGGGCAAACAGCAAGCGCAAAAAGTCGTAGATTTCGGTGACGGTGCCAACAGTCGAGCGTGGATTGCGAGCGCTACCCTTTTGATCAATGGCAATTGCCGGCGATAAACCCTCGATCAGATCAACGTCAGGCTTTTCGAGCTGGCCGAGTAACTGACGTGCATAGACTGACAGGCTTTCGACGTACCGACGCTGTCCTTCAGCAAAGATGGTATCGAATGCCAGTGAGCTTTTTCCCGAACCAGAAACACCGGTAATAACCACGAGTTTACCGCGTGGGATGTCGAGATCGATCTGCTTTAAATTATGGGTGCGCGCACCACGAATACGAATCCAATCCATTGTGAAATCATTTCAACGGTAGGGAATGTGGCAAATCTGGCAGCAAACGCTCTCTGAACGTCTATCCGCACACGCTATATTTAATATTGGGTCTGTGTAATGAGTAGGCTAGCTGATTGTCGTCACCTGTCCTGATTGAGGTTTCCTAGATGGTCGCTCAGAACATTACTCGTTTCAGGACACGTGAAGAACCATTCTTGAAATCCCGTATCTGCCTAACGCCTGGCAGATATTTTGCGTTGTCAGCCTATATATATTACCATAGACCGGTTCGTCAGATCAAAAAAGCCTGAGACCCATGTGATGCCAGCCATCATCATGGGCCTCCGCAACGCAATGGCAAAACTGGTGGAGCCAATGGCCGGACTCGAACCGGCGACCGGCTGTTTACGAAACAGCTGCTCTACCGACTGAGCTACATTGGCGCTGTAGCCCTTCGATTCTAGTCGAAGAGCTGAGGTTTGTCAAGATCGCAGCAGGTTGAGTTGAGAGATGGCGTTGGCGCAGTAATTGCATGGATAGCAAGGTGGTGATAAGCAGGAGAATGAAGGCATCTCATCTGAGCAGTGGGTACGCGCCGGAAGAGACATGTTCGGCGCGTTGTAGTACCTCTACCACATGGGTTGGAGGGCGGAAGTTGTACTTCCACCCCGGTTGTGCATCGGACCGGCTGCGAGGAACAGGCCAGCCCACTCACCATCGCACAGCTTTTCGGCAACTGCCGTATGACAGCCAAAAGCTACACCTCACAGTCGGCCTGTGACATGACCAATCGTCAAATCCTCAACCGTCGCGTATAGTGGAAGTGCAACAATGGCGGCAATGACTGCAGCAACATCACTTGGTTGTAACATATTGGTACGCGACCAATCACCTGGTATGGCATCCCAAATCGCGGTATCGGTGGCAGCGGGTAGGATCGAGCAGACACGAATACCGCGTGGGCGCAGCTCTTCACGGAGGGCAGCCATAAAGCCAAGAGCACCGTGTTTGGCGGCTACATATGCCGACCAGCCTGGAAATGCCTGGCGAGCGGCAACTGAGGCAATATTGATGAATAGGCCACCACGATCCATGCGGACTGTAGCCTCTTTCGCAACCAGAAAGAGACTGGTGAGCTGAGTCCGTAAGTGTTCTTCCCAGGCGGGAAGTTCAATGTCGGCCAGTGGTGCTACCAGTGCTCCACCTACACTATGAACCACAACATCAAGCGTTCCTTCGCCAGCAGCCTGAGCAATGGTTTGAGCAACCTGAGCCGGATCGGTGACATCACATGGTGCGACGAGGCACTGAGCACCGGCCGCAGTAGCCTGTTTGGCAACCGCTTCAAGTGCAGTACGATCACGTGCTGCCAGCGTTAAACGAGTGTCAGGCCCGGCCAATGCAAGAGCTGTAGCTGCACCGATACCGCGTGAAGCACCGATTATCAACATAGTACGCATATCTTCTTTCCCTGTTGCAATAAGCGACAGCATCGCTTATTAACAACACTGCCTGGTTCCCGGAACTGTAGCTTGCAGATAAGCGCAAATAGCTGTCGTGTGCAGGCGTGTGCGAAAGGCCTATTCCTGACGGTTATTCACTCGGTTAATGTGAGCCATAAACTCGGCCCTCGTCTTGGGGTCTTCGCGGAACACACCCCGCATTGCCGAGGTTACCATACGTGCACTGGCCTTCTTGACGCCGCGCATTACGCCACACATATGAATGCCTTCGGCCACGACTGCAACACCGGCAGGTTCAAGGGTGGTATTGATAAAGTCAGCGATCTGCACTGTCATCCGTTCCTGCACTTGCAAGCGCCGGGCAAACATCTCGACAATGCGTGGTATTTTGCTTAGACCGACAACTTTGCCATTGGGGATATAGGCCACGTGAACCTGACCAAAAAATGGTAGCATGTGATGTTCACAGAGACTGTAGTAGTCAATATTGGTGACCAATACCATCTCATCATAGGCCACACTGAAGACGGCACCGTTGATCAACGCTTGCGGATCAATGTGGTAACCTGCCGTCAGTTCGGCATACATCTTAGCCACCCGTGACGGCGTCTTCTGCAGCCCTTCGCGATCCGGAACCTCACCAATAGCAGCCAGAATTGTCCGCACCGCCTCCTCAATACGAGGATCGGCGTTAAATGACATACCTTCAAGTTTCCCTCGTCCAGGGATGATCAAACTCTCGTAGTGCTCCTCATCAAGCTCAGGAGTCGGTTGGTGATAGCCGTTACCATTACTAGACATAGACATAGATATGTTCTCCATTACAGGCACGAACAACGCGACGTGCGTGTTCGGCGAAGAAACCCAGGATTACGTGCCATCAGGCGGGAATGACCAACGGGCCGGCGATATGTTCTCCATTACAGGCACGAACAACGCGACGTGCGCGTTCGGCGAAGAAACCCAAGATTACGTGCCATCAGGCGGGAATGACCAACGGGCCGGCGTAGCTAAATATGTTCTTGCGGGTCTCCCACAAGCGCAAGAGCGCCAAGCGACCTTCAAGCAGTGGCGCAAGTTCATTCCAGAGGTAAACGATGATATGCTCAGCGGTCGATGGGCGGTCGGCAAAAGCCGGAATCTCACGATCTAGGTGGCGCAGATGCAATCGGTCGATGACCGAGTGTACCGTGCGGTCAAGCCACTCTAGATCAACCAGCATACCGGTTGCCGGATCAATCGGCCCCTGTACCGTAACCTCTAGCGTATAGTTGTGACCGTGACCATTGGGATTATTGCATTTGCCATAAGTAGCCAGATTCTCCTCATCGCTCAAGGTTGGTGCATGCAGACGATGGGCAGCGGCGAAGGTGTACAGGCGGGCAAATTGGGTCTCACCGACACCATCGTATTCGGCCCACAAATCGGGCTGCTCATAAAGGCGAAGATGCTTCAGGCGCACATGGGTAGGTAGACGGGCTGCAATTAAACGCCAGAGTACGCGCACTAGATTCTCGGTTGTAGGTACCTGATCGCGGAAGTAGGGTGTATCGTAGTTGAGGTGCTTGTGGTCAAACTCTTCAAGCACATCATTCACGATAGCCTTCAATTCGGTCATATTCATCACCATCCCGGTGCGCTCATCAAGCTCACCGGTAATGCTGACATCGAGTGTATAGTTATGCCCATGACCGTATGGGCTAGTGTATGGCCCGAAGACTCGCTCATTTTCTTCCGCACTCCAATCATCGCGCCAGTAGCGATGAGCTGCCGAAAATTCAAAGCGACGGGTTGCAACGACCATAGAATAATCCTTTCTGTTAACCATCGCTGTGTCAATCATCAAAATATAAAAACTCTTCCCTTATGAACGTTACCACGGCTCTGAAAAAAGTCAAGGTCTTTGTTCCCGAAATGCACACCATCTGCACGGTTATGTAATGAGCAGGCATACCTGCTTATTTTCCAATAGCATGCGCAAGCTCTTGTTTAGAGGCTACTGTGCATGTTGCAGCCTGATCACACCGTCTCACCGGGTGAGGCAGGCCAGGGTATTTGCCTACACAGGAATTACGTCCCTGGTTATATGCCGACTGATAGTCGGGAGAAATGAAGTGTGCGCTACATGGCGCTGCGTTATGGGATAATAGCTATTGATACGCTGTCATTGGTTAGCGCAATATGCTATAATGCGCCACACCCGGATCAAGGGCGGCGTTCGTATGCCGTGATTGAGGTTGTCTTTTCAAGGAGCGACAATGAAGCTCACATGCATGCAGGAAGATTTAAAGCGTGGTCTGGCCGCAGTCGGCCATGCTGTCGCCGGCAAGAGCACACTGCCGGTGTTGGCGAATGTACTCCTTGCCACCGATGAAGGCCGGCTGAAGTTGACGGCTACCAATCTGGAGGTAGGTATTAATCGCTGGATCAGCGCTACGATTACTCGCGACGGTGCAGTAGCCGTACCGGCCAAATTATTAACTGATGTGGTCGGCGGCCTGCCAAATGACAAGGTTACCCTAAGCCTCGATCAGAAAACCCAGACCTTACGTGTTGAGTGCGGGCGTTTCGTGAGCAATATCAAAGGGGTAGATGCAGACGAATTTCCTTCGCTACCAACAGTCAGCGCCCAAACGCCGCTGGTATCACTAGCAGCTGAGGTATGGCAAGAGGCGATTGACCAGGTGGCGTTTGCGGCTGCCACTGATGAGTCGCGTCCGATCCTGACCGGGGTGCTGGTACGAACGCGCGATCAGCAAGTCACGCTGGTTGCGGCGGATGGCTTCCGTCTGGCGATGCGAACAATTCAGTTGTCTGCTCCGGTTGCGCACGCGGTTGATTGCCTGATCCCGGCGCGTACATTGAGCGAATTGGCCCGGATCATTGGTGATACGGACGCAGAAGTGGCAATGGTCTATACGCCAGGGGACAGCCACGTGCTCTTCTACACCGAAAATATTGAAGTTGTATCACGTTTAATAGAAGGAAGATTTCCTGATTTCGAGCGGATTATTCCACAGCAATACCTGACCCGCATGGTACTTGATAGCAGTGAACTGGCGAAGGCGGTCAAGCTGGCATCATTCTTCGCCGGCAGTAGCCAGAATGTGGTGAAGCTGAAGATTGAACCGGCAAGTGAATTAGCACCAGGAAGGGTTGTGATCAGTGCAAATGCTGCTGAGTTGGGTGATAATACCAGCGAACTTGATGGTAGTGTGACCGGTGAAGGCGGCGTTATTGCGCTCAATGTCAGATTCCTGGCCGATGCGATTGCAGCAGTACACTCCAATCAAATCGCCTTTGAAATGCAGAGTGCACAAAGTCCGGCAGTGTTTAAGCCGGTTGGCCAAGACGGGTACATTCATATTGTGATGCCAATGAGCATGCGATAGATAGTATCGGTGGCAGAGCCGACATCAACAAATCGGTGGAGGAGTTACCCGTGAGTGTGACAACGCTGATAATTGTGCATACTGTCTCTCTCTTTCGAGATGGTTTGCGCCTTGCCTTGTCGTCAACGCCCGCGCCCGGATTTTCAGTGGTTGGTGAAGCCAGCAATGGTCAACAGGCTATCCAGTTAGTGGATCAGGTTGATCCCGATCTGGTACTGATGGATACCGATTTGCCAGGTGTAAACGGGTTAGAGGTAGCGCGGGTTATCAAGCGAAGTCATCCTCATATTGCCATCGTACTGTTTGGGCCGGTACAGAATGGCGCGTTTGTGGTGAAGGCCATTCGTGCCGGCGTAGCGGCATGTGTGCCACCGAATGTTGAATTTGCCGACTTGCTCGGCACACTACGTCAGGTGCGACGTGGCGAGTACCCGATCAACGATCTGGTATTGGCTTCACCCGAAGTGGCTGCTACGGTTCTGGAGGCATTTCGGCAGATGGTCGGTGATGATGAGATACAGACAATCTTTTCACCACTGTCAGTGCGCGAGCTAGAAGTGCTGGAACTGGTAGCAGCCGGGCATACCAATCGTGAGATCGCTGCCCGGCTTGACATCAGTAACCAGACTGTCAAGAATCACATTTCGTCGATTTTGCGCAAGCTGGCTGTGAATGATCGCACCCAGGCTGTGGTTTATGCAATGCGCCGGGGTTGGATCAAGGTTATGTTACCGAATGGGTAGTGTACGACTCATTTGGTTGTTGATCAGCGCTGCATCCGGTCGCTGATCGGGTGGAGCATGAGGAGACGTTTGTGGGGCGTTTCCGTGTTGTGCATCCTTGCCTGCTGGTTATCCTGTTCGCTATAGTCCTGGTGGGATGCGATCTGATCCCTGTGGGTGAGAGAGAGCAAATTGCAAATATTGAGACAATCATCGCCGGTACGCCTTCGGCGACACCAACGGCTACTGCTACTGCCACGGCAACTGCCACACCCACTGCGACGCCGACATTCGGCCCAACACCAACGGCTACCGCAACAGCTACGCCAACGGTTACACCATTGCCACCAACGCCAACCCCGAATCCGGCATTAACCGGCTTTGGCTACTGTACCCAAACCGTCGGTTTGACTACCGGTCGCTTCTCGGCAGCGTTGCAAGAGGTGCGAACGAGCGGGAATCCAGCTTTTGAGCAGCTTGACCTCATCTTTGATCTGAGTCAGGGTTCGGCCCCGTTGAGTGCGACAGTTAATTGTCTGACCGTAGTTGATGCCCGAATCGTGCCGGCTGCGTCAATGCTTAACGCTCCGTATGCTCTACGGATTGAACTGGCGGGCTGGTTGCGCGATGACCGCTTTGCGGCATCACCGGTTTCACAAACAGTGGCATTTACGAATACCCGTACGATCACCAAGGCATTGTTTGTGGTTGATCCGCTGGCTGACGTGGGAGCAACCATTCTGGTGCCACTTACTGAACCGGTACCATTTCGGGTGACACTGGAGCAGAACCGGTTGTCAGTGGCCGTTGCTCGCTCAGCTACTTTTGGCGTAGCCAGTGATACGTTGCGGGTGCCATCTAGTAGTGCGCCGGATTCGCTCGAACCACTCTACTTCTTGTTCGATGGTGATGTCTGGCAACTCGATCCGGCACTCTCTACCGTTGGCGATGGTATGAATCGTCGTCTAGCCGGAGCGGTGAATATCACCAATTCAGCTGAAACAGAGACTCATCTGGCAGTTAGTCCGCGTGGTGATTATCTGGCATTCTGCCGCGCCGAGCCGGGACTTGATCCGGCCGATGCAGTGCTGGCCGTACCTTCAATGCTCTGGCTGTTGCCACGTGCTGGAGGAGAGGCGCAACCGCTGGCTCAAGTAGGAGTGAGTTGCGCCGATCCGGTCTTTAGCCCGGATGGTTCCACTATTGCTTTTGCGGTTGATGAAACTGGCGCAATTCCGACCCAATGGACAATTTACACCGTACCGGTGACCGGTGGTGAACCAGAGCGGGTAGAGGCTGCACTCGACGAATGGAGCCGGTTCATGCCGCAGTGGCTCAGCGGGGGACGGTTGGTGTACCGCGCTGAAGCTCCCGATGGCCGCAGTGCGCTCTTCTTGCGTCTGCCGACCGGGGAAGTTCGCGATGTGGGTGCTGAACTGTTGACTGATGAGCGCCTTGTGGTAAGATACCGTGGCTTTGGAGCATTGATCGCCAGCCCCAACGGGGAATACGTTGCGGTGGAGGCATTGCGTGCTGATGATCCAGGCGCCGATCTGTTGATCCTTGATAGCGCAGGGCAACTGGTCGAGCGGATCGGTACGCAGCGCGTGACCTTACCGGCGCCTACGGCTACACCGACTGCTCCACCAACCGCTACAGCAACTGCCACGCCAACCACAACACCGACCGGCACTGTCACACCCCAGCCGCCAACAGCGACACCAACCGCTACTGCGATCCCAATGGCAACGCCAGAACCAATCCCGCCCCAACCACTGCGCGAAGGACCCTTCTGGACACGACCGTTAGGATGGGACCAGGAAGGGCGGTTGCTATACCTGACAACGCTATGTGCCAGCGATCTGGTGCAGGACTATCAGCTCTACCGCTGGCGTGGCCTCCAGCGCAGTGAATTGCTGGCCACCGGTCAGAGTCTGGGTGGAATCGGCGCTGCTGTGGTACATAATGGGCAGCTCTTCTACGCTGCGGTGAATGGGGCTGATGCCGGTCCGCGTGGCCCGCAGATCCAAAGTCAGCGTTATCCAACAACATTGTGGGTGTGGGACGTAGATAGCGGTGACCGGGCTGCACTACTCGATCTGGTGCGCGGTGTCCGTGACCTAAAGTGATAATGGGAAAATCGGGTGTTACAACACTACACTCGCACCGGAGCTGAGCTGGCGGCGAAGTGGTTTTTCTCTTCACCGGATATGCGTTGAACCGTGACGATCCGCACGCTTCGCAACAATCCGTGAGGATTCATAATACGGATGGGAGGGTTCCATAGGGACGGGTTCAGAACCCGCCCCTACTGTTCACATTCCCATATAAGAGACGTGACGAACGCGGGAGGGACGGAAAGAACCCGCCCCTACTGACGATGCATGTACCTGTTCACATTGTCATACGAGAGATGCGGCGAAGGTGGGAGGGACATAAGGGGACGTCTTGAATCGCGTGCTACGCGTGATATTTTTCAGATTTGATACGAATGGCAGTTTCACGCCACACTACGATAAGTTCCCGTGGGTCTCACCCGGAAAGAAGCGATTATCTCTTTTATTCCACGTCAGTTTGGGGCAGGCGACCCTATTGTTTGGTAGCTCTTGAACCGCCTACTCCTTCCGGCTTTCGCTCTAACTGCCACCAGATAACGATCAGATCGCGAGTAAAGAGCACAAGGCGCGCCAGAAAGTAGATCATCCGGTACAGGGTGTGGCGTCGCACTTCATCGTAGTCGATCAGGATCAGGCGTGGCGGATTCTCGCCGGTAAGCATTAAATTCTGCGACTGTAAAATAGTCCGTTTAACCAGAAAGCTCCAGATTCGTTCTGGCAGATACCGCAACTGTTTACGTCGCTGACGTTCAACAGGACTGGAAGTCACTCTACCGTAGAGGTCGGGGAGATGACCGGTGCTGAGCAGACAACCGATAGCCCGGAAGATAATGTGGCGCAGGTCGTGCCCGATCCGACGACGATGATCGGCTGGAATGCGTCGCCAGTCGACGGCGGCCAGCACACGTGCGTGTTGAAGATAGGGCTGGATAGCCAGGATATGCACAAATCCGGCTTGATCGCGGCTGAGGACAAAATAGGTAGGAATGGCGTGATTGCTACCGAGACAGGCTGCAAAACGTTGGGCTGCGCTCTTCATCTGGCGAGCTTCGTGCAACATTGTGCCTACATCACGACTACTTAAATCGCCTTTGAGTTTGACAACAAAGCGGTAATCATCACTACGGTAGACCTCAGTTTCATTACCACCGGCGACTCGTTCGAGTACATGATCAACATCAATCGGTGCAAAAACTTCATTCTGATAGGATTCCATGGAAACTCCACGCAAGATAAAGCCTGAATGGTAGCAGTCGTGCTGAAGCGTATCGTAGCACGTATGCATGCTACGATACAAGAGACGAACGATGCCGGGATAACGTTGCACTAGCGAAAGATTTGCACCAGTAAAACCTGGTACGGCGCCGGCATACCTTCGTTGAGGTGAATGCGCACTTCAGTGACCGGTTGTCGTGGATCGTTGCTGATAATGCGCACACGAGCCTGTTGGGTTGTGTACAAGGGGCCAATCCAGCGGGCTGTTAGCTGAGCATTCGTCTGCGATCCGGCAGCAATGGTGGCACTGCCCGCATGGCTGATACTTAGCCATGCCTTCGGATCGACTTGTGGACGCAGCTCAATAACCAGACCATCAGAGAGCTTCAGCGGTGGTTGTGGTTGATCAATACGCTCAATGTCGCAGGCGATGATCTGTGATCCGTTGGCGAACTGGAGACCAACTGCTCCCATATCATTTTTCGTCAGACTGGTAACGTTCCGATAGTGAAAGCGGATAGTACCATCTGGTTGCAACAGTGCCTGAACACTCAACGTACGGGTTGTACCGTAGAGTGGCACATTATCCCAGGTAATCAATACGCCACTGCTGATGTAGGCAACACTAATCTGTCCCCCCTCAGCACTGTTGAAATCCACATGGAGCGGAACGATAGCCGGTGCTGTGGTTGCCATCAGTGGAATGCAACTCGGAGTAAAGAAGGACTCGGAGGATGCAAACGGGGCAAAGGCAATGATGCCATTGGCACTGATGTAGATATTGCGATAGTAGGTGTTGGCAAACGAAAAATCAAAACCGAGATCGATAGCTGAACTGTTGCCATCATCAAAGAGGTTCAGAATCTGAGCATCGAAAGGCGGATCAATCCACCCACCGGTAGGGCCTCCCGATTCATCACTCCGCCAGACCCCGTAAGGTTCGCTATCGACACGTAAAGTGTAGCTGAGCGGCATATTGCCATCGTTACGCAGCGGTAACGTTATCGGTGTGGTCTGGTTGAAATCTACTGTTGCCGTGAGCAAGTCTTGAACGACGGTAAGTTTTGGCCGCAGGGGATCAAGGGCAAAATTCAGTGTCGCAGTGCTGCCCGGGGCCGGCGTAATCGATTGCTGTTTTGATGCGAAATTACTGGCCGTTGCCGTCAATTGCTGTGCAACACCGCCGGGGACGGTCAGACTATAACCGCCGGTCGCATTGGTAGTGAGTGTCACACCGTTCGTCGTGGTAATGACCCCGCGCAATGGATAACCGGTTTCGCTATCGGTCACTGTGCCGCTAATAGTGGCGTGTGACGGGCGGGATGGTACCGTCATCGTAACCGGAACAACTAATGGTGGATCGGTTAGATTATCACCATAGATCAGAATGCGCGCTGTATAGACGCCAGGTCCGGCTAAGCGGCGCGCATCGAGAGTGATTGGAATGACGATATTGCCATAACTGGCCAACGATGGTGATGATCCTTCCGGCAATACCAGCCAGGGCACGGTGACACGTGCCGCTGCGACGGCTTTGAAGATGTCAAGCCGACCATAACCGTAGATGTTGTTAGGCACCGCATCTGGCCGACAGGCGCTATGGTTAGCACCCATATACCTGCTATCACCTGTTAATGGCAAAGCTGTACCGGTGAGCAGGGCGTATGTCGCATCATAATCCCCAATCAGTTGTGGTTTCGCCGACCAGAGCAAGGCAACCGCACCGGCTACATGAGGTGCGGCCATCGAAGTACCGGACAATGCCCCATAGGTGTTTACAGCGGTAACTGTCGAAACGATCCCCTGCCCTGGTGCAACCAGATCGGGCTTAATGCGGCCATCGGTGGTTGGGCCGATGCGGCTGAAATAGCTCAAAAGGTCATTTTGATCGGTAGCGCCAACAGCAACCACATTACTGTAATCGCCGGGCGAGGCTACTGAACTACAAGTGGTGAGATTATTGCCGGTATTGCCGGCAGCAAAGACGACAAAGATACCGGCTGCCTGCCAAGCTGTAGCGTAACCACTGTATACCGGATTGCCCCCGCTGTCGAATGACCAGGAATTATTCAGGATGTGCGGGCGCAGACTGGGGCGTGGGTTATTACCGGCAAGATCGGTAGGAGCCAGCATCCACTGGGCAGCAGCAATAATGTCACTATCATTACACGTGACACTACTACAGGCACGGGCGGCAATCCAGCGTGCTCCTGGTGCCACTCCCATAGCCGGTTCACCAGGCGGACTAGCGACCATCGTACCCATAACATGCGTCCCATGCGTCCCCGAATCCACCGGCGCCGGTTGGTTTCCGACCGGATCAAACCAGTTGTAGTTGTGATCAAACGTGTTGCTGCCAAGGTTGCCACGATACTGATTCACCAGTGCCGGATGGGTGTACTGAACACCGCTATCAATGTTCGCAACCGTAATCCCACTGCCGGTCACACCGAACTCACGCCAGACTCGATCAGCCCCGATGCGAGCAATATTCCAGCAGACATTATTGGAGGTTGCCGAACACGAAACAGCGGTGGTTGTGGCAGGAGGCGCCATCTGCAATTGATGATCGGCCATCAACAGAGCTACATCGGTATGAGTGGCTAGGGCGTTTGCTAAGGTCGCATCGCCTTCAACCAGTAAGGCATTAACTATCCAGAGTGGTTGATAGCGTACACCAGCCGCATCGAGCATTGCCCGCACCGCACGTTGACTCCGCTCGGCGTGGGTCGTTAGCGTGCGGTAGACATACTCCCCACGCTCTTCCCAGTCACGAATGAGAAACGCCGGGCCAAGGTCGGGTCGGTCGGCAAAAAAGACGAGAAAACGGGTCTGACCGTCACGCAACGCCGCCTGAAGATCAGGATCGACACGCTCATGCTGTTGCGGTAAGGGTACCGGCACGTGTGGTGGTGCCATCATCATGGCCGGTACCATTGGTGGAGGATGGCCGGTATGTAGATAAAGGGTTGTGGCAGTATTGGCAGAGTTGGTAATCGTCAGATTGACGGTTGTCGTAGCACCGAGTTCAACGGTCGCCGAGAGGCTGGTTGGGGTCGCATTCAGATGCGATGCATCGGCGTGAGTTGATGGTGGTGGCGTGAAGGTAAACCAATTAAGCACACCAATAATGAGGGTGAAGATTATCAGAGATGTGCGCTTCATACAGACAATGCCACAGTGTTGAGTAGATTAACGTCAGTATTTGCATCATAACACAACAGGAGCGTTTGTGCCTTTACAATTCGTTTATTCGTCTACAGAAATGTTGGTGATCACGTTCACACTGCAATGTACATATCAGGGCGAGAGCCTATCGCTCACGCAGACTCTCGTTCACATACCGAAGAAAGCGTATCGCATAACTGAACGTACATTTTGTATGTGGGGCACAAGTCTACCAAAAACCGATTACCAGCCGCTTGTGTTTCGTGACGATGGCCGGGTCTGGCGTTGCTACCTGGCGGCAATCATTGTTTGCCCCTATAGCGATGAACAAGGTAATGAAGCTGGCGCGTCAGTTGTTGTGAAAACAGGCGTTGAGCAGGTGCTGGCACCTGATGATAGTTCGTTGCATTCGAGTATTGTTGGCTGTCAGCCCACAGCACCGCACGTTAATGAATATCGTTTTTGGGTCTTCGTTGATTGGATGATGTGCAGACGTCTCTAGGCTATTGGATTGAGCCCGGATGGTGGGCAAAAAAGACAATATCTGCTCTGGAAAGGGCGTTGGGATATGCTTGGTCTCCTTTGACCGGAGAGCGTACATACGTCGGTGAAACCTCAATAACTCCCGGTTATGGATAGGAATGGATTGCCAGCCCACGCCGTTCGTCCTGAGTCCTGGCAAGGTGATAACTTTGACGATGATCCGGCAAACACCAGTTGGGTCAAATACACCTCGTTCGCCTGCGTCTGAGGGTATGGTATGTCAGGCGCAGGCAGACACAATGTTGGTTGGACTGGCAACAATCTTTCCTCCACTCACCAGTCCAACCTTCACTAAAATAGACCAACAATATTCCCCTCGTCATCAATGTCAATCTGATGGGCCGCTGGATGGGCACCCAGACCCGGCATCGTGACCGTCGTGCCGGCAATCGGCAAGATGAATCCGGCACCAGCACTGAGGCGCACCTCGCGAATCGGGAAGGTGAAGCCTTCCGGTGCACCGCGCAAGGCTGGATCGTGGCTCAGACTGAGATACGTTTTCGCCATACAGATGGGTAAATTGCCAAAACCAGCATCCTCAAGGGCTGCCAGTTGGGCGGCTGCTGTTGGGCTGAACGTTACCGCTGCCGCGCCGTAAATGCGATGCGCGATAGTGGTGATTTTGTCGGCCAGCGACCACTCCAGCGGGTAGAGAAACTGTACCGAACGCGGTCCCGGTCGTTCGGCAACCTCGATAACCAGGCGGGCGAGGTCTACCCCGCCGGCACTGCCTTCTGTATAAACATTGCTCACGGTCATGCCGGCAGCGCCGGCAGTGGTGGCAATGTGGGCAACTGCGTCTATCTCTGCCGGGGTGTCTTCCGGGTATGCATTGAGGGCAACGATCACCGGTACCTTGAACTGGTGCAGGTTCTCGATCTGGCGCCGCAGGTTGGCGCCACCGCTGATGACATCGTCGGGATTTTCGTGCAGTAAGGCCGGTGGCAACGGTTTGCCGGCTACAATGTCGTACTTTCCGCTATGCGCCTTCAGCGCCCGAATAGTCGCGACAATTACCGCCACATCGGGCCAGAGTCCGCTGGCCCGACACTTTAGATTGAAGAACTTTTCTGCCCCAATATCCACGCCAAACCCGGCTTCGGTGACCACGTAATCGGCACACCGTAACGCAATCAGATCGGCCAGGATCGATGAATTACCCTGGGCAATGTTGGCGAATGGCCCGGCATGAATGAGGGCTGGTGTGTTTTCGATAGTCTGCATCAGGTTCGGTTTGAGAGCCTCATGCATAAGTACCGTCGCCGCTCCGGCGCCACGCACATCTTCGGCAGTAATGGGTGTACCGTCACGGCGGAAGGCAACCACCATACGACCGATCCGGCTGCGGAGATCGCGCAAGGCAGCCCGGGCACCAACACCATTTACCATCGCCAGAATGGCCATGAGTTCACTGGCGACACTGATGTCGAAGCCGGTCTGACGAGGAAAGCCATTCTGTTTACCACCCAGCCCGATCATCACCTGGCGTAGAAAGCGATCATTCACGTCAACAACCCGGCGAATCTCGATCCGGTCGGGATCAATGTCGAGCGGGTTACCGTGATACCAGCTATTGTCGGTCAGCGCAGCCAACTGATTGTGCGCCTGTGACACAGCGTGAATATCGCCGTTCAGGTGCAGAATGCTTTCGGCAAGGGGCACGATCTGGCTGTAACCGCCGCCGGCACCACCGCCTTTAATGCCAAAGACTGGCCCTAGCGAGGATTGGCGTAAGGTGACCGCGGCACGCTTGCCAATACGATTGAGCGCCATTGCCAGCCCGATGGCAGTTGTGGTCTTGCCTTCGCCGAGCGGTGTGGGTGTGATTGCGCTGACCAGGACATAACGGCCCAATGGCTGGTCGTGGTAGTCGTCAAGAAAGGTGAGGTCAATCTTGCCGCGGTACCGGCCATACGGTTCGAGGTACCCGGCAGGCAAGCCAAGCCGTTCAGCAATAGCAGCAATCGGCTCTAGCCGGGCTTCGGCAGCGATCTGAAGACTGGTTTTCATCAACTATTCCTCATCGTAACCGCAGAAGCGAAGGGCAGTGAGGGCCAGGACGCGAGTGGCTGTCTGTAAATCGGCGATGGCAACCGACTCGTTCGGTCGGTGGGCATCGCGGACATCACCCGGCCCGTAGAGAACGGTAGGAATACCGCCAACATTGACCAGTAGCCGCATATCGGCGCCGTAGGTCATGCCTTCAAATGTGGCAGGTGTGCCCCGCACCGCCTGATCACAGGAGGCAAGGGTTTGGACAACAGGTGAGTCCATGGGCGTACTGGCCGGATCAAACCGCCCACCCCACCATTCCAGCGTTGGCGGATGATCGCGCAGCCAGGGGTCTTGGGCCGCAGCGGCGGCTATCGTCTGCTCCAGCTCGGCGCGTGCAACAGCCGGGTCTTCGCCGACCCCAATTCCATAACGACCTTCGGCGACCAGTTGCTCGGCTTCGGAAGAGGCCCATTCGCCTGCCCGCACCACACCGATACAGATAGCGTTGGGGGTACGATAGCGCGAGAAGAGACCGCTGCTGTCGGCTGTGCGCAAGCGTTCGTTGCGAGCACGTTCGAGCGCGATGATGGCCTGGTGTAGCGGTGCAAATTTTTCAATTGCACTGACACCCTCTTCACGCACGCAGCCGTGCGCCGCCGCTCCATACACCGTTAAGCGGAAATTGTGTGCACCGGCCTGAGCTGGTGCAACTTTCAATTCTGTTGGCTCGGCCACAATCGCGGCATCGGCAGTATGACCGCGCAGAATGGCTGCCAGTGTGCCGAGACCGCCATCTTCTTCGCCGATCACACTCTGGATCACGAGACGGCCACGGAGCCGGACACCCGCAGCCGCAATGGCCCGGGCGGCAAAGATGGCACAACACAGCCCTCCCTTCATATCCAGTGCACCGCGCCCGTAGACCCGGCCATTGACGATAGTCGCCTGCCACGGATCACTATGCCACAGGCGGAGGTCACCAGCCGGCACAACGTCAACATGGCCGTTGAAGATAAGACTGCGTCCACCACGATCCTCACCCAGAATTCCGACGACACCGAGCGCTCGCTCACGCGGTACTTCCCAACTGCAATCAGGATGAGCGTACAGAAGGGGCAGATCGATCTCCCACCGATCAATCGTCATTGATTGGGATTGTAGCAACGCAGCGACGGCCTCTTGGGCTTCATTTTCAGCCGTAGTGCCATCGAGGCTGGGGATACTGACCAGTTCGGCCAGTGCCTTCAATAAGCCATCGTCGTCGATAACGCTGAGCACTCGTTGCTCAATCGGATGCAGGTGTTGCATAGCGGGAATGTACTCTCCTTAGCTGTGATAGTCTGGAATTGATGTCTGTTCACGATGTGATCACGTTATGCGCCCCAGGTCAACCGCAATACGCGCAACCAGTTTTCGTAGGCCAGCTTGCGTAGTTCTGCCGGTGTAAAGCCGGCATCGGCCAGCGCTTGCAAGAGTACCGGTAAACCGCTTACGTCGCGAATAGCCTGCGGGATCAAGGCACCGTCGAAATCTGAACCAAAACCTACCCGATCAATACCCAGGCGTTCAACCAGATACTGCACATGCCGCACCATAATCGAAACCGGCGTATCAGCATCACGGTGCCCGTCAGGGCGCAAAAACGTGACGGCAAAATTCAGTCCGACCATGCCATCCGAGTCGCGAATGGCATCGAGCTGCCGATCAGTAAGATTCCGACTACTGGGACAGATAGCATGCGCATTGGAATGCGTAGCCACCAACGGTGCCGTGCTTAGCTGGGCAACGTCCCAAAAACCGGCTTCGTTCAAATGCGAGAGATCGATCAGGATGCGTAGTTGATTGCACGCCTTGACCAGCGCTTTACCGGCATCGGTCAGACCAGGGCCGGTATGGGGTGAAGCAGGAAACGCAAACGGTACGCCGTGACCAAAAATATTGGACCGACTCCAGACCGGTCCCAACGAGCGCAAACCGGACTGATAGAGTACCTCTAGCTCGTCGAGATCAGGGCCAATCGCTTCAGCACCTTCAATATGGAAAACGGCTGCCATAATACCGTTCGTCAGACAGGTATAGATGTCATCAGCAGTACGACAGATGCGAAACTGGCCGTTGGACTCGGCCTCGATGCGGAAGAGGCGTGCGGCCATTGCCATGGTCGTGTGTAAGGCGTAGCTATGTTCGAGTGGTGGTGGCAATGGCATATGATACGGGGGCGAGGGAATGTGATCCGGTAGTGGCCTGAGCGCAAGTGGTGGTGGAACATAGATGGCAAAAAAGCCGCCACCAAACCCGCCAGCCCGTGCACGAGGCAGATCGAGATGACCGTAGGGACTGGCATGAAAGAAATCGCGTTCTTCACCGGGTTTAGGGCGGTAAAGGTCGAGAATAACGTCATTATGTCCGTCGAATACAGGTGGCCAGACCGGAGTTGTCATACAGGTATCCTCACGATAGAATTTGGCGGATGCGCGTCGCAGCGCACCAACCGCTCTCGATAGCGAGATGGACGCGCCCCTGACCGCACAGCATGTCTCCAGCGAGGATGAGACGGTCGTGCTCGCTTAACGGTACCGCCGTGTCTGGAAGTGCATATCGCCAGCGTTGGACATTGATCCACAGCGGTTGATCAACATCACCGATAAGCGCACGGATTGCCGCCAGCGCTTCAACAATTGGTTGGGGGGCATCGGCAGGAGAAAAGGTTCCTTTCTGAAGAGCATCCCAGTGCGTTATAGCCCAGTGGTCGCTCATCTGGGCAATAAGCAGACCGTGATCGGGTGGTGTCCGGTTGGGTTTATCGTGTTCGCAGGCCAGCCAACTGATCGGGTGCTGGCGATCTACGTTGACCAGCGCATACCAGGGCACGAGTGGACGGCGGGGCAACGCCAGCGTGATACTGATCGAACGCCGGTATTGAACGGTCTGGAGTGCCTCGATCAAAGGTTGGACATCAGCGAGATGACTGGTGGCGAGGATGGTGGCTGTCTGGGGGGCCGGAGCAGTCAACAGAACGGCGGCAAAACTACCCAGATCACGACCGTCGTCGGCGAAGAGACGATAGGCGTCGTGCTCACGATGCAAACGGGCCACAGTGGTTTCCAATCGCACCTCGCTACCGGTAGCCAGATACTTTGCCAGCCGGGTAATCCCGCCCGGCCAGGTCCACTTCTGTTCATCGGCGAAGGCCGGATCACCAGGGGCAATCTGGTTCGTACTGGTAAATGTCCAGACTGGGCGATCAACCGTCACGGCATCGCCCGTGGCAGCGATGAGAGCGTGTAACTCAGGCGTAGGTGCTTTCACATACTGAGCACCGTGATCGAAGCAAAAACCGTCGATGCGTCGAGTAGCGGCCCGGCCACCCACACCTCGACTCTTCTCGAAGACGACCGGCACAATCCCGCTTTGATTGGCGACCAGCGCCTGAGCGGCAGCCAGCCCGGCTACACCGGCACCAACAATTGCCACACTCTTCACCGTGCAACCTCACTCTTCCAGCAATATCTGTAAATCGGCCTGATCTTCGTCGCTGTATGGGCCAACAACTGCCAGCCACTGTTGATTGGCAGTGAGTAACCGGCGGGCAGCACGCTGGAGATCGGCTAAACTCAACGCATCAATCTCGGCAATAATCTGTTCAACCGGCGACACCGTTTGATAACGCAGCAGACTGGTAGCGTTGCGCGAGGCAATCGACCAGGTATCTTCGAGCGAGAGTAACAAACTGCCCTTGAGCTGTTCTTTCACGGTTGCCAGCTCTTGCTCTGTAGGGCCGTTTTCGGCCACATCGCGTACTATAGCGCGGGTCATTGCCACTGCGTCACGCAATGCATCCGGCTCCACCCCAGCATAAATAACCCACATACCGGTATCAGAAAATTCGTTGTGATAAGAACCTATGTTGTAGCTGAGGCCGTGTTCTTCACGGATCGTCTGAAACAGGCGCGACGACATACCACCGCCGAGCAGGGCGTCGAGCGCATGCACCGCCCGGCGATCGGGATCGCGGTACGAGACGCCGGGCATGCCAAGACAAAAGTTTCCTTGTTCGATGTCACGTGTGAGCAGGTTGAGTTTGGGCTGGTGCGGTAAGGGTGGTGCAGCAATTGCTGCCGGATGCTGCGCGGCAGGGAGATCGGCAAAGGCACGTTCGATGGCGGGAATGGCCTCTTCGGCAACAATCTTGCCGGCGACCGATACGACCAGATTCCCGGCGTGATACCCCTGAGCGAAAAATCGCAACAGCTCGTGGCGGGCAATGGCGCTGACGGTAGCAATACTCCCGGCAATATCGCGGCCAAACGGATGATCACCCCACATCGTGTGTTGCAACAATTCGTGGACAAGCTCGGTAGGATTATCCTGGATGCCGCGAATCTCTTCGATAATCACTCGTCGCTCTTTTTCTAATTCGGTAGCATCGAAGAGTGGCCGTTGCACCATCTCGCTCAACACGTGCAGTGCTCGTTGGAAATGGATAGCGGCAACTTTCGCATGAAAAACAGTTGTCTCGTAGCCGGTGGAAGCGTTAAGATAACCACCAATCCCCTCAATTGCCAGCGAGATCGCATGGGCAGTTGGATAGGCACCGGCCCCCTTGAAGAGCATATGTTCAATGAAGTGGGCAGCACCGGCCAGTTCTGCCGATTCGTAGCGCGCACCGATGTCGATGAAGCAACCAATTGCAACCGAATGGGTGTGTGGCAGTTCTTCGATTAAAACGCGGATGCCGTTAGGCGTGGTATGCAAGTATGGCATTGTTTACACGTTATCAGATCAGAAAACGATTACTGTTCACGCCGCCAGAATTCCAGCCGTGATGCCGGCTGACCATATGAGGGCAGTATCTCCATGCGTTCGACAATATACGACCGTTCACCTTCGGGAAAGACCTGGCGCAGGCGGAGTCGGCGACGTTCCTTTTGGGTGTCGGCGAGTAATTCGATAGTGGTCGGGGCGGCCCGTTCGAGCATGCGGAGCAGGTGAGCATAGGTTTTGCCGACCAAGTCGCGCGGATGCCGCCCGACGATCTGACTGGCGAAGACCGTATTGGCCGCCACCAGCCGCTCCGTTTCATCAAGCAAGGCAACCCCTTCGGGCAGACTATCAAAAACGATGCGGAGCAAATCGCGTGAGCGCTGCAATTGATTGGTGCGTTCGGCGATCAACCCTTCCAGTAACTGGGTCTGTTCACGCAGACGAGAGACCAGTTGAAGCGTCGCACACACGGTAGCAGCCTGACGGGCAAAGAGTTCCAGCAGTTTCCAGTCTATCGCGGAAGGCTGTGATTGCGCACTGGTATAGCCCAATGCCAGACTCCCAATGGCATTGCCGTCGTGGAGCAAGGGGAGAGCGATGCAGGTCTGATCATCAGTGATAGCTATTGTCACCACACTCTGACTCTCGGTTGTCAGTTGTGCGGCACCACTGGCGGCGGCAACCGGTACATCTAACGACAGATTGGTTGGCGCAATCCATTCGGGCTGACTCTGTGGGGAAGACCGCAGAAAGAGCAGACCCCAGCGGGCAGCGAAAGTTTCAGTCGCGATAGTGTGACAACGAGCGGCTACGTCACCGGGTGAGAGGTTGGCACCAGACGACTGACCGAAATCGAGCAAGGTTAAGATGTGTTGTTGGCGAAGGCGATATTGCTGGTAGAGACGAGCTGCACCGAGGGCAACCCCAAGTTGAGCGGCGATGCTTTCGATCAGGATCAGATCATGGCTGCTAAAGGCGTGCGTTGCCAGACGATAAATAAGCAACACGCCGGCAGTAGCCGCCGATTGATGGATCGGCGTCGCAATCAGGCTGCCGCCACTCTGCAATTCTCGCAAATGAAACCGCTGTGCCTCATTGGCGAGATCAAGCAGCACGATGCTGCTGCCATGACGCAACGCCCAGCCTGCACTTCCGTGTTTGAGCAGTTCGGTGGCACGCTCGTGGGGCAGCAGGCGCGGTGCGCCAAGCGAGACCGTCAGGGCATGGGCAGGCATCTGGTCAGCACCGACAAGGATCGCAGTCGCTTCATCGGCGGGCAGATGGAGCGTGATCGTTTGCAGGGCTTGCTGGAGGAGTGTTGTCGGTTCGAGATCTTCGCGAAATTCAATTCCCAACCGGGTGAGCAAGGCAGTCTGCCGTATCAGCTCTTCCGTCAGCGCGTGAGCAGCCAGCGGCGGGCCAGCCGGGTGTAACTGGCGACGCAATTGAGCATTGGCGTTGCGCAATTCACGAACGTGCGCAACTAGTTCGGCAACTGTCAAAGCGGCGAGATTATCGGCATCCAGCATAGTGTTCTCAAGTGCGTTTTTGCGTTCAGTATTTTAGTATACCACGATCAGGTAGTCTGCTCGTGGTTTGGATAGCGTGCAATACGTTCGCCGTTACCGGAGATGGTATACGGTACGCCCCCACCCCACCCCACCCCCTGCGGGGGCGGGAGCACGCCCACATCCCAACCCGTCTCTGCTGGAGGTTGTAAACAGTCCAGGGTGGGTTTCTCCCATTCCAGAGCGAGGACACGCTGCCGGATAGTATCTCTTCTGCGTTCAGGGTAGCTGTGTTGTACGGTTAGCGTGGGGCAGTATAACTTCCGCAACTACTAGAGCTGGATACGCGCGACAACGAACCCGGTTGACCGCATACGGATGGTGTGGATAGGCGCCGATAGTGGCTTAACGATCATTGCCACGCTCTATGAAATGAAGTGTCCGCTCCCAAGCTAGCCTTGCTGCCGCCGGATTGTATGCCTGCTCGCGATCGGGTTCACAGAACCAGTGTCCGGTGCCACTGTAATGATAGAACGTCACCGGACGGCCAGCCTGCTTGAGGGCATCCTCCAGGCTGTCGATGCTGGCTTGCGGTTCAAATGGGTCATTCGCGGCAAAGTGACCGAGATAGGCCGCCTTTGAGTTACTGAAATCGGCGAGACCGGTGCCATAGAAGAGGACGACGGAACGAATGTATTCTGGGCAAGTAGCGGAAAGATCAAGCGCGTAGTAAGCACCGAGTGAGAAGCCAATCACTGCCAGGCCACGGGTAACTTTGTCGGCTTGTTCGCTAAGAAACCGCGTTGCCTGGACGATCTCGGCCCTGACCTGACGATGGTTGACGTCGAGCGCCTGGGCAAGAGCTTCGGCCTCGGCGATATTGTCGGTAACTTTACCGTGATAAAGGTCTGGGGCGAAGGCTACGAAACCGGCCCCGGCAAGTTGTGTGCAGTACATCTTGATGGTGTCATTTAACCCCCACCAGGCATGCAGCACCAATACGCCAGGTCCGTTTCCGGTGGTTGGGACGGCGAGAAAGCCCTGGGGTTGCGAAACTGTCATGTGGCCTTTCTGGAGTAATTGCAACAGATCACGCTGCGGATGAATGAAACGTGCACGACGACATCCTACTACATATCGTGCACCAATTGGACGGTCTTTCAGCAGAGAACGCTACTTGCCGGCAACGATAAACACCCGTCCTTCCTTTTCAGGTTCGTCTAGGGGCATCTGTAAATCCTGAATTCGGGCAAAATAGACGTTCTTCCAATCGACATCGAGCAGCGCACCAACTCAACGATCAACCCTAGTACCATCATCACTCCTCAGACGATTGCGAATGCCCCATTTTGATCCATCCCTTCTTGATCGCAACAATCACTGCCATCGTGCGATCATTGACCTGGAGTTTGGCAAGGATGGAGGTAATGTGGTTCTTCACCGTCTGACTACTAATGCTTAGTTCGCTGGCGATCTCTTTGTTTGAGAGACCACGGGCAATACAGTCAAGAATTTCGATCTCACGTGATGTAAGCGGCGCAAACAGACTTGCACCGTCCTCTTCATCGGTTGCCGCCAGTTCGCGAAACTGGTGTAGCACCCGTGCAGCGACGTTGGGATGGGCCAGAACAGCGTCATTGATCAGGTAGCGACCGCGCACCACCTCGCGAATCATGTGAACAAGCTCTTCAGGGCTGATGTCTTTTGAGGTGAAGGCTGCTGCGCCAACCTTGATAGCCTGAAAGAGTTGCTCTTCATCTTCGTAAACACTCAACACAATAATGCTGGTACGCGGTTCACGTCGCTTGATGACACGGGCGACTTCCAGACCATTCAAACCGGGCAGATTAATATCAACCAGGACGACATCGGGAAAGAGCCGTTCGGTCAGCTTGATCGCTTCCTGACCGTTCTCGGCTTCCCCTACGACCTCAATATCGTGAGCACTCTCCAGACTCCAGCGAATACCCTGACGGAAGAGCGGATGGTCATCAATGATCAATACTTTTACTTTTGACGGTGCCGTCACACACGACTCCCTAATAATGTTGATCCCTGTTATACACGTACACGGTGTTGCTACCACGCTTGCTGTAATCCGGGTAGCATGCTTCGATGCCTTCTCCATAGTGTAAAACGAAACGAAGTCAAGAATTAACGTGCAGTAGGTAATGGCATTTTCACATAAACCTCGGTTCCCGCACCGTGACGGGTCGTAACTGTCAGTTGCGCACCGATGAGTTCGGCACGCTCGCGCATGCTGGTCAGACCCCAGCTTTCACGGCCAGCCCGTCGGCTTACTTCGCGCAGATCAAATCCTGGACCTTCATCTCGGATGATGAGCTGTAACTGGCCGTTGCGAGCAGTAAGGGTAACCCGTACCGGAGCACCGCGGGCATGTTTGCGGGCATTTTGTAGCGCTTCCTGCACGATGCGGTAGAGCACAATCTCGGCTTCGGCTGGTAGTCGCGGCAGTGGGTCGGCTTCAAAGTGAACGGCATTGCTCACCGTGTCGCGGTAGCGCCGAATATACTCGTGAAGCGCGGCGACCAGTCCTTGCTCTTCGAGTTTACCCGGTCGCAGGTCGGCGATAAAGCTGCGCACCTCACGCAACCCTTCACGCACACTGTCACCCAACTGGCTCAAAATTGAGCCTAACCGGTCGAGGTGTTGTTCCTGAAGCAGGTTCTGACACACCTCTACTCCCATCAGCGCATTTGCCAGTACCTGGGCTGGGCCATCGTGAACTTCACGCGCCAGTCGGATACGTTCTTCTTCACGGCCTTTGATAATCTGAGCACGTAATGCCTGCACCCAGGGATCGGCAGCGACACCTTTGGCATTGCAAGTCAACGTTGTGCTGCTCATCTCAATCTGACGAATGAGCTGATCGAGCTGACGCGTAGCCCGTCGTAATTCGGCTTCGGTAGCTACCGCCGCCGCGTGTTCCGCTCGTACCTGATTAACGCGGGCAGTTGCCGTGACAGTTGACATGCCGCGTTCACGTGCGAATCGTTCCTGGATTACGGCTTCGTCAAGCTGGCGTGAGAGTTGCTGAACGCGCCGCCGCATGTCTTCGTGCTGATGCAGCGCAGCGTGATATAGATCGCGCAGTTCATTTAATTGCGCGGTAACGATAGCTGTGGCACGCTCAAGTAAGGCGGCTGGCTCCGTACTCAAGGCTCTACTCCCACGTCTGATGTATTGATGGTCTAAGTATAGCACGCAACCGGTTCGCAATGAAGAGGAGCGAGATGAGGAAACCGTCATCTCGCTCTGCGGTTGCACAAGAGAGGTGTCAGCTACTGCGCCGGGGTGAATCCCAACACGTTGCCGTAGAAGGCCAGTTCGCGCTCGATTGCGGTGATGATGTTTTCGGCCTTGCGAAAACCGTGTTGTTCGCCGGGGAAGGGGACATATTCGGTGTAGACGCCCCGTGAACGTAATGCCTCGTACATCATTTCCGATTGGGCTGGTGGAACAACCTTATCCTCTAACCCCTGAAAGAAGATCACCGGACTGGTAATTTGATCGGCGTGAGTGAGCGGTGAGCGTGCCTCGTAGAGGTCTGTGCGCTCAGGGTATGGGCCGACCAGGCGGTCGAGATAACGCGACTCGAACTTGTGCGTGTCGCGAGCCAATGCTGCCAGATCGGCCACGCCGAAGTGGCTGGCACCGGCGCGGAAGACCTTGTGGAAGGCGAGTGCGGCCAGTACGGTAAACCCACCGGCACTCCCTCCGGTGATCAGCAGCCGGTTGGGATCAGCCCGCCCGGTGGCAGCGAGAAATTGGGCACCAGCAATACAATCCTCTACATCAACGATCCCCCACGCCCCATCGAGTAGCTCGCGATAAGCGCGACCAAAGCCGGTACTTCCACCATAATTCACATCCAACACCCCAATGCCCCGACTTGTCCAGTACTGGATCGATAGGCGGAGGGTTGGTTGGGCAGCAGCGGTTGGCCCGCCGTGGATCATAACCAGCAGGGGCGGTAATTCGCCTTCTGGCGCGATAAAATCGGGGTTGTGCGGTGGGTAGAAGATGCCGTAAGCAGTGCGACCACCGGCACTCGGAAAGCTGATGACCTCTGGCAGAGATAGATAAGCCGGGTCAACCGGCAATTCACCGCTACGCCGCAGCGGCGACAGCGTCTGATCGCTCAGGTCAAGCAGGAACAGGGTCGTTGGTGTGGTTGGTGAGCTGCCGGTAAATACCACACGCTCACCGGTACCATTGACAATGTTAATCACCGACACCGGCAGATCGATGGGATGGATACCACCATTACGCTCAATGATGACCATATGCCAGCGACTCTGCTGACAATATGTCGCCAGAATCCGTCCATCGGCCAAGGGGACATAGGTGCGCATACCCGGCTGCCAGAGTGGTTGGCCAAATTCGGCATCGAGCGGGTACAGTGGTGTCACATTGCCGGCAAGATCGAGCCGATAAAGGTTCCACCAACCGGTTCGCTCGGCGACGACCAGCACCTGACCGTCGGTCGTCCATTCTGGCTGAAAGCACGAATCGCCGGCACCGCCGGCCAGTTGACGAGCCGAACCGAGACTGCCATCCTCCAAGATCGGAGCAACCCACAGCTCAGCCGCATCCCAGGGCATATTGGGATGGTCCCATGCTAACCAGGCCAGCCAGTTGCCATCGGGACTGAGCCGGGGTGCGGCAACAAAATCACGTCCGGTATGGAGAGAAGTAATTGTGCCACTACTCAGATCAACCGCCACAAGATAGTTCTGGGCTTCGCCGGTACCGCGATGATCTTCGCCAATAGCAATGATGCGGTTGCGTCGGTGATCAACCTGCATCTCGGCAAGGCGTAGCCCACCAGGAGTGCCTACCGCAACCGGCATCTCGCCGGGGCGCTGGCGGTACAGCAGTTGGTCGCGAAATTCGACAAAAAACACCTCGCCCTGATCGACCGTATAGCTGGCTCCGCCATACTCGTGTACCAGTGTGCGTACATTTGTTTCTGGTGGTGTGACATCGCTGACCACACCATCGGCAGTGCGGCGTACCAGAACATTGCGTCCACCCTCCTGAGGACGCCCCTCAATCCAATAGATATCAGAGCCATCAATAGCGGGCCAGTTCAGACTCACTTGTCTAGCGACGAGCATTTCAGCGGAGATTGGCGAGCGCCAACTACCGTAGGGGGCAATCTGGGCCATAATGCACCTCATTTTGCTGTGAATGTTACTTTTCTATCATAACATACTGTGAGGGGTGAGGGAGGAAGTAGGAAATAGGAGATAGGAGGTAGGGTTAGGAGGCGCGTGATCCCAGTAGAGGCCAGCGTGTGCGCACCACGACAGCGCCTGAAAGGTGTGTGGTACACCGGTCCTGATGCCACAGGTATGCGACACGCCCCTACCCTCAACCCCCTCGCTGGGCAATGCATTACCTACAACTGGTATCAACCACGTGTGTATCAGCGGGTATGATCGCCATGGATGCTGTTTTGGGCGACTGGCCCGGTGACAATGCGCAGCTCCAGCCGTGCGGTCACATACTGGATGGGTTGCCTTACACGCACGTCATGTGCGTGTCGCAGGGTTTGGAGTGCGGCAGCCATGCTGCCGCGCCAGCCGTGCTTACAATTCGGCGCATGGCACAACGTTACCTATCCTGGTCACGAGGATACTGGATGTGCTTGTTTCGATCATCGAGTCGGTCAGGAATAAATGCGATACCTGCGTGTAGGCGTGTTGTTGCACCAGGTTCATGCCTGTGTACCAGCGGCCACGGCCAGCACCTGACGGCGGTGGCGAGAATGCCTGCACGCGGGCTGGAAGCCCGCGCCACTGATGAGCGCACCGGAGGCGCGTGCGGGAATGCCTGTGTCGCGTACCTTGAGAGTAGCAACCTCTCATTCCCGTAAGTGTGCAATGAGTATCAGTCCACGGATGATCTGACGGCCTCAGCATTTACCTGCCCATCATCCCGTACCCATCGCCACCAGGAACCGCCAATCACGACATACATAACGATTAATAGCCAGAGAGGAAACGCCGGGAGTCGGACAACGGCCCACGCCGGCTCTGCCAGCAACATCGCAACGCTGTTGATCCAGCTTAGCGGGAGCCAGGCACCCAGCGCCAGCCACTGACCCAACGGTAGCCAGATCAGACCACCGAGAAGAGCACAACCACCGAGTAACATGGCAAAAGGAACAACCGGTACGATCACAATATTGGCCAGCGGAGCGATGAGGGAGAGATTCCCGAAGTGGTAGAGCATCAGCGGCAGGGTCAAGACCTGGGCAGCCAGGGTTGCACCGAGTGCCTCGCGCATCGCATCAACCACCGGATGACATGACCAGCGTATTACACCCAGCCAGTAATCAACCGGCTTACCAAATGCGAACAGACTGGCCGTAGCTAGCGCCGACAACTGGAAGCCTAAATCCCACAGGGTTTGCGGATTGATCAGGGTTAACAGCCAGCATGCAGCCAGCAACAGGCGCCAGGGTTCACTCTGCCGCTCGGCGGTGCGGGCCAAAAGCGCAAGACTCGCCATCATTGCCGCCCGTATAACGGCTGCTGAAGCACCGGTGAAACCGGCATATATCCACATGATTGCCAGACTCAGCCAGAAGGCGGGCCAGGGCGGCAGGCGCAACAATCGGGCCAGGGCTGCCAGCGCTGCTGCGGCAATGCTGAAATTCCAGCCTGAAACAACCAGAATATGCGATGTTCCGGTCGCTGCGAAAGCCGTGCGGGTGGTTTCTGGTAACCCGGCTTGAATACCGAGCAAAATCCCAATTGCCAGCGCTGCCTGGGGTTCGGGTAAGAGGCGCAAGATAATTTGCCGACAATGTTCACGGAACTGACTGATCTGTTTTATCCCCCAATACGTGGCCGGCTTGTCGAGTTGCCGGATCACCGTGGGACGATGCATGAGCACGAAGATATTGCGTCGCGCCAGATAGGCCCGGTAGTCAAATTCCCCTACCCGCTGTGTAGTAGCCGGCCTGATCAGATCTCCTTCCAGCCAGAGCCGGTCGCCTGGATAGTAGGGCGGATAGGGCGGTACCCGCACCAGAACCCGCCCTTCCGTCATAACGAACCGTTCGGAGGTACGGGTATGGGTAGCTTCGAGAACAAGTTGCTGACCCCGATCATCACGGCGGGGTTCCTCTGCTACATAGCCAACCAGAGTGAGACGGTCAGTATCAGCCCAACGCTCAATATGCTGCGGGCCGATCAGCGGTTGAGCAACATGAAAACGAACACCTCCCAACGCGCAGCACAGCACCGAGAGTGCCAGCCAGCGTTGAGCGCTGCGGTCAAACGGTAACCCCACCAGCGCCACGGTAGCCACAATCAGCCACCAGGGCAACGGAACATTGAACGAACCTGCCAAGCCAATCCCGACCAGCCAACCGATTGCGAGTCGAATCAGATTCATCGCTTTGCCTGTTGTCAAAAACGCGGTACTATAAAAGATACCGTTCAGACCCAGGCAAAGGTGCGCACGATGTATGGCAAATATTATGACTCAGCTTCAACAGTCTGCTGGGCGGCCAGATCGGCGGCCAATCCATCACGCAGCTTGAGCAGTAGTTGCGTTAACTGCTCCTGTTCCTGCTCATCGAGCAAGCCCATCCGGCGTTCGACAGCCGCATTGTGCATTGCCAGCGCTTCGGTACGCACTGCGGCTCCGCGTGGCGTCAGGATCAGCCGCTGTGCCCGCCGATCATCAGGATCGGGATTGCGCTTGACCAAACCGTCGCGTTCGAGGCGATCCACCAACCGCGTAATGGTGCTCTTAACACAGAGCAGTTTGGCACCAACATCAGTCAGTCGTTGCCCCTGCTCGAGGTCTAACTGGAGCAACAAATTAAACTCGAGCGGGGTCAAATTGACGTGTGACAATGCCCGCCGGTCACCATCGTCGAGCAGCACGTACACGTCATGGATAAGCTGATGTGGCAAATGTGAACGAGCTTCGTGTTGTTTCATAATAGTAAACCTGCACATGTGCAACCGTTTTCTTTGCAAGCAGTATACTGCTCTTTTGAGGGAGTGACAAGTGTTGAAATAACATTTTAGGTGAATATGCGGCAAGCAAGGTTATGAAGTGTGTTCAATTGTTTTGCAAGGCTCAGACAGGGAGATTACCTATGGCAGAACATGAACTGACTTCAATATCAACGACTCCGCAAACTCCTCGATCAACGAACAACGGACTTCACAAACTGGCACGGTCGTATGCGCTCAAACTGCTTACTGCTGCCGGTATTACGGTCAATGGCACGCAACCGTGGGACATTCAGGTTCACGATGAACGGTTATACCTGCGCTGCCTGCTCCATGGCTCACTGGGGTTGGGCGAAGCGTACATGGACGGCTGGTGGGATTGTGAGGCAATTGACGAGTGTATTCGTCGTCTGTTGCGTGTGCAGGCACCCCAGGCAATCGGCTGGCTGGCACGCATCCCGCTCTGGTTTGACAGTCGGTTTATAAATCGGCAGCGTGGCAAGGGTGCATTCGTGATTGGAGAGCACCACTACGATATTGGCAACGATCTCTACGAGGCGATGCTTGACCGGCGTATGATTTACAGTTGTGCCTACTGGGATAGTGGGGCGCGCACGCTCGATGAAGCACAGGAGGCCAAACTCGACCTGATTGCCCGTAAACTCGACCTGCAGCCGGGGATGCGCGTGCTCGACATTGGCTGTGGTTGGGGAGGTACTGCGCAGTATCTGGCTGAGCGTTATGGGGTACATGTGGTCGGTATCACTGTATCAAAAGAACAGGCTGCGCTGGCGAGTGAACGATGTCGCGGTTTGCCGGTTGAGATCAGGTTGGAAGATTATCGGCAGACTCGCGGAACGTTTGATCGCATCATTTCCGTTGGCATGTTCGAGCATGTTGGCTACCGTAACTACCGCACCTTTATGCAGGTCGTGCGGCACTGTCTGGCCGATGATGGCCTGCTTCTCCTCCACACAATTGGCACCAATGTTGCATACCAGGGCCGTGATGCCTGGATTGAGCGCTACATCTTCCCCAACTCGATGTTGCCCTCGCCACACCTGATCACAGCGGCGTTCGAGGGTCTCTTTGTGCTTGAAGACTGGCATAACTTCGGGATCAACTACGTGAGCACGCTCAAGGCTTGGCACACCAATTTCGAGCGGGCATGGCCACAATTGTCTGCCCGTTACAACGAGCGCTTCTACCGAATGTGGCGTCTCTATCTGCTGATGAGCGCCGGTAGCTTTATGGCACGGGCAAGTCAACTCTGGCAACTGGTACTTTCACCGCGAGGAGTAGCTGGTGGTTACCGTTCGGTGCGGTAGGTGAACGGAAAGAACAACTCGATTGCCGTGGCTGGCAACGCACAGACTACTCACCGTTCGTAGATCTGTCTGCCAGCCACCGCTCCATAAAGACCGTATCGGTGATAGGTGTCGAATAGTACGGTACACAGCGCACAAAACCGAGCGACTCGTAAAGATGAATTGCACTGTGCATTGAAGGGAGGGTATCAAGACGCATATATTCGTAGCCAATGGCAAATGCTTCATTAAGCATATATCTTGTCAGATGTCGCCCTAATCCCAAGTGGCGAAACGCTGGTCGCACATAGAGGCGTTTTAGCTCACAGATGGTATCGCTCAGTGGACGTAGCGCTACGCAGCCGGCTGCGGTCTCATCAACCATAGCCAGCAGCAACCGTCCACGCGGTGGAGCATAAGCCCCAGGAAGACTTGCCAGTTCGGTGTCAAAACCTTGATAGGCTAAGTCGATTGGCAATCCGGCGGCATACTCACGGAAGAGGTCACGAATGAGAGCGAGTTGAGTCGGGGTTTCGGCATGCACAACAACACTTTGTAGCGAAAAACCTCTTGACATTGGCACTCTACCCTGCTATAGTATTAAACACTGACGCGGCGTGGAGCAGTGGCAGCTCGTCGGGCTCATAACCCGAAGGTCGCAGGTTCGAATCCTGCCGCCGCTACCAG
>NZ_DAOUBI010000001.1:0-128427 GCF_034432675.1 Chloroflexus sp. | reverse complement strand
GCTATGCCCTACCCATACCCAGGTTGTCAACCGCTTCGCTCATCAGTCGAACCTATCTCATTGTGCGCGATCCTGGGCACTATCGCGTCACCCTGCTGTCGCGTGGGTCTTACGTCACGAACGGAAAGCGGATGATAGCAGCGGAGATAGCCGTTGGATCAGACCACGGGGAAGACGTCTAGCCTGCGCACCAGCAGTTACGGCCCAGTACCTGCCGGCAGTGGATGGAATGCCTCCACGGGGAGCGCGTGCAGCTCGGCCTAACGCAGCGTGACATGTAGGTAATGCATAGGCTAGGGGTTGGGGGTGAGGGCATCCTGGTGTCGTCACCTGGCTCTATCTCCCCATGTGGCTGCTGGAATCCACACTTCCTTACGGCGCCTGTCCCCGACGATATGCGGTATACTAAGGCTTGACATAGCAATACAAGGAGCACACGTATGCGCTACGCGCTCGAACGATTTATTAGCGATATTCAAGCGGCCATTGTCGCCACCGGCAAAGTACCGGCTGATCTGATTGAAATTACGACACCAAAACCAAACATTCCCGCTGATCGCACATTTGTGACCTTCAAAGCGGCAAAGGCACTCGGCGTCGATCCGGTGCGTCTGGCTGCCGATCTGGCAACGGCTATTGTTCCGCCACCCGATTCGCTGATTGGCGAGGTGACGGCTACCGGTGCTTTTCTGAATTTTACGCTCCACCCACAGCGATTGGCCGCAGCCGTGATGGCAGAGATTGAGACATACGGCGATGCCTACGGCTCTGTGGCCGATGGTGCTAACCGGACGGTGGTTATCGACTATTCATCACCCAACATCGCCAAGCGCATGCACGTCGGTCATATCCGCTCAACGATTATTGGGCAGGCGTTAGTGCATATTTTCCGTGCCCTGGGTTATCGCGTGATCGGTGATAATCACCTAGGTGATTGGGGGACGCAGTTTGGCATTATCCTGGCCGCCATGCAGCGCTATGGTCGCCCGCAGAACGAGGGTGAAGCGGCGATGGCAGAACTGGAGGCACTTTATGCTCGCTACAACGCCGAGATGAAAGATAATCCTGCCCTTGAAGACGAAGCCCGACGCTGGTCGCTGGCTCTGGAGCAGGGCGATCCAACTGCCCGTGAGCTGTGGCAGTGGTGCGTTGATCTAACGATGCGGGCAGCCCAGCGCAACTATGACCGGCTGGGTGTCCGTTTCGATTACGCCTATGGCGAGAGTTTCTACGAAGCGATGCTGCCTGGCGTGATCGAAGAAGCGCTTCAATCGGGCGCAGCGTTTCGTGATGTTGATGGGGCAGTTGTCGCCGAACTTGATAAGCTGCCCCGGTTTATTGTGCAGCGGAGCGATGGCGGTACTGTTTATATCACCCGTGACATTGCGACGATTAAGTTTCGCTTGCAAGAGTTCAATCCCTCTCACATCATTTATGTGGTCGACGCCCGCCAGGAACTGCATTTTCGACAGCTCTTCGCAATTGTGCGGGCAATGGGTTATGCCCACGATGTTGAATTGATCCATGTACCATTTGGCGTTATTACCACTCCCGACGGTCAGCCCCTTTCCACCAAGAAAGGGAATATGGTCTACCTCGAATCACTGCTCAACGATGCCGTAGCCCGGGCCCGGGCATTAGTGGATGCAAAAAGCCCAACCCTGTCGCCGGAAGAACGGGCACAGATCGCAGAGGCGGTGGGCATTGGGGCAGTGATTTACAACGATCTCTACCAGGACCCTCGCCGCAACATTACGCTCGATTGGGATCGCATGCTATCGATTGAAGGGAATAGTGCCGCGTATCTCCAGTATTCACACGCACGCTGCCGCTCGATTCTGCGCCGTGCCGCCGAAGAGGGTATGCTGAGCACTGAGGCCGATCCAGGGCTGCTCACCCATCCGAGCGAGCAACGTCTGGTTCGTCATCTGGTGCGCCTGCCTGAAGCGGTACGCGAAGCTGGTGTGCGCTACGCTCCCTTCGTGATTGCCGACTGGTGCTACACCACAGCTCGCGAGTTCGGTATCTTTTTCGAGCAGTGCCCGGTGTTGCGGGCTGAAACTCCGGCCTTGCGGGCAGCGCGTCTGCAATTGGTGTCGGCAACCGCCAATGCACTACGGAATGGACTGGCGTTACTGGGTATTCAGGCACCTGAACGGATGTAGGCAGATTCTGCGCTGGCGATCAGGTGTACGGGCAGGTGTTTGGAGAGTACTCTTTGCTACGACACATCCAACCCTCGGGCAGAGCTTGAGGTGCGTATGACGGCAACCAATTTCAGCACAGAAAATCGAACTTACCGCCAGCTCTTGGGGAACGGGCTTACCTATCGCATACCTCCGTTTCAGCGCGACTACTCCTGGGGTGAGGAAGAGTGGGAAGATCTGTGGCTCGATATTCAGAGCACCCTCCCTGCCGATGGTGAACCTGCCCACTACATGGGCTATCTGGTACTCCAGACAGTTGACAATCGGGTGTTTGAGGTTATCGATGGTCAGCAGCGCCTCACCACCTTGAGTCTGATCGTTCTGGCGGCAATGCGCTTGCTCAAGCGTCTCATCAGCAGCGGTGTTGAGGCCGAGGCCAATCAGATTCGTCTGACGCAGTTACGGGCCAGTTATATCGGTTACCTCAATCCGGTAACCCTTATGACGCAGAACAAGCTCTCACTCAACCGGCAGAACGATCCGCATTATCGAGATTATCTGGTCACGCTGACCGATCCGCTTCCGCAGCGTGGGTTTCCGGCTTCCACGTTGACGATGCGGAAAGCTTTTGAATGATTTGAACGTCGTCTCAATGAATACACCAGAGCCGATAGCGATCAGGGCCGTGCTTTGGCGCAGTTTATTGAGACGATGAGTGATAAGCTCTTCTTCACTGTCATCACGGTAGCCGATGAACTCAATGCGTACCGTGTTTTTGAGACCCTCAATGCTCGTGGTGTTCGTTTATCAGCGACCGATCTGCTCAAAAATTATCTCTTTTCCGTCCTGGCTCGCGGTCAACAGGCCACAGGTGAATTAGAAGAGCTGGAGCGCCGTTGGGAGAGACTGGTTGGTCGTTTAGGTAGTGAGAGCTTTCCAGATTTTTTTCGGATGCATTGGAACAGTCGGTATAGCTTTGTGCGCCAGTCTGAGCTGTTCAAGACGATCCGCAGCCGCATCCAGAGTCGCGAAGCGGTATTTACGCTGTTGCGCGAGATGGATGAAGATGTCGATACCTACCTTGCCCTCACCCAACCCGAGGGTTCAGATTGGCCTTCCGATTGGAAGATCTCGGCTCGCGAGCTTCGTCTTTTTTCGGTACGCCAGCCCTATCCGATGCTGATGGCAGCTAGACGCCGGTTTGCTGAACAGGATTTTGCCAGGTTGCTGCGGGCAACGGTCGTTATCTCGTTTCGTTACAATGTCATTGGTTCACAGCATCCAGGTGAACAGGAGCGACTATATCACGAAGTGGCGAAAAAGATTCACGAGGGAATGATAACGAATGTTCACCTTGCGTTGCAAGCCTTATATCCTATCTATCGTAGTGATACTGCATTCCGGGCAGATTTTGCCGAGAAATCGATTAAAACCACGCAGAGTCGTAATGCGCGGATCGTGCGATATATCCTAAACAAGCTCGAGCGGCAGGTTGGTGGGATCGAGTTTGATCAAGACTCCCCTGCGTATACCATTGAACATATTTTGCCGCAGTCACCCGATGCGGGATGGGATGCTTTTAGTGACCGCGATATAGACTCCTTCATCTATCGTTTGGGCAATATGACGATGCTTGAGAGTAGTCGCAATAAAGACGCCGCTAATAAACCATTTGCCCAGAAGCGAGCTATTTACAAGGATAGTGAGTTTCACCTCACGAAAAAACTGGCCGACGAAGAAGAGTGGACGCCAGTGCGCCTGGCTGCACGACAGCATGAGATGGACAGGCTTGCCACAGCAATCTGGTGCATCGATCTGTAGATGTTGTTTCACAAATCCATCCCTCTACAGCATCACTCCCCTGTGCGTCTGGTTGTATCTAAGCCAGACTGCTGTCTCTACTCCTCACGCATCATCATGCCCATAACGAGCCAGTTTAGCGGTCGTTACGGAGTGTGTACAGCTTCCGCGTAATTGCAAGGGTCCTGGCATGTCGTGGTATTGACAATACGACCGATTGACTGTTGGTCAATACTTGCGATATGCTCAACAAAGAGATAACTTCTGTTCTGAACCGAGATGGTTGGACGAGACTCCAACTATTCTCGCACTGCTATCATGGAAAGGCTAAAGATGTTCTCCTTCAATACCATCCGTGCCGTTCTGTTCGATATGGACGGTGTGCTGTACCGGGGGCAGACGCCATTGCCGGGAGTTTCCGATCTGTTCCAGTTTCTCACCGAACAGCAGATTGCCTTTGCATGTGCTACCAACAATGCATCGATGACACCACAGCAATACGAGGTGAAGCTGGCAGCAATGGGGATTACGCTGCCGGCGGATCGGGTGATTACCTCGGCGCAGGCGACGGCGCGGTATCTGCGCGACCAGTACCCCGCCGGTACCCGGGTCTTTGTGGTTGGGATGCAAGGGCTACGTGAAGCGCTCTTCGCCGATGGCTACTTTGTCGAAGACGATCAATCCCCCGATCTGGTCGTGCAAGGGGCAGATTTTACGCTGACGTATGACCGCCTCAAGTGGGCAACGCTGCATATCCGGCGTGGTGCACGCTTCATTTCCACCAACCCCGACCGCACCTTTCCCAGCGAAGAGGGTCTCATTCCCGGCGCCGGTGCGGTTGCCGCAGCACTCAGTGCGGCAACTGATGTTACCCCGCTCGTGATCGGCAAGCCGGCGCCAACCATGTTTCTCATTGGTGCCGCCTTGCTTGGCGCAACGCCGGCGCAGACACTGGTAGTGGGTGATCGCCTCGATACCGATATTGCCGGTGCAATCGCCGCAAACATGCCTTCTGTGTTGGTCTTGACCGGCGTCAGTACGCTGGCTGAAGCGACAACTGGCCCCATCCGCCCCGATCTGATTGTCGCCGATCTGCCCGAACTGCTCGACCGCTGGCAGGCGAGTTTGCGCACATCTTGATCTGAATGTTGTCCGGAAATAACATTCCGAACCTCCAGCATATGTACGAGCGGTGGCTCTATTGCCACTTACCTCATGCGAGGAGATACCCCTTCCACGCGGTCAATGTGTCTCCGGTTTGGTGCACGGAAGCCGTGCTTCTGCCTCCTTCGCGTAGCGGGCTCAACGCGAGTGGCAATTGTCAAGCCGCTGTTTGTTGCAGCTGTGAGCAAGACCATAATCTCCGCGCCATTGACGTTGCCAACAACGCATCGCGCAAGAATCGGTGTGTGAGGCTAGTAGTAGGCATAACCTGCCACACGCAGGTTGCCCATGCCTCTTATGTCACAGATTGCAATCTGATACCGATTTGACACAAAACGACAAAAGCGTGAATATCATGCATGTCGTTTTGGCTTTACATAGAAGCGCCTGGTAGAAGCGTATGATTCAGCCGGCTATTGTGATCTACGACCGTACCCATGTCCTGGATCTGATCCGTACTCAGTCGCCAGAAACGATCCGTGGCCGTCTGCGGGCTGGCGATTTTGATACGGTGCTCGATCCCGATGGCCGTGCCCTGCTCGACGAATTATTGACCGCATGGATCCAACGTGCTCTTGGCCCACTCACCCTGCGCGATGCCATGCTCATCGATCCGTATCGCGCTCGCCAGGTGTATGGCTTGTTGTGCGCGTTGCATGTGCGACAACGAGTCGCGATTCCGCTCGACCTTGCCGTGCATCTGCCGGCGGCACCCGCCGATCTCGCGACTCTTCCGCCGCCACTTGCTACCCGACCTGACCTTGCTACCCTGGCATCACAAGCGGCTCAGGAAGGACTGACTCTGGCCTGGCAGGTACAACCCTACGATTTTGCCTCACCCGGTAATCTGCTCGAACTCGTTCCGCCTCCACCTCAGCCGTATCGCGACGAACTCGTCTTCGAGCAACCGACCGGCCTTCGTCGTCGGTTGGCAATCGCCCTCGCCTCGCTTGGCGTGGCATTGTTGATCGTGCCGTTGCTGTTCGGTCACATTCCCGACCATCCGGCGGGCTGGCCACTGGCATTGTTGACGCTGGCGCTGCTGGTTGGGATCAAAGCCGGTATTGCCGGCTATTTGGGTGCCCTGTGTATCTGGCTGGTTGCCAACCTGCCCGCCTTCCGCCACGGAACCTCACCGGTTAATCTCTGGCCGGCGATCCCTTTGATGGTCGTTGGGATCTGGCTCCTCCGTCGTGATCGCCGTGTGCGGGCAATGTGGCGCTTTGTGCGTCGCCAGTTTCGGCGGCGATCCGACGCAACTGGAACAGGTTGACTTCGGGTGGACAGCCAAGGCGGAGCGGTAGGCCGCTAATACCACGACTGACAAACAGATGCATCGAACCAACCTGAAAATGGCCCATATCGTAGCGCCATCCGTGGCGTGGCAGGCAAAGCGGCCCTAAACCGGGCAGGCGCACATGGCCGCCGTGGGTGTGACCGGAGAGCTGGAGATGAAAGCCGGCTGTGGCGGCTTCGTCGGCAATATCAGGACAGTGAGCGAGTAGGATGCAGAAGTCGTGGGCTGGGGCACCTCCCATTGCCAGCTCCAGATCGGGACGGCCATCCCAGTGGTCATCAACCCCGGCCAGCAACAGACGAGCGCCCTGACGCTCGATCAGGCGATGGCGGTTGATCAGCAACTGAATGCCGTGTTCGCGTAGCATGGTCGCAATGTGCGGCATCCCTTCCCAATAATCGTGATTGCCGGGTACGGCATATACACCGAGTGGGGCATGCAGTCGCCGCAGCACTTCAGGGAGTCGTCTGATCGCAGCGTGCGTTTGCACCAGATCACCGGTCAACACAATGATTTCGGGCTGCGTCGCCAGCAGTTGATCAATCGCCTGATGTGCGTTTGTGAAACTGTAGCGATGACCAAGATGCAGATCACTCAACTGGCCAATCGTCAAACCATCCAGCCCAGATGGCAGGTGCTCAAAAGACAGGTCTTTCACCGTCAGCCGGATCCGCCGGGGTTCAATGGTAAGGGCATAGCCCGCACTCACTGCACCTGCGCCCGCCAGCGCGAGCGTGATCGGTAATCCACCGTAGAAACCGGCTACACCCGCCAGGACGCTCCCGGCCAGCCCTGCCCCGATCCAGCGTGGTGAATAACGCAGGCGCGGTTGCCGATCTCGCTGCTTGCGAATTGGTAGCGTGGTTGTCATAACACATCCTTGAGTCGACGACGAATCTGTCGTACAAAGAGGACGCAGGACAGGCATCTCTTGCATTGGCAGCCCATCCTGCGTACTTTTTCCCCCTCGCCATTGACAATATACCATTAAGATGAATGATACCTGAACAGAGGAACCAATGTGTTATCCGATCACTCATCGCTCGCATCAGGTTCAGACGCGCCGCGGTATAATCGCTCTCACCAATAGATGGCGTCACTGCGGCGACGCGACGGTTTCTTTTCTAATACCATCACCGGTATGATATGATTGAGATAAATGTCAAAATCATGGTAAAGATACACAACATGCCGACCTTCAAAGATGATGAGGTAACATCCGGGCGCTATGGATCTTAGTCATACTGCCATCCGCGATCACACGGCCTTTCTCGAACGGCTGCGATTGGTACCCGACCAACCCGGCGTCTATCTCTGGAAAGACGCCACTGGCCGTCTGCTCTACGTGGGCAAGAGCAAACGGCTGCGCGACCGCATGCGTTCGTATTTCGGCTCACCGCGCAGCCTGCGTGGCAAAACCCGGCGGCTTGTCAGTCATATTGCCGATTTTGACATTATCGTCACCCAAAGTGAATTAGAGGCGTTGCTGCTGGAAATGAACCTGATTAAACAGCATCGCCCTCCGTATAACATTTTGCTCAAAGACGATAAGACCTATCCCTACATCAAGGTGACGGTCAACGAAGATTGGCCGCGCGTCTTCGCGACCCGCCAGGTGCTCAACGATGGCGCACGCTACTTTGGCCCCTACGCCAGTCCCGGTTCCGTCTATCAGGCACTCGAGGTCCTCAATCGGCTTTTTGCCTTTCGCCCACCCTACGAGTGTAAAGACGACAAATTCAACCGTCACCGTAAACTGGGCAAGCCCTGCCTCTACTACCAGATGCGGCGTTGTCTCGGCCCATGTGTGCCCGGTCTGGTGACAAAAGAAGCCTATCGGCAGGCGATTGACGCCGTCTGTCGCTTCCTCGAAGGCAAGAGTGATCAAATCGTGCGCGAGTTGCGTGCCCAGATGGAGCAGGCCGCTGAACAGCTTGAGTTCGAGCGTGCCGCATACCTGCGTGATCGCATTCAGGCTATCGAGAAGATTTCCGAGCGCCAGCAGGTATTACGCACGGTTGACACCGATCAAGACGTGATCGCGTTTGCCCGCGAAGAGGGCAGTGCAGTGGTGCAGGTGCTCTTCATCCGGGGCGGTAAACTTATTAACGCCGAACCGTTTACCCTCCAGGGTACCGAAGGCGAGAGTGATGAGGCGTTGTTGACCTCATTTCTCACCCAGTTCTACCAGGATGCCCCCAACATTCCACCCAACCTGTTACTGGCCGATCATGTTGAGGAGCCAATGATCATCGCGTCGTGGCTCCAACAGAAAAGCGGCCATCGGGTCGAAATTACGGTGCCCCGCCGGGGTGAGAAGCGACAACTGGTTGAGCTGGCTGCCAACAACGCACGTCAGAAGCTGCGCGAAATTCGCGAACAGTGGCTCAATTCCGAGCAACGTGCTGTTGCTGCGCTCAGCGAGTTGCGCGATCTGCTTGAGCTGCCCGCCCTGCCCTACCGCATTGAGTGCTACGATGTGTCGAATATTCAGGGACAACACTCAGTTGCCAGTATGGTGGTGTTCGAGCGCGGATCGCCCTGTCCGGCCCATTACCGTCGCTTCAAGATCAAGACGGTGAGCGGCGCCAATGACGTTGCTTCGTTGCACGAAGTGATCAGCCGTCGTTTCCGGCGGGCGGCTGAGGCACTTGGCGAGACCCAAACCGTCACTGGGATGGTTGCCGATGACGACAATAAGACCTCTGAGACAGGCAATACCGATCAACAGGCTCTGGAGAGTTGGGCAGAGTTGCCCGATCTGCTGTTGGTTGATGGTGGGCAGGCGCAGGTTGCCGCCGCGTCAGCGGCCCTCCGCGACCTGGGATTTACCCAGATTCCGGTGATTGGAGTTGCCAAAGGCCCTGATCGCAGCCGTTTCGATCTGATTCGGCTCGATTGCGAGCCGCTGGTGCTGGCCCGTGATAGCAAAGCGCTGGCCCTGATCCAGCGGATTGACGAAGAGGCCCATCGCTTCGCAATAACGTACCACCGCAAGTTACGTAGCAAAGCGATCCTTCGTTCGTCCCTGGAAGACATTCCTGGCATTGGCCCCAAGCGTAAGCGTGCCCTGCTGAAGGCTTTTGGCTCCCTTGACGCCATTCGTCAGGCCAGTATCGATGAACTTGCTGCCGTGCCGGGTATGACACGAAAGGCTGCCGAAGAGCTGAAGAGTTTGCTGTAGTTGTCGGAGAAGAGCAATGTCGATTATCCATTCGCATATCCAAACCAACAGCCCCGATTTTCAGACCAACTTTGCCTATCACCAATCACTGGCTGCCGATCTCCGCGAACGACTGGCCCAGATTCGTCAGGGGGGCGGGGCTGAACAGCGTCGTCGGCATGAAGAACGCGGCAAGCTCTTTGTGCGTGACCGGATTGATACGTTGATCGATCCTGATAGCGCCTTTCTTGAGATCGGTGCGCTGGCTGCCTATAACGTCTACGATGAAGAGGTTCCTGCCGCCGGCATCGTTTGCGGGATTGGCCTCGTAGCCGGGCGTCCGGTGATGATTATTGCCAATGATGCGACCGTGAAGGGCGGCACCTATTTCCCACTGACGGTGAAAAAGCATCTCCGTGCCCAGGAGATTGCCCGCGAAAACTACCTGCCCTGCATCTATTTAGTTGATAGTGGTGGAGCTTATCTCCCTCTGCAAAGCGAAGTCTTCCCCGACCGTGATCATTTCGGTCGCATCTTTTACAACCAGGCCCAGATGTCAGCCGAAGGCATTCCCCAAATTGCCTGTGTGATGGGCAGTTGTACCGCCGGTGGAGCTTATGTTCCGGCCATGAGTGATGAAGTCGTGATTGTGAAGGGCAATGGCACCATCTTTCTCGGTGGGCCACCGCTGGTTAAGGCGGCTACCGGCGAAGAGGTGACTGCCGAAGAATTGGGTGGGGCCGACGTCCATACCCGTATCTCTGGGGTGGCCGACTATTTTGCCAACGATGATCGCGAGGCGCTGGCTATTGTACGCGACATTGTTGCCCATTTGGGGCCACAGCAGCGGGCAAATTGGGAATTGCGTGATCCAGAGCCTCCGCGTTACGATCCGCAGGAAATCTATGGTATTCTACCACGCGATTTTCGCCAGAGCTACGATGTGCGCGAAGTGATTGCTCGGATTGTTGATGGCAGCCGCTTGCACGAATTTAAGGCGCGCTACGGTACCACGCTGGTTTGCGGCTTTGCCCATATCGAGGGCTTCCCGGTTGGGATTCTCGCCAACAACGGCATTCTTTTCAGCGAAAGTGCCCTCAAGGGTGCGCATTTTATCGAGCTGTGTTGTGCGCGCAATATTCCACTTGTCTTCTTGCAAAACATCACTGGCTTTATGGTCGGAAAGCAGTATGAAAATGGCGGTATCGCGAAAGATGGCGCAAAGTTGGTAACGGCTGTCAGCTGTGCGAATGTGCCAAAGTTTACCGTGATTATCGGCGGTAGCTTTGGTGCCGGTAATTATGGTATGTGCGGGCGTGCTTATCAGCCCCGCCAGCTTTGGATGTGGCCGAACGCACGCATTAGCGTGATGGGTGGAACGCAGGCTGCGAATGTCCTCCTCACTATCCGGCGTGACAATCTGCGTGCTCGTGGTCAGGACATGAGCCCTGAAGAGCAAGAACGCTTCATTGCGCCGATTCTGGCTAAATATGAGCAGGAGGGGCATCCGTATTATGCCAGTGCCCGGCTTTGGGATGATGGAGTGATTGACCCGGTAGAGACGCGACGCGTGCTGGCGTTGGGTCTGGCGGCTGCCGCTGAAGCGCCGGTGCAACCGACCCGTTTCGGCGTCTTTCGTATGTAGGTCTGCCATGACACCGTTACGCATCGTGACCGGAATTGTCGTGATCTGGCTGATATTTGATCCGCAGCCGGTCGTTGGCTTTGTGGCCTACACCCTGATAGGTCTCCAGGTCTTAGGTTGGTTGTGGCCACGCATTGCCCGTAACCAGATCACCTGGCAACGGTGTGCACCTCTGGCGCTGGCACCCGATGAGGTAGCCGAGGTCGAAATTCACGTGACCTACCGTGGCTGGTTGCCGTTACCATACCTGGTGGTGCGGGAGGATATTCCGGTTATGCTGAGTCATGTCCCCCGCCGAGAATGGGTTCTGAGCCTGTGGCCCGGTCAAAGGCATACTCTGCGCTACCCGATTCAGTGCCGTCAGCGTGGTCTCTACTGGTTGGGGCCGCTCAGCCTGCGGATTGGCTCGGTGTTTGAGCAGAATGAGATTCAGCTTACTGAACAGCAACCAACACCAATCACTGTCACCCCGGCAGTCGTTTCGTTGCGCTTGCTTCATCTGATCGCAGCTCTCCCCTACAGTCAGGAGCGCTATCACCTGAGTCTGTTCGAGGACGCTACTCAGAAAACTGGCATTCGTACCTATCAGGTCGGCGATCCGCCGCGACGGATCGACTGGAAAACAAGCGCACGTCTCGGTGATCTTCAGGTACGTGAATTGACCCCTACCATTGCCCGTGAAACCCTGATCGTGCTGGCTTTTGCCGAGGCTGAGTATCCGGGGCGGTTTGCCTACGACAATCGTGAACGGGCAGTTGTTGCCACAGCTTCCCTGGCTTCCACGCTTATCCAGCGGCGTCAGGCAGTTGGCTTGTGCAGCAACGGCTACGATCCGTTACACTGCAAAGCTGGCATCACGTTGTTGCCTGCGACCGGCGTTGAACATCTGCGCGAACTATTGGTTCGCCTCGGTCGGCTCGAACCGGCGACAGACGTACCACTGATCGAAGAGGTAATAACGGGTGAGCCTGTCCTACGTCCCGGCGCAACCCTGGTTCTGATCACCAGTGCCCTGAGCACCCAAATCCTGACGACTTTGGTGGCTATCCGTCAACGCGCAATGAAAGTGGTATTGGTCCTGACCGATCCGGTTCTGAGCGATCTTCTCCAGGCCCAACAGTATGGTATCGTCACGTTGCAAATAGATCGTACAGGTGCGATTATTCCTTGTGCGTGAAAAGTGATAAACGCTGTCGTTTATGCCGGTGCAGTACATAATGAGGAGACATTGCTATGCTGCGCATTGCTGAAGAAGTTACCACTGCGCTCGAAGAAGGGCGGGCAGTGGTTGCCCTGGAGAGCACATTAATTAGCCACGGCCTTCCCTACCCCCACAACCTGGCCGTAGCGGAGGGTCTGGAAGCCGAAGTGCGCACTGCGGGTGCGGTACCGGCGACTGTCGGTCTGATCGAAGGAGTGCCGGTCATTGGTCTGAATGGCAATGAGCTGGAACGGCTGGCGGTTGGTGGTGATCGGGTGCGCAAGTTGAGTCGGCGTGATATTGGTGCGGCAATTGTCGATCACGTCGATGGCGCCACAACAGTGGCGGCAACGATGGCGCTCGCGGCTGCGGCTGGGATTGAGGTCTTCGCTACCGGTGGGATTGGCGGCGTTCATCGCGGTGCAACCCATAGCTGGGATGTGAGTGCCGATCTGACCGAATTGGGCCGTACACCTATGCTGGTTGTGTGTGCTGGTGCGAAGGCAATCCTCGACCTGCCGGCGACGCTCGAATACCTGGAGACTCAGGGCGTACCGGTGGTTGGGTACCAGACGGTAGAATTCCCGGCCTTTTACACCCCCCATAGCGGCCTGACAGTAGCGGCTGTGGCGGCTGATGCGCTGGCAGCCGCCCGCATGTGGCGTATTCAGCGCCGTTACCATACATTTGCTGCCCCTGGCGGTATGTTGCTCTGCGTTCCACCACCAGAGCGCCATGCCCTGGAGCGAGATGCAGTTGAAGCAGCTATCAGTCGGGCATTGGCTCGTGCTGAGGCAGAAGGTGTGCGCGGGCCGGCAGTCACGCCGTTTCTCCTGGCAGCAATGGCCGAAGAGACCAGCGGCGAGAGTATCGAGACTAACATTGCTTTGCTGCGAAACAATACCCGTGTAGCCGCTGAAGTCGCGGTTCGGATCAGTGAATTGGGTTGAAACCTGGGTGAACAAACCGTGTGCAAAGTACTTGACAAATTGCGTTATTGCTTTTATACTAACTATCGCTGTTATCAGATGTAACAGCTTGCACCGTCACATCCTCGACGGTTGAAACCTCACACGTTACCCCGTTTCGTTACGTGCTGGGCGCCTCTGTAGGCATTCTCCGCGTGAGCGGAGGGATTTTTGTTGTGTCTTGTCATAGCTGCATAGTTAGGCAGGAGTGCCCGCCAATGCTCAAGCGTCGATTGTCAACCTGGGAAAAAGAAGAAGTATCACTGCACACGCACGAGCGTGATGAACGTTTCGGGCACGAAGAGGAGACTCTCTCTCCCGATCTGAGCGATATCGAGCAGGTAGAGCCAACCTTTGACGCTGTTCAGCATTACCTGCAAGAGATTGGCCGCGTCTCTCTTCTGACCGCTGCTGAAGAGATCGAGTTGGCCGAGCGTATTGAACGTGGTAATGAGGCTGAAGCCCGGCTTGCTACAGCGACCGACCTGACGCCGTGCGAACGCTACGAACTCCTTCAGGCAGTTCAGCAGGGTGAAGAGGCACGTCGCCATCTCATCCAGGCCAATTTACGCCTGGTCGTGAGTATTGCCAAGAAGTATGTCGGGCGTGGTCTGGCTCTGCTTGACCTGATTCAGGAAGGTAATATTGGTCTGATGCGTGCGGTGGAGAAGTTCGATTACCACAAAGGTAATCGCTTCAGCACATACGCAACCTGGTGGATTCGCCAGGCGGTGACGCGGGCGATTGCCGAACAGGGGCGGACAATCCGGTTGCCGGTGCATATGAGCGAGTCGGTTGGACAGGTGAAGCGAATCGCCGAACGTCTGGCGCAATCGCTCGAACGCCAGCCGACGGCGGAAGAGATTGCAATGGCGCTTGGCCAGCCGGTTGAGCGTATTCAGCGCATTCTCGAAGCGGCGCGTCGTCCGGTTTCGCTGGAAACACCGGTCGGCGATGAAGGTGAGCACACACTTGGCGATTTTCTGACTGATGAAGAACTGCCGACACCGGGAGAAATGGCGGCTCAAAAGCTGCTGCGCCGCGATCTGTGTGCTGCCCTTGACTGCCTCAATGATCGGGAACGCCGGATTATCGATTTGCGCTACGGTCTGGTTGATGGCCGACGCCGGACGCTCGAAGAGGTAGGCCGTGTGCTCGGTATGACGCGCGAACGGGCACGGCAGATTGAAGCCGAGGCTCTGCGGCGCTTGCGTAGTCCTGAAGTCGGGCAGCATCTCCGCGATTATCTGGAGTAGTTGCACAAGACTCTGCTTGCCAACCTGCCTGGCCGTAGCCACACAACGATACCTGACGTGCGTTTGGGATGGGATTTCCCCGGTATTGCCCAAACGCACATTTTACTATCGCTGACACCGTCCGTGCCCGTCAGACGGCCCGTACCGTGGTGAGAGGATCACCCTGCCACTGAGCCTGATCACGGCAGTGTAGAACTGGTCTTGCCGCAGCGCACGCGGTAGGATCACGTTTTAGAGAGGATACTGTTGCCAGATAGGGTTGTCCGTGGGGCTGATGTGGAGTGCGGTAGCCGTGTTCACGATCAGGGGTTGGTCGCAGCGATTTTCCTACAAGTCACGAGGACAACGTGCGTTTATAGCGTGTCTGTCCGGTTTGACCATCCGTGATGTTCTGACGGCATGTGAGCGGTGGTGCAGATCGTGGAGCAGGCGTTCAGATCATTGGACTGATGAACAGCGATGAGGCTATCAGGCGTGATGCACAGTGTCACTGCCTATCACCGAATATGCGGTGAACTATGATCCGTGGTTGTCATCTACAGGATCAGGATATCGATGGGCGGGTTCTGTAGGGGCGGGTTCTTAACCCGCTCCTACGCGAGCGTTGATATAACTTGGTCGTATTACCTCATCGTGGTGATGATTTCTGGTGTTCACAACTTGACGAAATTCCTCTTCAGTGATAGACTTGGGAGCTGTGCCGGGGTAGCTCAGCGGTAGAGCAAACGGCTCATAATCGTTAGGTCGCGGGTTCGAATCCCGCCTCCGGCACCAGTCGCCGGTGAGCAACGCTCACCGGCGTTTCCGTTCATCGTGCAATACCACCATGCTTGATCTATTGCGCCAGTTTTTACGTGCTGAGGGCGTCGAGCAGTCTTCTGCTCGCCTACTGGTTGCTGTCTCTGGCGGCAGCGACTCACTTGCCCTGCTGCACATGCTCTGCACATTGCACCGTGCTGGTGGCCCGACCCCAGTTGTAGCGCATCTCGATCACGGCCTGCGAGGTGCTGAATCTGCGGCAGACGCCGACTTCGTCGCTGCTACTGCGACAGCCTGGGGGGTACGGGCAATTGTCGGACGTGCCCACTTGCCACCAGGAACAACACCGGCCGAGGCGCGAACTGCACGCTACACCTTTCTTGCCACAACTGCCCTTGCCGAACAAGTTGATGCCGTGCTCGTCGCTCATCAGGCTGATGATCAGGCGGAAACGGTCTTAATGCACTTACTCCGTGGCGCCGGGCCGGCAGGCTTGCGCGGCATGCAACCCCGCGTCGAGTGGTCGGAATGGGCGGCAGCCCTGATTGATAGCGGACAGGCTCCGCCCCACGGCCCACCATTGTTGCGCCCGCTGCTGACGGTCAGTCGGTCTGAACTGGCGTCGTACTGCGCTGATCATCAGTTAACCCCACGCGACGATCCAACGAACCGTAATCTCCATTATGTGCGGGCCCGTATCAGGCATGTGCTCTTGCCTCAGCTTGCAAGCGAGAATCCTCAGATTACTGCTGCCCTTACTCGTACAGCCCGTATCTGTGCGGAAGATTACGATTTTATCCAAACCATACTGGCAGATCGGTGGCCGAGCCTCATCGTTGAGCAGCGGTCTGACAAAGTGGTATTTGAGCGTGCTGCCCTGATGAGCCTCCATCCAGCACTACGCCGTTATGCGTTGCGGCGTGCGATTGCTGAACTTGGTGCAGAGGAACCGGGTTTAGCCCACCTCGATGCAGCACTGCATCTCATCGGCGGGCAGTCTGGCCGCTCAACGCAGATTGCTCCCCAGGTGACACTCGTGTGCGATCAGCAGACAGTCACATTGCACTTGCCATCGGCATTACCGCCATCTGGCCCGCAGTTGACAACACCTGTGACATTACCGGATCGGGGGATTGTGCCACTGGCGAATAACTGGCAGTGTATCGTGCAGGATCATCCCCCGGTGCATCCTGACCGCTGGTGGTTAGGACTGGCTCAGCGTCCGTCTGCTCCTTTGCAGTTACGGCCACGGCGTCCCGGTGATCGGATGCGGCCTGTTGGTGCACCGGGGCGGCGACGCTTACAAGATGTGTTCGTTGATTTGCGAGTGCCACGTATGCTGCGGGCTGCCTGGCCGATTCTTACCACTGCCGATGATCAAATTCTCTGGGTAGTTGGATTGCGAGTTGCTGCCGGCGTCGCTGCATCTGAACCAAATCAGGCTACAATGTGGATTGGGATTGTTCAGACTGCCACAACAAGACAGGAGTAAGCATGCGTCAGGACATTGATTATATCTTGATTGGGGAAGATCAGATCAGACAACGGGTTGCTGAGCTAGCTGCTGAGATCAGTGCCGATTATCGCGACCTCGGTGATCTGCTGCTGGTCGGCGTTCTGAAGGGCTGCGCCATGTTTATGGTTGATCTGGCGCGGGCAATTGATCTGCCGCTTGCGATTGATTTCATCGCGGTTGCCAGTTATGGCGCCAGTACCGAGTCGTTGGGTGTGGTGCGTCTGATCAAGGACCTCGATACTGACATTTCGCAGCGCCACGTGTTGATTGTCGAAGACATTATTGATAGTGGCCTAACTCTAGCGTATCTGCGGTCGCAATTGCTGCGGCGTAATCCGGCCAGTCTGCGTATCTGCACGTTGCTTAACAAACCTGAACGACGTACAGCAGATGTGCCGGTGGACTACATTGGCTTTAATATCCCTAATGCCTTTGTGGTTGGGTACGGCCTGGATTATGCCGAGCGCTATCGCAATCTCCCCTTCATTGGCGTGTTGCGCTCCGAGGTCTACCAGTCGGTGTAGTTGTGATCCAGATCACACTTTGAGTGTAATCTGTTCCCTTGCCGTTGATGATCGGCTGATGCTATAATTCTAACAAGCGGCGTACAGAATGGCTCATTGCCGTTGTGGCCGCATATTACTCATTAAGTGGGGTTCATTCCTCAGTATTGTCTGGTCTACCAGAAGATGGCGAGGCAACCCCTCTAGAAAGAAGATGTATGAGCGATAATCGTTGGTTGAAGAATAGTTTTGTCTATCTCATCATTCTGGTTGCAGCGCTAGCGCTGTTCTTCCAATATTTTGGTCAGGGTGCCAGCCAGACTGAGGAGAAAGGCATTGCTGATGTCATCGCCGATGCTCAGGTTGGACTGGTAAGTGAAATTCAGGCGCAGGCTGGCGACGAACAGATTATTGTCACCTACAAGGATGGTAAGAAATACCGCTCACGGGTCGAAACGTCGGATAGCGTGATGAAGTTGCTGGCCGACTACAACGTACCGCTGTACGACGAGAACGGTCGGCGAACGATCAACGTAACCGTGCAGCCGGCACCAGCCTGGGGTGGTTTGCTTAGTATCTTTACCATTCTGCTGCCAACCCTGCTCCTCATCGGCTTTTTCGTCTTCTTCATGCGTCAGGCGCAGGGGAGCAACAATCAGGCGATGTCGTTTGGCAAGAGCCGGGCACGGATGTTTGCCGGCGATAAGCCCACAATTACCTTCGCCGATGTGGCCGGTCAGGAAGAGGCAAAGCAGGACCTGGCCGAAATTGTTGAGTTCCTCAAGTTTCCTGACAAGTTTGCCGCGCTCGGGGCACGCATTCCGCGTGGTGTGCTGATGGTTGGCCCGCCCGGTACCGGTAAGACGTTGCTCTCGCGGGCCGTCGCTGGAGAGGCAGGTGTTCCCTTCTTCAGCATCTCTGGTTCTGAGTTTGTTGAGATGTTTGTTGGCGTAGGTGCCTCACGTGTGCGCGATCTGTTCGATCAGGCAAAGCGTAATGCACCCTGTATCGTCTTCATTGATGAAATTGATGCCGTCGGTCGGCAGCGCGGTGCTGGTTTAGGTGGCTCACACGACGAGCGTGAGCAAACGCTCAACCAGATTCTGGTTGAGATGGATGGCTTCGATACCAACACGAACGTGATCGTGATCGCGGCGACGAACCGGCCCGATGTGCTTGATCCGGCGCTCGTGCGACCAGGCCGCTTTGACCGCCAGGTGGTGCTCGATGCGCCCGATGTGCGGGGTCGGATCGAGATTCTGAAGGTTCACGTCAAGGGTAAGCCTCTGGCCGAGGACGTCAATCTTGAAGTTATCGCTCGTCAGACACCTGGTTTCTCGGGTGCTGATCTGATGAACGTTGTAAACGAAGCAGCAATTTTGGCTGCTCGCCGCTCGAAGCGCAAGATCAGCATGGCAGAGTTCCAGGATGCGGTCGAGCGGGTTGCCATCGGTGGCCCTGAGCGGCGTTCGCGTGTGATGACCGACCGTCAGAAATTGGTGGTGGCCTACCACGAGGCCGGACACGCGATTGTTGGTGCTGCGTTGCCGAAGGCCGACAAAGTGCAGAAGGTGACCATTATTCCACGTGGACAGGCCGGTGGGTACACGCTCTTCCTGCCTGATGAGGATAGTCTGAACCTGCGAACCGTTTCGCAGTTCAAAGCACGTCTGGCCGTCTCGCTGGGCGGCCGGGTAGCTGAAGAGATTGTCTTCGGTAACGATGAGGTGACAACCGGTGCTTCTGGTGATTTGATGCAGGTCACTCGTATTGCACGGGCAATGGTCACGCGCTACGGTATGAGCCAGCGCCTCGGCCCAATGGTCTTTGGTGAGAAGGAAGAGCTGATCTTCCTTGGCCGCGAAATCAGCGAGCAGCGTAACTACGGTGATGAGGTGGCGCGCCAGATTGATGAAGAGGTGCATGCGATTGTCACCGAAGCCTACGAAACGGCGCAGCAAATCCTGCTTCAGAATCGGGCTGTGCTGGACGATATGGCAAATGCGTTACTCGAATACGAGACGCTTGATGGCGAACAGCTCGAGGAGATGATTCGTCGGGTAAAACCGCTGGCGCTCGATCTGAGCAAGAGTAGCAGCACGCCTAATGGACGAGCTGAAGAGCGCTCCACTCAGCCCGATGCATCACAGCACGGCTTTGGTGGTACCAATCCACTTCCGGCGTAATTCTGCCGCCTAGTTGTAATTGATCATCCCTACTGGTAATCTCGCCAGTAGGGGTGCTTTGTATTATCGGCAGCCATCTGATATCAAATCTGGTCTAGTGGAGCGCGAGCTTCTGCCCCGCTCGCTACCGGACACAGCCCATGTTGCGCTTCCAGCAGAGTACCTCACCCCCAAACCGACGCACAAAAGAGAGCACCATCCTTTACCGGTGGTTCCCGCACCCGCTGGGCTATGCATTAACCACAACTGGTGTCAACCACGGGTATATCAGCGGGTATGATTGCCATGGGTGCTGTTTTGAGCGACTGCCCGGTGGCAGCGCACAGCGCCAGCCGTGCTATCACGTGCTGGATGGGTTGCCTTACGTGCGCATCACGTGCGTGTCGCAGGGTTTGGAGTGCGGCAGCCATGCTGCCGCGCCAGCCGTGCTCACGATTCGGCGCGTGGTACGCCGTTCCCCCTCCTGGTCACGGGGATGCTGGATGTATTCGTGACGATCATCGAGTCGGTCAGGCATGAATGTGCTACCTGAGCGTAGACGTCTTGTTGCAATAGGTGCCCGCTTGCGCACCAGCAGCCACGACCAGCATCTGACGATGGTGGCGGGGATGCCGGCACGCGGGCTGGAAGCCTGCGCCACGAGATGCCCGCGTCACGGGGAGCGCTTGCAGTCCGGCCTACCGCAGCAGAATGCCGTGGCTCGCCTAACCATACGGTGTAAGTGACGCATGGCACCGTATCTATCACGATGGGATATGAGGCGTCATACCGGCTTCTGTGTGACATGTGGGGAATGCATAGCCTGCTGGGGGCGGGTTAGAGTGGGGGCGTGTCGCGGTGTACTGCTGTAAGCAAGTATAACACGCCTGACCCAATCGCAAGCGCTGCACCTGAACAACTACACGTGAACCGGTTAGTTTGCTTGCGACGAACCACTATTGGCTCACAGATAGCAGCCCGGCCGTGCGCCAGCACGGCCCTGTCAACCTGAATGAGGCACTGTCAGTCGAGGTTTGAAATTACCTGACATAATACGGATGGACGGTTCCGTAGGGGCGGGTTCTAAACCCGCCCCTACGGACGGTGCCTGTGCCTGTTCACTACCATACGAGGCATGCGGTGAACGAGGGGTAGTGGAAGGATACATTTTGAGTCGGCGGATCGCAGCGCGTCCCTCTGCCGGTACGTGACTCTGATGAAGAGGCTTTGCAATGATGATTGATGGTCTCGACAATGTGCACCATATTAGTCAGGATTTGATATTAGATACTCATCCCACTTCACCGTCACTCGTATTCCGCCTATTCTTCAGCCGGACGTATCCGCTGCAGGGCCAGACTTAAACAAATCACCGTAACGATGATCATAAGCGCTATGTAGACCACCCAGGGTAAAGGTACTATGAGATCACCGATAGACGAAGGAACTGTCCAGAGCCATGGATTGCCGCCTTCCTCAAGGATGGCAGCCGTTATCCCCAGGGCAATAAACGGATGCAAGCAGATGAATGCTCCCATTGTATAGATGTAGAGCGGCGAAGGATTGCTATCGAATATGCCGATCAACAATGAAATCACAAAGAAGAGAAATGGTACCAGCAACAGAATGGCGATCACCGTTCCCTGCGCCATTACCGTTGCACCAAGCGTCGAGCGCATCACCGTTGACCAGAAAAGGCCAATTGCTGCATAGCAGATGGCCGTGATCAACAAACTGATCACCCCAATCAGGATTTCTTGTGCAGTAATGCCGCCAAAAAGAAGGGATAGACCGGCAATTGGGAGAGAAGCCGTGATGAGCAACAATGCAAACGCAATTGCTGACAAGAGCTTACCGGTGATGATCTGAAGTGGTGACAACAACGAGGCAAGCAGTAAATCATAAGTCTGGCGTTCTTTTTCACCGACAATTGCCCCTGCTGTTAGTGAAGGCGACAGAAAGCAAACCTGTACCAGCGCCGCAGTCATCACGGTGAAAAAGATGCTTTTACCGATGGTACGGGCCGTGTTAGGGTCATTTGGGCTGGCCGAGCTGATAAATACCGCATAAATCAGCAGCGTAATAGCGCCAATGATAGTCAGGTAGCCGCTCAGAATAAGCCAGGCATTGCGTCCACGAATCCGACCGAAGAGTTCACGGGTCAATACCGGGTTAACAATGATGCTATGCATACGTATACCTTTGCCGCTGGACGAGTCTGGATGCGTGTTATCGCGCCTCTGCTGTTGAGAGGGTGAGATTCAAGCGAGACGTGTTACCTGGCACCATTATAGAGCATGTGACCTATTGTGAGACCTGGATGTAGAGGCGTCTGTCAGATGGTTATGGTGTGGAAGCATACCTTCCGCACCCGACCCATGCAACACGTACATCACTGCACGTAAAAGGCATTCAATCTAGAGCGTGGTTTCTCCGTGGATGTACGCAACAGCTTCTCGGCTTGAAGCAGGCAGATGTGCCGTTGGTGCGTCGGATTTTCACAACCAACAGCGCCCATCACAACTCACAGTTGATTCGATCCAGTAGTGACGTCACGGCATATATGGCCCGCAGCGTCGGGGTTGGCGTACCGGTCAATTCGGCCAGCTCAACCACTGCCCCCAGTAGGGCATCGATTTCGGTTGGTCGCTTCGCTTCAATATCTTGTAGCATCGAGGTCTTGTGAGCGCCGATCTCCTCGGCCATGCGGATGCGGCGTTCAATCGAGACCGGAAACCGAATACCTAGTTGCTCGGCGACCTGTTGCGCCTCAGCCATCATTGTTGCCGCCAGGTTGTACGTGCCCTGATCAGCGATAATGCGGTCAATGGTAGCGCGGGTCAATGCGCTGATCGGGTTAAACGAGAGATTTCCCCACAACTTTAGCCAGATTTCATTGCGAATATCGGTCTTGACCGGCGCTCGTAAACCGACCGACTCCAGCAATTTACTCAGGCGTACCATACGCTCGCTCCGGCTGCCATCGGGTTCACCGAGTGTAAAACGGTTTCCTTCAATATGTCGAATGACGCCAGGACGTTCGATGGCGGCGGCGGGATAGACGACGCAGCCGATAACCCGTTCAATCTCGGTATGTGCAGCAATAACACCACCGGGATCAACTGCCTCGATCCGCCGACCTTCGTATGGGCCACCGTGCCGGAAAAAATACCACCAGGGAATGCCGTTTTGAGCGTAGACAACGGCTGTGTCGGGGCCGTAGAGCGCTCGCATGGGTGCAGCCAGCGTCGGCAAGGACTGTGCTTTAACTGCTACGATCACAACATCGTGCGGCCCGGCAACCGTTATATCAGAGGTCGCCAGTGCCGGTCGCACCACCTCGCGCCGACCATCACGGTATTCAACGGTCAACCCGTGTTCGATAATGGCTGCCAGATGGCTCCCGCGAGCGATCATTGTTACTTCGGCTCCAGCCTGGATCAGCTTTGCCCCCAACCAGCCACCAATCGCTCCGGCGCCAACAATACAGATGCGCATATGATCCGCTACTCCTTGTACGTGTTCCTACAGTTTGCGCAGATAGACTCGCTCTAGCTCGTGGCGAGGTCCTTTGACCAGAATCAGATCGGCGCTCCAGCGCGTCGGTTCTATGTTTTGTTTTAAATTGACATAATTAATTTCGCGCCAGATACGTCGTGCGGTAGCGATAGCTTCCTCTTCGTTCAGCTCAGCGTAGCGGCGGAAGTATGAGGACGGATCGCGAAATGCTGTTTCACGCAGCCGTAAAAATCGTTCAATGTACCACTGTTCAAGATCACGTTCATCGGCATCGACATAAATCGCGAAGTCAAAGAAGTCTGATACATAGAGTTGTGGTTCGCGTCGAGTATTGGAACTGCGCTGTAACACGTTCAACCCTTCAACAATCAGAACATCTGGATGATCAACGACCTGCGTTTGATCGGTCACGATATCGTAGATAAGGTGTGAATAGACGGGTGCACTCACCGGGCCATACCCCGATTTAATATCGGCCATAAACTGCAAGAGGCGTCGCCGATCATAGCTTTCAGGAAACCCTTTACGGTGCATAATCCCCCGTTCCTGGAGGATTCGGTTTGGGTAAAGAAAACCGTCGGTTGTAATCAGATCGACTTTGAGGCGTCCAGGCCCACGTGCCAGGAGCGCTTGCAGGATGCGCGCTGTGCTGCTCTTCCCTACCGCGACACTACCGGCAATGCCGATCACATACGGTACCCGTGCTGTCCCTGAGCCGAGAAATGCACTGGTGGCCTGGTATAATCGACAGGCATTGTCGTAGTAGATTTGTAGCAGACGCACCAGTGGCAGGTAGATGTCGGCAACGTCTTCCATCGAGACAGTGTCATTCAGACTGACCAGCGTGTCTAACTCGTCTGCACTGAGTGGTAATGGGGTGCCGTTACGTAGTGCTGCCCATTCTGAGCGCGAAAAACTCATGTATGGTGAAAGGCGGCGTTCAAATTCTGACTTCAGGATCATGCCGGTTCCTGTCTTTCTCCCATTACTTACAATCCCAGTGTCTTCGCCATCGTGATCCGTTGTAGTTTTCCGGTAGCACCGCGTGGTAGCGCACTCAGAATATGGATTGCACGAGGCACTTTGAAATCGGCCAGCAGGCGGGCGCAGTGCTCGCGTAATTCACGCTCGTCGGCATTCATGCCTTCGCGTAATACAACGGCGGCATGCACCTCTTCACCCAGCGTTGGATGTGGCACGGCAAAGGCCAGGGCTTCGGCGACTGCCGGATGACGGAGCAGTACGTCATCAATCTCCAGGGGCGAAATCTTTTCGCCACCGCGGTTGATTAACTCTTTGATACGACCGGTCAGACAGAGATAGCCATCTTCGTCGAGATACCCCTGGTCACCGGTCCGAAACCATCCATTCACAAATGCCGTGGCATTGGCTTCAGGATTATTTTCGTACCCATCAACGACATTCGGTCCCCGCACCACAACCTCGCCCTTCGTGCCCGCCGGCAACAACTGGCCGTGTTCATCCATGATAGCCACTTCTACTCCAAATCCAATTCCCACCGAGCCGGATTTTCGTCGACCAGGTGGTAACGGATTAGAGGTCATTTGATGTGAGGCTTCGGTCATGCCGTAGCTTTCGATAACCGGCGCCGCGAAGACCTCCTCCATTTGCTCCATCACGACCGGTGGTAAGGGAGCGCTTGAGGAGCGAATGAAGCGGAATGGATTGGCTTTGATTATAGCAGTGTTGCGTCCGGCACGGGCCAGGAGGACCTGGTGCATCGTCGGGACGGCCGAGTACCAGGTTGGGCGCTCTTGTTCAACCCAGCTCCAGAATTTGAGGCCATCGAAGCCAGGTGGACAGATGACGGCTCCACCGGCGGCTAACTGACTCAGCAACGAGGCAACAATGCCGTGAATGTGGAAGAGCGGCATCACGCAGAGCGAACGATCCGCCGCGCTCAATTGATAGGTAGTGATGATGTTGCTAGTCGAGGCGGCCAGATTACGATGGCGAATAGGTACCCGTTTGGGCCGGCTGGTGGTGCCACTGGTGTGCAAGATCATGGCAATGTCGTCGGGTGTAGCCAAACTGTCGCGACGTAGTGATCCAGCGGTACCTGATGTCGAGAAAGTAAGCTGATGGTTGCTGTCGAAGGCAGCTTCGATCAGCAGCATGTCTGGACGCAATGCAGCCCGGGCTTCGTCGCCCTCGCCAGGGGCAACAATTAATGCGCGGGCCTGGGTGTCTTCATAGTAGAAGGCAAATTCGTCCCGCCGATATTTGGGATTAAGTGGTGCAGCCGTCGCCGCAGTAGCCGCAGCCAGAAAGGTGATGGCCATCGTCGGGCTGTTGCCAAGTGCAATCGCAATCCGGTCGCCGCGTCCCAGTCCATGGTTCTGGAGCCACTCGGCCAGGCGGTACACCTGGGCACGCAGATCGGCAAAGTTCCAGGTCGGGCCACCCGGTGCAATCAGCGCAGGATCGGTATCGCTTCCAGTTGTCAGGAGATCATACACGGTACGGTACATCGTCTTCATCCCCCATCGTTTATTGTCTCGTATGCCGTCGGTAATGATCACCATCCAATTGCCAGCCCATCACAACGAGGTTCAGTACCTGCTACGTAGCTGCCACTGGCCAGACGCCAGATAATCTGTCCCCGGCCAAAACCACCCAATTCACTTTCGACCACCACCTGGTGGCCGCGAGCGGCCAGCCCTTCAATGACGTGGCGTGGTGTTTCCAGCTCAAGCCGCAGCGTGCCATCGCGCTCCCAGCGCCAGCGCGGTGCATCCAGTGCTGCCTGGGGGTGCATTCCGTAATCAAGGCTGTTAACGATAACCTGTACATGCCCTTGTGGTTGCATATGTGCTCCCATTACACCGAAGGGGCCGATGGGAACGCTATCTTTGCTCAGGAAACCGGGAATAATGGTGTGAAATGGTCGTTTACCGGGAGCGACCTGATTCGGATGGCCGGGGGTTAATACGAAGCCACAACCACGGTTGTGCAGGGCAATACCGTAATCAGGGATCACCACCCCTGAACCAAATCCCATATACGTTGATTGGATCATACTCACCATCATCCCGTCACGGTCAACGACAGCGAAGTAGACTGTACCACCGCGTGGCAGGGCGGACGGGCCATAGGTTTGGGCCTGTTCATCGATCAGGCGCGCACGTTCAGCCAGCCGCTGCCGATTCAACATGTCGTTGATGGGCACAGCTACACTGGCCGAGTCCGCGACATAGGCGAAGGCATCGGCAAAGGCCAGTTTCATCGCTTCGATTTGGCGGTGGAACGATGCTGCCGACTCGCGGGCATAGCCGTTAAGATTGATGTGATCGAGAATCCCAAATGCCATCAGCGCCGCAATTCCTTGACCGTTCGGCGGAATCTCGTGGACGGTATAGCCACGGTACTGCATACTGATTGGTGTTACCCATTCCGAACGGTGGCGAGCCAGATCATCTGCCCGCAACAGACCACCGGTAGCGCGTGCGAAGCGGTCAATCGCTTCGGCAATTTCACCCTGATAGAAGACATCGGCGCCATGACGGGCGATCAGGCGTAGGGTACGGGCGTGACCAGGGCTGACGAAACGCTCACCCGGTCGCGGTGCTCGTCCATCAATACTAAACGTGGGCAAGAAACCGGCAAACTCAGGCCCGTGACGGTTGTGAGCAGCTGCAACCCCTCGTGCCCAGAAGTAAGCGACCATCGGTGGTGTTGGCGCACCTTCAGCGGCATAACTGATGGCTGGGGCCAGGACCTGCGCGAGCGGCAAACGCCCAAACCGGTCGTGCATATCTCCCCACATGCGCACGACGCCCGGCACGGTTACCGGGAACCAGCCATAAACTGGCATATCGGTATGCCCGGCAGCGCTCAGTGCGTCAAGACTCAACCTGGCCGGCGCTGTTCCCGAACCATTGATGCCGTACAGATGATCGCCAGCCCAAATCAGGGCGAAACCATCACCCCCAAGCCCATTTGAGGTTGGTTCCAGCACGGTTAGCGCCGCGGCAGTGGCAACAGCCGCATCAACCGCATTCCCACCAGCCTGCAATATGTGCATACCGGCCTGAGATGCCAGGGGGTGACTACTGGCAACCACTCCGCGCTCGGCAATCACCGGTACTCGCCGTCCGGGATAAGGAAAATGGTGCAGGTTGAGATCCATGGCAAGGCTCCTTCGCACTCGACAGACAGATTGTGAAAAGATATTTGATTATACAATGAACTGTGTTCCGGCTTGACAGAAGAACTTATTTCATCCAAAGCTGTGCTGTCTGCCCCCAGCCTGTCGACTAGGCGTGTGAACGCTTGCCAATCGCCAACGCCGGCATATCCTGCTCTCAGCCTGCCGGTACGAAAGTGAGGAGGGTTGCCGACCATCTCCGCTGCCATCACGTGCTGGATGTATTGCCTTGCCCGCTCGTCATGCGCATGTCGCGACGTTTGGCGTGCGGCAGCCGTGCTCACGATCAGGCGTGTGTCACGCCATTGACCCTGCTGGTCACGGGGATGCTGTGTGTGATCGTCACGATCATAGACCGATTTCCTCTGTGTCCTCTGCGTCTCTGTGGTGAACCCGGCACAGCGAGAAGTGACGCCCACCCCTCCAATAATGCGCGTTCGATACAGATCAAACATCAGGCGAACCACCGCATACTCAGGCACTTCGCGTCGGTGAACATCAATCCAGGGCATCCCGCACCCTCAGCACGACATAAATTTGGCAAAATTCAACGAACTGTGCTATAATACTGACGCTTATATCAGGAACGCCGGGCTGCGCCGGCCCGTGCGCGATTACACGAGGAGGAACCGCTCGTGGCGCTTGAAAAAGAAGAAAAATCGCAGATCATCAACGGTTATCAGATTCACGAAACTGATACCGGTTCGCCCGAAGTACAGGTAGCGCTCCTGACCGAGCGCATCAACCAGTTGATTGAACATCTTCGCGTTCATACTCACGATCACCACTCGCGTCGTGGTTTGTTGAAGCTTGTCGGGCGACGGCGGCGGCTGCTCAACTATCTGCAATCGAAAGATCGCGAACGCTATCGTAACGTCATTAATCGCCTCGGTCTGCGTCGCTAGTATGATAGAGGCAACCGTCAGTGTAAGATAAGGGTATGCAGAGCGCCAGCGGCATCCGCCGCCCGGCGCTCTTTGCTTGTTGGTTGTCAGGCGCGGTGGTTCGGGATTGGTGCGTGCGCGTGTGACACTCCATGCGTATACACCAGTGCCGAACTCCGCGCACCGGTCGCAACCGGCGACCGGATACCGCTGATTGGGTGCAAGGGCACCCTGATCTGGTAAGGAGTAGTAGGAGTTTATGACAGAACGGAATATCTATTCGGTAAGTGCGGAGATTGCTGGTCGAACGCTCACCCTGGAAGCCGGGCGTTTTGCTGAACAGGCTGATGGTGCCGTCGTTGCACGGTATGGCGATACGATGCTGTTGGCTACCGTCGTTTGTGCCAAAGAAGCTCGTGAAGGAACCGATTTCTTTCCGCTGACCGTTGATTACGAAGAGAAGATGTACGCGGTCGGCAAAATTCCGGGTAATTTCTTCAAGCGTGAAGGTCGTCCTACCACAACGGCTATTCTCATCTCCCGTTTGACCGACCGCCCCCTGCGGCCGCTTTTCCCCAAAGGTTTTTACAACGAGGTTCAGGTCATTATCACGACATTCTCGATTGATATGGAGAACGATCCGGGGCCGTTGGCAATTATTGCCGCTTCCGCAGCGCTGTGTATCAGCGATATTCCCTTCGCTGGCCCGGTTGGTGCGGTGCAGATGGGTCATCTGAACGGTCAGTTGGTGGTCAATCCCAAGATGAATGAGATGGCCGATAGCCGGCTCGATCTGGTGGTGGCCGGTACCAAAGATGCAGTGCTGATGGTTGAAGCCGGCGCTTACGAGTTGACCGAAGACGAGATGCTCCAGGCCGTGATTGATGGCCATGCGGTCTGCAAGCAGATCTGTGATCTGCAAGAGCAACTGGTTCAGCTTTGTGGCAAGCCGAAGCGTCCCTTCACGTCGCCGGTGGTTGACACCTCGCTCGAAGAGGCCATCAGTGCGTGGATGGGTGACCGGCTGCGCAAAGCGGTACGCAGTCCAATCAAGCAAGAACGTGAAGCTCAAACGGAAGCGCTGAAGGCTGAAGTGATTGCCCACTTTACTACTGATGAACCGGAAGAAGAGATCGCGAACCGCACCAAAGAGGTCACAAAGGCGTTTGAGAAGCTCCTGAAAAATGAGGTGCGTAACGCTATTCTCGATGAAGGTATCCGGGTCGATGGCCGTGCGCTCGATGAAATTCGTCCGATCAGCATCGAAGTCGGGGTGATCCCGCGCGTGCATGGCTCGGCAGTCTTTACCCGCGGTCAGACCCAGGTGTTGACGATTACCACCCTCGGTTCGCCCGGCGACGAGCAGAAAGTGGACGATCTCGGTATCGAGACTTCCAAACGCTACATTCATCACTACAATTTCCCGCCATTCAGCACGGGCGAAGTGCGGCGGATTGGGACACCACGACGGCGTGATATTGGTCACGGGGCACTGGCCGAACGCTCGTTGTACGCCGTGTTGCCTGATGAGAAGGATTTTCCCTACACGATCCGGCTGGTATCTGAGGTGCTCTCCTCGAATGGCTCGTCATCAATGGCGTCGGTCTGTGGTTCATCGCTGAGCCTGATGGATGCCGGTGTGCCGATCAAGGCGCCGGTTGCCGGTGTGGCCATGGGTCTGATTACCGGCGAAGATGGTCGCTGGCGCGTGTTGACCGATATTCAGGGCCTGGAAGATGCCCTCGGCGATATGGACTTCAAAGTGGCCGGTACGGCAAAAGGTGTTACCGGTTTGCAGATGGATATCAAGACAACCGGTATCACCTATGAGATTATGCGCGAGGCGTTTGCTCAGGCCCGTGCCGGCCGCCTGTTCATTCTTGATAAGATGAATGAGGCGATAAGTGTCCCACGGCCAGAGCTGTCAATCTATGCACCGCGCATTATGACGATCCAGATCCCGGTTGATAAGATTGGCGCCCTGATTGGCCCCGGCGGTAAGACGATCCGCAATATCTGCGAGACGACCGGTGCGCAGATTGATATTGAAGACGATGGCCGTGTCTTTATCACAACCCCTGATGGTGCCGCAGCCAGGCAGGCGATCAGCATGATCGAGGGGTTGACCCGCGAAGCCAAGGTTGGTGACATTTTCCTCGGTAAAGTGGTCAGCATTAAGCCTTTTGGGGCGTTTGTGAATATCTTGCCCGGTAAAGACGGCATGGTTCACGTCTCAGAGCTTGATGAAAAGCGGGTCGAGAACGTTGAGGATGTGGTCTCGCTCGGCGATGAAATCAATGTGATGGTGATCGATATTGATCGCACCACCGGGAAGATTAGTCTCAGTCGACGGGCAGTGCTGACCGGCGAAACGCCCGAAGAGCGCAAAGCTGCTGGTGCCGCACCACGCCCGCGTCCACGCGAAGAACAGCGTGGTGGTCGCGATGAGCCGCGAAGCCTGCGTGACGAGCTGCGTGGACCGCGCCGTGAAGGTGACCGGCCACGCCCGCGCCGCCGGGATGATTAGATGGAGAGAGGGTGTGATGCCACAAAGCTCTGCATGAAATTGCAGTAATAGCTTTGTGGCTCACATTGCGGTTAGAGTGTCTGTGAGCAGCTTGCAAATTCTGCTTTTGATTTGTAATGACAACTCAAACTACTCTTCTTTCCCATTGTGAGCTCGGGGGTTCTGGCCCTCGTCTCATCCATATCGCGCCTGCCAATGGCTTTCCACCAGAAGCCTACGTCCCTCTCGCCGCCGGGCTTGCGTCCTTTGGGCGCATTTTGGGATACCGGCCACGTCCGCTGCGTGTCGATGGGGATGCGCAGCCGGGAGGGACATGGCGCGATTTGGCTGCTGATTTAATTACCGATCTTCAGGTGGTGACCGGCGAACCGGTGATCGGTATTGGCCATTCACTAGGTGGTATTCTGACATTGTACGCCGCAGTAGAACGGCCTGAACTCTTCCAGCGGATTGTGTTGATCGATCCAGTGCTCTTTCGCCGACGCTTGCAGATACTGATCTGGTTGTTACGTCAGAGTGGTCAGGGATACCGCTTTCCCCTGGCTCAGGGTGCTTTACGCCGGCGCGATCACTTTGCCAGCGTTGATGAGGCCCGACAGCGCTGGCAGGGTCGTGGGGTGTTCGCCGATTTTACCCCTGACGCGCTCGAAGGATATCTGCAGGGTGGGTTACGTCCGCATGGCCGGGGCTACACACTGGCCTGGCCAAAACGTTGGGAAGCTCATATTTTTGCGTCTTCCCCACTTGATGCCTGGCGTGATTTACGACGTTTGCGCATCCCACTCATGATTATGCGGGGGACACGATCCGACCTGATTACCGATTCGGTCTGGCAACGGTTGCAGCGAATGCTGCCGCACGCTACCTTTGCTGAAGTCGAAGCCGGTCATATGCTCCCTATGGAGCGCCCTGAAGAGGTGGCCGGGCTGATTGCCCGCTGGTTAGCGCAGCCAATCCCTCATCGCTGAATGGGCGCTGATGCGTGACATCCTGGTGCCACTGTCTGTCGCTTTGACCCGCCGGCGAGATACCTTCCTCTGACGTTGGAAGAAAAACCCGATTCTGGCGTACCCTTTGCGCGGTGTAGACGGTTATATATATGTACGGTCTACACCGGCTCAAATGCTGCCGGCAGTGTTATGTCATGTGGTATTGGTATGGTCACTCAGCAACATCCCTCTACCTCAAACCTGCCATCTGAAGCCACCGTCATTTTGCGCGATGTGTTTGGTTTCAGTACGTTCCGCCCTCATCAAGAGCAGATTATCGGCTGTGTATTGCGTGGCGAATCGACACTGGCCGTCTTACCGACCGGTGCCGGCAAGTCGTTGACCTATCAGTTACCGGCCCAGCTTTTACCACAGTCCACAGTGGTGATCAGCCCTTTGATCGCGTTAATGAAGGATCAGGTAGACCGGTTACCACCTGCCGTCCAAGAACGGGCAACCATCATCAACTCCACCCTCACCACAGGTGAGGTGCGCGACCGCTTACGGGCGATTGCTGCCGGTAAGTACAAGCTGGTTTATGTCGCTCCCGAACGCTTGCGACAACGCTCATTCCTTTTTGCGCTTCGTCACTGTGGCGTGTCCCGTCTTGTGATCGACGAGGCGCACTGTATCAGCTTGTGGGGGCAGCATTTTCGCCCTGATTATTTGTTCATCAACCGGGCGATGAACGAACTCGGTCAACCGCCAGTTCTGGCTGTGACAGCTACGGCTGCCTCTGATACGATCCATACGCTGCAAACGATGATCGGCCCGCTGGCGGTCGTTCAGGCTCCTGTTTTTCGCCCTAACCTGTTTTTTCAGGTGATACGGGTACGACCAGGGATGTCGAAGGCACGTAGTCTGATTGAACTCTGCCGGAAGATCAATGGCTCAATCATCGTGTATGCCCGTGCACGCCAGACTTGTGAAGACCTGGCGCTGGAGCTGCGTTCTGCCGGTGTTGCTGCCGATCACTATCACGCTCTGCATCCTGATCGAGCAGGTGTGCAAGAGCGGTTCATGAACGGAAAGACGCGGGTTCTGGTCGCAACAGTCGCGTTTGGGATGGGGGTTGATAAAGCCGATGTTCGTGCTGTCATTCACTACAATCTTCCCGCCTCACTCGAAGCCTACTACCAGGAGGCGGGCCGGGCCGGGCGTGATGGCTTGCCGGCGCACTGTATTCTCTTTTTCAGCGAGAGTGATGCTCGTGTATTGCGGACCTGGTTGCAATCAACGACAATTACCCGCGAGAATCTGCGTGAGTTGTACCGTCAAGTCAGGCGTACAATCACCTATCCCGCAGGTGTGATTGATCTTGATGCGTTACAGTCCCAGTTTGGTACCGATGGTGAAGTGCTGACGCGCGTCGGGATCAGTGTCTTGGAACAGGTAGGTCTGCTCAAACGTCATTTCGACCTGCCACTGGCAGCAGTGGTCGAACGAACCGGGACGGTAGCTGCCACAGACTGGTTACACCATCTTCCGCGGGAAGCGATTGAAATCGATCTAATGCTCCTTGCCCATCAGCACAACATTCCGGTAGCTCACATTGAAGCAGTGTTGTTAGAAGCGCAAGCCTCTGGCCTGCTACGTTACCGACCGGGACTACGCCTGCCGCTCATTGAACTCTTGCCACCGCCAGCCGACGCAGGCGAGCGTGTTGAGGGCTGGCTGGAAAGGTTCCGGCAATATCATGAGCAGCGGATTGAGGCCATGGTCGATTACGCTCGCAGTCAGCGTTGCCGACACCAGATGCTGGTCACGTATTTTGGTCAACAACTTGCTGCCTGTCGTACCGGTTGCGACGTCTGCTCCTCATCACGGGCACTTAAAGTTGGCAGGCGCGAGTGGCATTAAGTGATGTCAGTCCCTGAGCGTGGAACCGCCGAACTGGCGTTGCCGCTCCCATGGAGTTGGATCACGGTTCGGCGAGGATACCGTTGCCCGTGGTGCGTGGTGTGGAGTGTGGCAGCCACGCTGCTGCGCCAGCCGTGATCACGATCAAGGGCGGGGTGCAGCGGTTTCCCCACTGGTCACGGGGACAATGTGCGTGCAGAGCACGTCTGTCAGGTCTGGCTGACTGCGTGTGAGGAGGTGCGGATCGTGGCGCAGGCTTCCAGCTTATCGACCGTGGTACAGGTGATGGACGGGTGCGTGCCAGATCAACCCCTCGGCGAGCGGCAAACGCTATCACCGGACTGATGCACCGCAATGAGTGGCATCAGGAGTGATACACAGTATCAATCAAGATTTGGTAGAGTGGGTGTGGCGTTACTACATGCTTCCGGTACGGAGGTCGGTGGATGCAGCGGCGTGGCTGCTGCATTCCAAAGCTACGCTAACCGGCTTCGGTCAAATACCAGCGGCCATCAACCCGAATTACCGGCAACCCGTTTGTTTCGCGTCCGATCAAGCGCAGCAGGGCACCGTTGCGTTCAAGAATGACGTTATCTTCCGCATCGCGCCAGCGCACTGTAATCACTCCATTGACTACTTCAACCAGGGCTGTCAGATCATCGGCCTGAAGCACACGGGTACGGTCGTAAGTAATCACAACCTCTGCACGACTGCCACGGGCAGGTTGCACGTTACTATTGACAAACCCGTTGAGCATCTCCTGCATCAGCAGGCGTTGATCGGCGCGTTCGCTGGGTGCAAAATAACTTGCCAGGCGGCTCGCCCACACCTGGCGGGCGGTTGGCTCACGAAGCATTGGATCGGCCAGAGCGGTATTAAAATCCTCAAGAAAGCTCTCGACCACAGCTTCAGGAGTAACACCCCCTAAACCGATGTCTCCTTCCAGATCGGCTGCGCCACAGCCACTAAGCAGGAGCAGCAAACAACACCAGACGATAACGTGTTTCATGGGCGGGCTTCTTCGCGAAAGCTTCGTGGCGGTGTAGGGAGTTCAGCACGCACAATTTCACCGGCGCTGGCGATGTAGAGTGTCGGACGAGCGCCGCTTGTATCAACACTCAGGGCAGTCAATTGACTAAGGCGCAGGTTACTGTCGGCGCGTACCCGTAGTTGCTGGATCAGCTCGCCGGTGCGCTTATCAAGCTGTAAGATGCGCTCCTGCGCCGGTTCGAGCAGAAAGATATAACCGGCATCAGGTGGGCCGGTGATCACAAACCGTGACACCTCGGCGATAGAGGGCGAGACATTGCTGGGGGTAAGCTGGCCTACCAGTTGCCCGAAACTAAAGATCAGCACTGTGCCATTCTTTTGTAGCAGGTAGATACTGCCATCAACCGCCATATCAATTGCCGAAAGGACAGCAGCATCACGGGTCACACCGGGGTTGAGCCAGAATTCAGGTGTATCGCCGTAGCGGCCCGACGAAAATTTTAACACTTCACCGGGCTGGGCACCCCAGATATACAGATTACCGGCATACTCTTCGACATCGAGCCGTTCAGGATTGATCCAGATTTCGGAACTTCCCAGTTTCGAGTAGTTCCAGGTGTCATTCTGGCGAAAATAGTAACCGAACCCGTTTGGAGCCTGATCAATCGCTACCACCTGGTCGATACGCCAGAGTGCTGCGCGTAAAGAGCCGACTATCGCCGCTCCGACAGTCTGACCAGGTTCGAGATATGGCTCTGGCGTACCGCCGTCGCGGGGAATCCGGTAGAGGCGGGCGGCATCGGGATCGCTATCCAGTGCGTATAGATAGCGCAGTGCTGTCAGGTTTGCCGGATCGGTGATACTGCTCATTGCTGGCGGTACAACAATCGTAGTAAAGATGCCATTCGGCAACGGATGACTTGCCAGCAAGGTTGGTTCAAGAAAAGAAACCCGATCAACCGCCGCCAGTAATCGCTCGTACTCGCGTTCGAGTTCACTGAAGCGTAGCCACAACCCCGGATTGGTGGTCGTAATTTCCGGGCTGGCACGGGCCACATCAATCGCCTGTTGCGCAATGAGTAACGCCTCACGAGCCGTTGTCTCATCAGGCGCCGTGCGCACTGCGGCGACTCGTTCTTCAGCCGCGACCAGATATTCGGTCGCCAGTTGCAGGTTATTCTGCTGCGAGAGGTTAATGCCGTATACAATCGCAACACCGACAATCAGCACAGTGACCAGCAATAACGGCCAGGGAATCGGTAACGCGGTACGGCGATAGGTCAGACCACGCCCTCGCGGCACATAACTACTGATTGTCAATGCTTTGCGTCGTAATTGTCGCTCACGTCGCCATTCGCGCACCATGTCACTCAGAGCCAGCCACGGCCATGCCAGTCGTTCACTCCACGTCATAGTGTCTGGTGGCCGTATAGGATGCCGAAGGCCATACGGTTGACCATTGGCGAAGGTGTCCCCCAGATCAATCGGGGGTGGTTGAGGTAGGTCCTCGCCTAAAACACTCGACGGAGGTAACGGTGCAGTCTGTCGTACAATCCGTTCCGCCAGCGGTTCGCCAAGATCGATAGGGGCGGGACGTGGCGGTGGATTCGGCGTAAAAGCTGGTTGTGGTGGTAGGGTGAAGAGTGGATCGGCTTTCGATTCGGTTGCAACTGCGATCTGTCTCTTATCCGGTTGCGTCTGATATGCAGAAGGTGTTGGCAATGGTGTTGGTCGTGGGGCCGGTTCGTGAACAGTGAAAGCCAGCAGTTCGGCTGATGGCAAGTCGGCGATGCGAGCGTGAGCCGTATCGATGATTGCAGCAGCATCTGCCTGGGCCAGGAGTGCTGCCATTGTTGGTGGATCGAAGCGACCGATCAGGGTGCTGCTACTCAACAACACAGCATCACCTGGCTGTACGACGGCGCGAAAGAACTCTGGTTCAACAAACAGACTTGATCCCAGAGCGTTAGTGAGCGCAATCTGTGCTGCATTCACCTGAGCCGGATCCCAGGACGGATGCGTGGGAATAGCACGCAGTTTTCCGCTGCAACGCAAGAAAACCTGGGCCGGTTGCACCTGGGCGATAAAGAGATCGTTGCCGAGCTGGGCAATTGCAGTAACGCCGACGGTCATACGACGGGCCGGCGAATGTCGCATGTTATCCTGATACAACGCTTTGTTGGCATTGACGATTGCTATGCGCAATGCCGATGCCGCGCTGGTAGCTTCGCTCTCGTAGAAGGTGTGGCGAATGCTTCGGGTGACAATTCGGCAGGCATGTTCAGCACGCTCAACAGGGCCTATCGGTTCACATAACACAAAAAGCTGACCGCACGTAACCGCCACTTGCTGGTGAGGAGCAGGTGTTACGACGAGCGCTCGTGTACTGTTTGTGATAATTGTTCCGGCCACCGCAACACGGTGAGCTGCATGAATCTCAAGTGATTGCATACTATAGCGATTATACCAGAAGTGGTTGGGACCTGACTCAGCACCAGACCTCACAAGAACCACAAGCGACGCACGCAAGGTTCGGTTCCAGATAACATTGACGCCAGCGCTGCTCACCCGTACAATGCTAACAGCAAGAATACTGATCGTAGCAAGTCACAACGAAACGAGTACCGGCTATGTTTGAAAGTCTTTCTGATCGCTTACAGGCCGTTTTTCAAAAACTAGGCAGTAAGGGTCGTCTCACCGAAGATGATGTCCGTGAGGCGATGAAGCAGGTGCGCCTGGCCCTGCTTGAAGCCGACGTTAACTTTCGGGTCGTCAAAGAGTTTGTGGCTAAAGTGACCGAGCAGGCTATTGGCGAAGAGGTCACCAAAAGCCTGACTCCACATCAACAGGTAATCAAGATCGTTCATCAAGAATTGATTAACCTGTTGGGTACAGAAAACGTTCCTCTGCAAGAGGTGCGCCCTGGTCCGACAGTGATCATGCTGGTGGGTTTGCAGGGTACCGGTAAAACAACATTAGCTGCCAAACTAGCGCTCCATTTGCGCAAAAAGGGTAAGCGGGTCTTGCTGGTCGCGGCTGATGTCTATCGTCCGGCGGCCATTACGCAATTACAGGCATTGGGTCGGCAGCTCAACATTCCGGTGTACAGCGAAGGCACACAGGCCAGCCCGCCGGATATTGCCGAGCACGCACTTGAACATGCCCGTAAGGAACTGTTTAATGTGGTCATTATTGACACTGCCGGTCGGCTTCAGATCGACGAGCCGCTCATGCAAGAGCTGGAGCAGATTGAGAATCGGGTGCATCCTATCGAGCGGTTGCTGGTCGTTGATGCCATGACCGGTCAGGAAGCGGTGCGTGTGGCTGAGACGTTCAATCAGCGTGTCAAGCTAACCGGCGTGGTGATGACCAAGATGGACGGCGATGCGCGGGGTGGTGCAGCGCTGTCGGTTCGTGCTGTGACCGGTGTGCCGATCAAATTTCTCTCGACCGGCGAGAAGGTTGATGGTAATACACTCGAAGTCTTCCACCCTGATCGACTGGCGTCACGCATTCTTGGCATGGGTGATGTGTTATCACTGATTGAACGCGCCGAACAGCTCTACGACGCCGAGCAGGCGAAGAAGATGCAGAAGCGTCTCAGCAAGGGTGAATTCGACTTCGAGGACTTTCTCAATTCACTCCACCAGATGCGCAAATTGGGACCGTTGCAGCAAATTATTGCGATGATTCCCGGTCTCAATCAATTAGCCCGGAATGAAGAGCTGCTTGATGAGCGCCATGTCAAGCGAGTTGAAGCCATTATCTACTCGATGACCCCTGAAGAGCGACGACGACCGGAGATCATCAAGGGGAGTCGACGTGAGCGCATCGCTCGTGGCAGTGGCACTTCGGTGCAAGAGGTCAGTCAATTGGTCAAGCAGTTTCAACAGATGCAGCGCATGATGAAACAACTGGCCGGTAAGGGTGGCAAAGGCCGCGGTGATATCGATCCAAATGAACTGCTGCGTCGCTTGCGCTAAGACAGGGTGTTGACAGGTGATCCGTACATGATGGTTATAGTTAATGGGCCATGTTGCTGAGATACTTGCAACGCGAAGCTTATTTTGTGCTATACTATAGAGCTAGTGCGTTATTGTTGGTTTGAGTGTGAGGAATGATACAACCTATGGTTAAAATTCGTCTGCGCCGCACCGGCAAGACTAAACAGCCGAGCTATCGCATTGTAGTTGCTGATTCGCGCTCGCCGCGCGATGGTAAGTTTATCGAGACTATTGGCTACTATCTGCCAACCCGTCAGCCGAAGGTTTTGGAGATCAAGGCCGACCGTGCCCGGTACTGGCTTGGTGTTGGTGCCCAACCGACCGACGTTGTGGTGAAGTTGCTGAAGCGGGTTAATGTTCTCGACGAGCAGGGCAAGGTCATTGCCGAAGCCTAGTTCTACAGTGGAGGGAGCTTCGATGAAGGCGCTCCTCGAATATATCGCTCGCAATCTGGTTGATACGCCTGAAGCGGTTCGCATTAAGGAACGCAGCGGGCGGTTCACGATTACGTATCATTTGTCGGTTGCACCATCCGAGACCGGTAAAGTCATTGGGCGCAATGGACGGGTGGCAAAGGCAATTCGTGATCTGATGGGTGTCGCAGCAGCTCGCCAAAAGAAGCGCGTACACGTCGATATCGAATAAGCCGGTAGACATCGGCAACCGGTCGGCCGTTTGCGCCGATCGGTTGCTTTGTTGTGGGTTGTTATGGACGATCTGCTCTATATTGGTGCTTTGGGTGCACCCTTTGGTGTGCGTGGTCAGATTAGGTTGCATGCTATCTCCAGTCATCCTGAACATCTGATTCGCCATCTGCGCACCGTCTTTATCGGGTCGAAACGTATTCCGCACCAGGTTTCGCGCCTCTACATGCATAAACCGGGGCTGCTCATTATTCAATTACAAACGATCACGGATCGGGATGCAGCGGCTGATTTGCGCGGTGAAGAAGTCTACATTGCTGCGGCTGATGCCGCCCCCCTCGCCGCAGATGAGTTCTTCTATCACGATGTGATCGGGATGCAGGCAGTTACTGACAGTGGCGAAGATATTGGTGAGGTACGCGATATTCTCGAAACCGGTGCCGGTGAGATCGTGGTGATTACCCGTCGCGGACGCCCTGATGCGCTGGTACCGATGGTTCGTGATTTTATTGTGGCAATTGATGGCGGTGAACGACGCCTGGTTATCCGCCCAATTGCCGGTTTACTCGATTGAACCTTACTGGGCAATCGGTAGAATAACTCTAAAGGTTGTCCCCTGCTCAGGTTGTGAACGCACCCATAATTCACCACCGTGAAAATCCACGATACTGTAGCAGAGCGACAAACCTATTCCTAGCCCGTCAAAGCGTGTCGAGTAAAACGGTTCAAAAATCTTGGGTACCTCTTCCTGGGCAATGCCCACCCCGGTATCACTGATCTCCAACACAACCGCCTGCTCAGAAGGAAACTGGCGCGAACCACCGCCGGCACGCCAGAAGGATGCCCGGTCAGGTTCACCGTCTGGTGGACGCAGATAGGTGCGGATGCGGAGCGTGCCACCTTCTGGCATGGCCTCGATGGCATTTTGGACTAATGTCTGACACACCTGTTTCAGATGACTGATGACGGCTGTGACCCACGGCAGCGTCGAGGTCAGTTCACCAACATATCGAATGTTGCGAGCGATCAGGGTCTGGCGATACGCTGCTATCACATCGATCACGACTTGATTGAGATCAACCGGGCGACGGCCGTCGAGGTTCGGGCGTGAGATGTCGAGAATACGTTGCACGCGCTGAATTAACCCATCAAGTTCAGCAGCAGCCTTGGTCAGGTAGAGATCGCGTCGTTCTGGTGATAGATCGGAGTGCTGTAAGAGGTGGATTGTACTTGAAAGCGCTTGCAGTGGATTATTAATCTCATGAGCCATCGCAGTAGCCAGACGGCCAATCGCAGCAAGTTTTTCGGCCTGAGCAAGTTCACGGGCCAGACGCTGTCGCTCGCTAATGTCGCGGGTAAGAACCAGAAAGAGGCGTTGATCGCCATCAGGCACTACACTGACACTCACGGCCACCGCAGTCTCATGACCATCGGCGGTACAGAGTGTCGTTTCGATTTCACTGTGTTCACTGCGACCGTTGACCGCCGTGCTCAACAGAGCAGGCAAGGTTGGCAACAAGCGGCAAGGATTGAGCCGCAGTATCTCCTCTCCAGGATACCCCGACAGGCGGGTCAACGCTAAATTGGCATCGAGAACGTTCATCCCGGTTGCATCGAGCAGCAAGACTGCATCGTTGGCATGGCGGAGGAGTGCGCGATAGCGCTCTTCGGAACGCAAGACCTCACTGTACAACCGGGCATTCTCAATCGCCACGGCTGCCTGTCCGGCGAGCAGTTGTAATAGTTCTTGATCAGCAGCCGTAAAGGCTGCATCGAGCGTCGCTTTTGCTGCGTTAAGCACACCAAGCACACGCTCACCGGCCATAATTGGTACCGACAACGCGGTAGTCAGTTCAGGGGCCAGGAGATGAGGCTTGAGTTCTTTATACCAGGGTGATGAGACAAGGTGCTGATCGATCAGCAGGGGCTGGCGATGGCGAACTACCCATCCAGAGATACTCCTGGCTACCGGTATCAGGGCACCAATACCGACTGTGTCAGGCAAGCCGGTACAAGCCACAATGCGGAGAGCCTGTTCATCCGGTTCCAACAGCATGAGTGAAGCGCGTTCAGCATGCACCTCAACCCGTACCGTTTCGATAATCAAGGCGTACAGGCGTGACTGATCAAGCTCGGTCAACAGATGCTGACTGATCTGCAACAGTGGGCGCAACGCAGCCAGGCGATCACTGACCCGGATGGCCTGCCGTTTGGCAACCAGCTCGCGGGCTATATCGGCCAATTCCTGGGCGCGGAATGGTTTGATCAACAGGCCACGGGCACCCAGGCGCATGGCATAGGAAATCTGCTCGATAGAAGCAGCGCCGCTGACGATCAAAATGGGCACACTGATGTCACGTGATCGGATCAATTCGAGTAGTTGGCGACCATTCATCCCTGGCATGATCAGATCGACCATAACCAGATCAAACGCCGTTTGTTCCATCGCCTCCAACGCTGTCGTGACATCAGCAGCCGTTGTTACAACAAACCCGGCCCGTGCCAGCGTTTGCCGACACAGGTCGCGTAACTGCGGATCGTCATCGACAACCAATACGTGGCCAGCCCAACTACTCATACGGTTATCCCGCAATCTCCAGTGATTACGAGGAGCTATAGCGACGGGCCAGTTCAGCCCACACCGCTTCTGCTGTCATTCCTTGTTGTTCAAGTAACACCAGGCTATGGTAAATGAGATCGGCCAATTCGTAGGCGATCTCTGCCGGGTCCCCATTTTTGGCGGCAATAATTACTTCGGCTGCTTCCTCGCCGATCTTCTTGCCGATCCGATCAACACCGCCGTGGAGTAGTTTAGCGGTGTAGGACTCGCCTGGTGTAGAATCGCGGCGGGCCTGGATTCGATCCGCCAGACGTGCCAGAATGGCGACTAGCGGTACCGGCCCGGAAACTTCCGTTTCATCGAGATCGCGGAAGAAACAACCAGGCCGGCCCGTATGACAAGTTGGGCCGGCCGGTTCTGCCAGGACTAACAAGGCATCGCCATCACAATCCTGCCGAATCTCGACGAGTCGTAAGGTGTTGCCACTTGTCTCACCTTTACGCCACAGGCGCTGGCGTGAGCGGCTATAAAATGTGACGTAGCCGCTGGTGAGTGTGGCCGTTAGCGCCTCTTTATTCATATAGCCCAGCATCAACACTTCGCCGCTGCGGGCATGTTGTACGATAGCTGGTAGTAGTTCTGTATCACTTATGGACACCATGCGTCCGGTGTACCTCCCTATATTCTGTAAGGCCGCTATGTAACGGTTGTCGGTGTATCTAATGGCGGAAATGGCGGCGTCCGGTAAAGACCATCGCGGCACCGGCGGCATCAGCCGCAGCGATCACCTCTTCGTCGCGTACCGAGCCACCGGGCTGAATAATGGCTGTAGCACCGGCAGCAATGGCCGCTTCAACACCATCGGCAAAGGGAAAGAGTGCATCGCTTGCCACTACACTGTCCCGCAGATCGATCCCGGCCTGTTGGGCTTTCCAGACGGCTAGGCGCGAGCTATCTACCCGGCTCATCTGGCCGGCACCGATGCCGAGAGTACGGTCATGCGCTGCATACACGATAGCATTCGACTTCACGTGTTTTACTACGCGCCAGGCGAAGCGGAGCGCCGCAGCTTCAGCATCGGTTGGGGCCCGTTTGGTAACGACACGCCACTCTTCAGCAATCAGAGGAGCATGATCAGGTTCTTGCACCAACACACCGCCGGGAACGCTCCGCAATTGCCAGCGATCAGCACCGGTGATCGGGCGCACGCTTTGCAGCAGCCGCCGATTCTTCTTGCGCCGGAGCAAGGCCAGGGCATCGGGGGCAAAATCAGGTGCGATAATGATTTCCGAGAAGATTTCATCTACCGCTTCGGCAAACGCGATATCGACTGGTCGGTTGACCGCAATAATGCCTCCGAACGGAGCTTCGCGGTCGGTGGCAAATGCTGCTTCCCAGGCACTACGGAGATCGGCAGCAATCGCCACACCACACGGATTGGTATGTTTAATGATGGCAACAGCAGCCGCGTCAGGCGCCGGAAACTCTTCAATCAACTCCTGCGCGGCTGCGGTATCAAGAATATTGTTATAACTTAGCTCTTTGCCGTGCAACTGATGGAAGAACGCTCCAAAATTACCATACAGTGCAGCCGCCTGGTGAGGATTTTCGCCGTAGCGCAGAGGCTGATATTTTCGCCAGGCCAGCGGCAGCACATCGGGCAGTGGTTCGGTGCGGAGATATGCGGCAATGGTCGCATCGTACTCGGCGGTGTGGGCAAACGCCTTCGCGGCCAGGCGCTGTCGTTCACTCAATGGCACATCGCCGGCGCGTAAGCTATCGATCACGCCGGCATAGTCGGCCGGATCGATCAGTACCAGCACTGCCGGGAAATTCTTGGCCGCCGCCCGCAGTAACGCAACACCGCCGATGTCAATCTGCTCTTGCGCTTCAGCCATTGTCACATCGGGGTGGGCAATAGTTGCTGCAAAGGGGTAGAGGTTTACTACAACTAGATCAATCGGTTGTAGATTATGGGCAGCCAGTTCGGCCATATGAGCTGGCACATCACGGCGCGCCAGCAAGCCGGCGTGAATTGCAGGATGGAGCGTTTTCACCCGGCCATCAAGAATTTCGGGAAAACCGGTGACTTCACTGACAGGCAGAGCCGGGACACCTGCTTCACGTAATACACGTTGGGTTTGACCGGTTGAGATAATCTCAATCCCAAGATTGTGGAGAGTCTGAGCAAACTCGACAATCCCCGTCTTATCGTAGACGCTCATCAATGCGCGCACAACACGCTCCTCACCAATCACAGAGACAACCCAAAGTGAAACCCTGCCCGCAGCGACGGGCAGGGTCGCGTAGCCCCATTGTACCACAGATCAAACGAGCAACTCACGGGCCCGTTCGCGCAACTGAGCAGCAGCCTGACTGGCCCGGTCGGCCCCGATCAGACGACGGGCTTCAGCTTCAAAGGCATCGGCGGCTGCCAGCATCTCGGCGGCGGAGGCGCGTGCAGGATCAATGACTCCGGCGATGCGATAGGCTTCCTGAAGTAACACATTTGCGCCGGCACCGAGATACCCGGCAGCGATCTGCTCAAATTCTGGAGCGAGCGATTCGCCAGCAGTAGCTTCGCGGCGCTCGATAAGACCACTCTGCATTAGTTTAGCAATAATCTCACAGGTACGGGCTTCACCGAGACCGCTGCGTTGGGCAATCTGACCAACGGTATGTTTGCCGTTGATCATCGTCAGGACACGCCACTCTTCAGCGTTGAGGCTGATCTCAACGTTACCCGAAGCCGGATTGGGTACCAGACGCGGCACCATCGCAAGCGTAGGGGTTGTTGTTTGCTGCTGTGACCACGTCTCCTGGCGATGGACACCCTCCATAATAATCGACTCATTACTGGCAGTAATTGTCGTCTGGGGCGATGTCACACCCTCGTGAAAGCGAAACGGCCCACTTGTGACCGTGAAAAATGTGTACACTGCTTCCAGTGGTTCCAGACCGGACAGTTTCGCGTCAACAATTTTTCCATCGCGAAAGAAGATCCAGCCGGTCAGCTTCTGGGTTCCTCGCCGGCCATCAATCTCAACACCGCCGGTCTTCTTACTCAGTTGCAACAGCTGGATGAGGTCAGTGAGCGAAAACTCGCTCAAATCGCCTGCCAGCGCCATAGCTGTCCCTCACCTTGTCTCGTGTTTGTCATATTGCCCTTGGCAACATCACAGCTTACTAATCACGACCCGACTAATCGCTCGCAACGTCTCGAAGACCCCCACGCCTTTGGTTGCGATAGCCTCGATCCGCGGCCAATTCATCTTAGTCACACCTAGGAAGTGATCCATCATTGCCACTGGAGCCAGGACATCAGGCGGTAGATCACGCTTGTTATACTGCAACACAATCGGGAAATCGGCGAAGCGTTTATTCTGACGGGTAATATTTTGGGCCAACTCACGCAGGCTATTGATGTTTTCCTGCATCTTATTCTTATGTGAGTCGGCAACGAAGACCACGCCATCAGCCCCGTTAAGAACGGCGACTCGGGTGCGTTCGTACAGTACCTGGCCGGGCACGGTATACAGATGAAAACGGGTCTGGAAACCGCGCACCTTACCTAGATCAAGGGGCAAAAAGTCAAAGAAGAGGGTACGTTCGGTTTCGGTGGCAATCGAGAGCAGATCGCCCTTGACCTCTTTGGGGACTTGACTGTGGATGTACTGCAAATTAGTCGTTTTGCCGCACATCCCAGGGCCGTAATAAACAATCTTACAATGTATTTCACGTGCAGCGACATTGATCAGAGCCATAGATTCTCTCGCGAAGCCGGTCGGCACCAGGCACCGACGCGACCAATCAGCAGGGTAGAAGCGCGGTTAATCGCGGAACAGCAGATCAATGGTATCTTCCATCGATGTACGGAAAGCCGAACCGAGCACTTCATCACGGGCCTTGTGCTGCTGGCGTACCCGTTCGAGCACGGCAGCCAGTTCATCGGTTGCCTTCTTGGTAAGAACCTTTACCAGTCCAATGTGGGTGCCCTTGTTGAAGATGATACACAAAATCCACTGCTCTTCGATCAAGGCGATAAAGATATTTTCGCGCACACCTTGCTGAAAGGATGCCCGAAAGTCACGTTCGCGCAAAAGTTTGGCCACTTCCCGCGAGGAAGCAAAGACGCCGGCAATTAGGGCGCCAAGGGCGGTGATGTCTTGCCGGTCGCCATCACCTTTCGAGGAGATGACCTGACCACTTTTGTCGAGGAGCAGTGCATAGTCGCTGCCGGTGTCTTCCACCAGGCGGGAGAGACACTCTTCAATATGAGCGATCTCTTCCGAGGGCACGATGATACTTGTCAACTGAGGATCCATCGCAGCCTACCTTCACGTCTGAGAGTGGCGGGTGTCGATGCGTTACTTTCCAGAATTATAACATACCACTGCTAAATTGCGCTGAGCGCATCGATCATCTCGTCACGATGTTTGGCAGCGAGAAACCGCAGCAAACCGAGATCGTCACGGGAGTTGGTGAGCAGCAAGAGCATAGCATCGCTGCTGATCGGTTCAATGATGACCAGGCCGTCTTCGTATTCGAGGACTGCCTCTACTGTGCTACCTTTGGCGACTTCACGCCCCAGGGCATCAGCCATCGCCAGACCGTTTGAAGCAACCGCACCGATGGCGTCGATATCGACACCGGGTCGGGCAATGCTCTCGATCAGCAGGCCGTCAGTTGCCACTACTGCGGCGGCTTCGACACTCTCGACCATGCGAAACCTGGTTAGAAGCTCTTTCAGCTCACTGCTCATGCTGCCTCGCTCTTGCGCCGGAACACATCCGCGCACTGGTATCTATTATACACCGTCGTTGAACCAATCCGTTTCCATTTAGGACCCAATATCACCACTCAGGTTATTCCGCTCTCGATCTTTCGGCGGTCGCCCGGTACGAATGTTGCGCAATGAATGGATGGTTGCCGCCAGCGCCCGATCGGCCCAACCATAGATGGTTGGCCGGCTCTTTTGTAATTCATCGGCAATTTGGGTGACGTTGGCCCGGTAGTCGGGATCAAAGGTGGCGAGATTGATCCTGGCTGCCGCAACGATCTGCTGTATCTCTTCGGGAGTCAGTCTGTGTTCACGAATCAGCTTCTGGGCACGTTTGCTGCTCAGATTTACCTTCATGCCGATCTCCTCGCCACAAACTGGCGGACTTTGGCCTGCCCGGTACCGGTCTGTTTCTGCTTCTGATCACTGTACTCGTTACCAGAAACAGGCTTTTCTGTATTCTTGCCGCCTGTTACCATCCACTGCGCTGCCGATACCTGTCTGGTGAGGGATTTCGTCGTAATGGTGTTGGTTCACAGTGTAATCTTTTATTATCATACCACGTATTATTAATATTGTCGAGTCGTTGTGTAAATAGTAACTACCTGTTTTAGCGGTGTTTCTGTGATGTATCTGGTGGTCGGTCGCATGAGATGAAGATCAATCGTTAGCCATGGATTCTGGTAGGGTCTTTATTGGCGTAGAATGTTTAACAATGGTTTTGTAGATCGGTTTAATATGGTGTAAATGTTTACACATGTGAGTATAACCGTTGTCGTTCTTCTGCCGGTTCTGTGGTACAATGAACAAAATGACCGATCTTCGCCTCCGCCAGCGTGAATATTTGCTCCAGATCAGTCGGGCGCTCACTGCGCAACTTGATTTGGGTAGTGTGCTGAATCTGGTGATTACCTATGCGGTTGAGCTACTCGCCGGCACGCTGGGTTTTATTGCGTTGTTTGACGAAGAGGATGGTGTTCTGCGTATTCGCGCTTCGGCTCAGTTGCCCCGTGAACTCTGGCCGGCCTTTGCTCCGTTGCTCCGCATCCCGATTGCCGATCTCGGTCGCTATGGCCCGCAGGTGCTCCGTGATGTTTCGCTTGATGCCGGCATTCCTCTCCGCCAGATGATTGCGTTGCCGTTGACGGTGCGGGATACGCCGCTCGGAGTGATTTATGTCTTTCGCGCCGCTCTCAATGTGGCCTTTTCTGCCGACGACCGTCAGATTTTGCAGGATTTTGCCGATCAGGCGGCAATTGCCGTTGGTAATGCCCGTCTGTTTCAGAGTGTGTTGCGCGAGAAACAACATTTGAATGCTCTGATTGAGCAGTCGGCTGATGGGGTGATGATTATTGATGGGCGCTGGCGCATTACGACGTTTAACCATACGATGGAACAACTGACCGGCTGGTCGCGCGAAGAGGCGATTGGTCGGCCCTGTGCTGAGGTGCTGGGTATTCGTAATGCGCACGGGGTCAATATCTGTCTGAACGAGTGTCCGTTGCAGCGCCAGCCCGACCTCGCCAATCCGGTGGTTGAAGGCTGGATTACCACGCGCGATGGCCGCGAGCTGTTTATTCAGAACCGTTATGCTCCTCAACGCGGTAGTCATGGTCAGCTTCTGAGTGCGATTGCTAATGTCCGCGATATTACGGTGCAAAAGGTGGAAGAAGAGCGCCAGAATACCTTTATTTCGGTTATTTCCCACGAGTTACGCACACCGGTGAGTATCATCAAGGGGTTTGCCGAGACGATGCTACGCCCTGATGGGCAATTTACCGTTGAGCAGTATCGTGAAGCATTGCAGGTAATCAGTGAAGAGGCCGACCGTCTGGCCCGTCAGATCCAAGATTTGCTCGATGTGTCACGCATCGCTGCCGGTGGTCTGCGGCTCGAACGGAGTGATGTGGCGCTCCATCTGCTGGTGTCAGATGTTGTGCGCCGTTTTGCGGCACAGGTGGGTGAACAGATTGAATTTGAAATCCGTGTGCCTGATGATCTGCCCCCGGTCTACGCCGATTATGAACGGATGCGGCAGGTGTTGACCAATCTGATCGAGAATGCTGTGAAGTATAGTCCGAACGGGGGGGTTATTCGCATCGGCGCCCGTGCAGAGGGCGATATGGCCATGGTCTACGTCTCTGATCAGGGTATCGGTATTCCCCCTGAAGAGCAAGACCTGATCTTTGAGCGCTTTTATCGGGTTGATACGCGGCTACGACGCGATCAACCCGGTAGTGGGCTGGGATTATTTATTACCCGTGCGATTGTTGAGGCGCATGGCGGTCGGATTTGGGTGGAGAGTCAGGTTGGTCGTGGGTCGCGATTTTTCTTTACCATCCCCCTCAGTCGACGGCAATTACCCGGCGAATAGAGATCTGTTCGGGTGTCGGTTTGCGATTGTGCGTTGGGTTCATCACGTAAAGCTGAGACTGATGTATGTATGTTGAACTGACGATAACACTGGTTGTCATCGGCTGCCGATGGTTCCTGGATCGTCATGTTGCATCGAGTGTATGTGTGTATGATGCCCTCACTCCTGATCCTGCTGGTATTGGCTCTGATTTTTCGTCAGTCGGCGCTGGCCTTGCTAGTGGCAACGGTGCTGGTAAGTATGGGTGTTGCTCGTCTCTGGCAGCGGTGGGCTTTGCAGCGTCTGGAATATCGGCGCGCATTGAGCCATCTGCGGGCGTTTCCTGGGGATGAGGTGATACTCACGATTACCGTAACCAACCGTAAACTTTTACCGCTGGCTCAGCTTCACATCTTCGATGCTATCCCCAGTGGTGTGACGGTCATTGATGCACCGGTGATCTTCAGTGGGAGTCGACAGAGTAGTCTGATTCGACGCAGCACTGGCCTGCGCTGGTATGAGCGGGTGATCTGGCGTTATCGGCTGCGCTGTGACCGACGGGGGACGTTTCGGTTTGGACCGGCTCAGGCCCAAAGTGGCGATCCTTTTGGCCTTTTTCGCACTGATACGACGTTTGCCGCCGATGCTTCTCTGTTGGTGTACCCCCGGCTTTTCAGTCTGGCCGCGCTTGGCCTGCCTGCGCGCGATCCGCTGGGTTTGATGCGGGCATCTGTCCTGCTCCGCGATCCCCTACGGGTGGTTGGCGTGCGTGATTACACGCCTTCAGACCCGCTGAAAGATGTGCATTGGGCGGCGACTGCACGTACCGGGACGTTACAAACTCGTGTGTACGAACCGACTACTTCCCATGTTTTGACCCTGGTGCTCGATCTCGATACATTTGAGTTCTACTTTCAGGGTATCGATCCCGATCTGGTCGAGCATCTAATCAGTGTCACGGCAACACTGACTCAACACAGTATCGATGCCGGTCATGCGGTTGGGCTGTACGTAAACGGCGCACCGGTGGAAGATGAGCATCTGGTACGGTTGCCGCCGGGTCGCAGTCCTCACCAGCTCGCCCAGATTATGGAGACCCTGGCGCGTTTGACGGCTTACTCAGTCTTACCCGGTGCCCGTCTGCTACGCCTGATTACACCGGAACTTCACCCTGGGGCCACCATCGTGTTAATCGGTGCAGTTGCCTCCGATCCGATACGTGCAGCATTGTTGCGTCTACGAGAACTCGGTTTCCGGGTAGTTTGGCTCTTCTGTGGTGATCGGCCACCATCAGCGATACCCGGTGTTCAGACCCATTGGACACCACGGCGAATCGGTGAACCAGAAGCGATTTCTGTGTCATATACCCCAGGGGGGTAATCTAGATTACAGACAAGTACGATTCGTCCGTGCTATACTCCTTCTTGCTGGCGACGACGAAAGCGTCGTTGAGTGTGTTGTTTCTATGATGCTGTTGTAAGGAGAGATTGATATGCATCACAAAGTCGTTATTATTGGTTCTGGTCCGGCTGGTCTTACCGCGGCGCTCTACGCTGCGCGGGCGAATCTTCAACCGCTGGTCATTCGTGGCCTGCAACCAGGTGGTTTAATTGCCACGACTAGTGAAGTTGAGAATTATCCCGGTTTTGTTGATGGGATTGGTGGTTTCGAGCTGGCCGAGGCGATGGAAAAACAGGCGGCCCGCTTTGGTACCCAATTCCTCGACACGTTGGTGACGAAGGTAGAGGTTGCTCAGCGCCCCTTTACCATTCATACCGATAGCGGGCAGACGGTTACTGCCGATGCGATTATTGTCAGTACGGGAGCCTCGCCGCGGAAACTTGGTGTACTGGGTGAAGAAGAACTGGCCAATCGCGGTGTCAGCTATTGTGCCACCTGCGATGGCTTTTTCTTCCGGGGCAAGAAGGTCGTCGTTGTGGGTGGCGGAAACAGTGCGCTTGATGAAGGGCTATTCTTGACCCGATATGTGGATGAATTAGTGATTGTCCATCGTCGTGATACCCTGCGCGCTGATCCAATTTTACAGGAACGTGCATTTAGCAATCCAAAAGTGCGTTTTATCTGGAATTCAGTTGTGGTTGCGATCAATGGTAAAGATAAGGTTGAGTCTGTTACCTTGCGTAATGTGCAAACAGGTGAGGTGAGTGAATTACCGACTGATGGGGTGTTTCCGTATATCGGACATGTGCCCAATACTGACTTGTTCCGCGGCATCCTCGATCTAGACGAGGGTGGGTATATCGTGACCGATGGTCGTACCCGTACCAACATTCCCGGTATTTTTGCTGCGGGCGATGTAGCCGATCACATCTATCGACAGGCCGTTACGGCTGCCGGTGATGGCTGCCGGGCTGCTATGGAAGCGACCTGGTATCTGGCCGAGCAAGAGCACGCACGTGCAAAGGCAACAGTATCGGTTGCTTGATTTGGTTGTGAATTTATCTCTTCACAGGGGGGGCAGGGTGTCGCTATAATTAAGGATACAACAACACCAAAGGAGGTGCCTATGACAGCGACACCCAACAACGATGAGCTGGTTGATGCTGGCGCACGGGAAGGTTACGAGCGCCTCGAGCAGGCCTACATTCTGGAATATCTACGCAGTCAAGGGTTGACCCTCGATCAGGTGTGCGCGATGCCCGCCGATCAGGCCAAAGCGATTATGCGCGCGGCATCGCTCTATGCTTCAACGCAGATGAGTGTAGTTGAAGCGCGAGCGCATCTGGTTGAAGAATTGCATGGCGGGCCACGCGCATTATAAGATTTGACCGCTGGCTCGCACAGGGGGGAAGGCGGATTTGGTTATTGGCAGCCTTCCCCTGGTCTTTATGTTGCCCTTAATTCCCCAATACCGCCTCTACAACGGCAACCGTGTCGCGTAGATCGGGTAGGAGTACATCCGGGTTGTATTCGGCCAGTTCTGCCATGCTGAACGGGCCGGTGGCGACAGCCACTGTCCGCGCACCGAATGACCGGCCACAGGCAACATCGCGTGGCGTATCGCCGATAATCACCACATCCGTCGGCGTGAATGCATAGCGATACCGCTCACGTGCCCGCCCTGCGGCAATCGGCGGGAGAGCCAGACGGTCGGAGTGATCGTCGCCATAAGCACCGGCTTCGACATCAAGCCAGCGAAGAAGGCCAGTACACTCTAGCTTGATCCGGGCCGCCGCAGCGACGTTGCCGGTTAGTGGCGCCTGATAAGCCTGGGGCGAAAGAGCATGTAACGCTTCAACCACACCGGCAAACACGGTTGAGCGAGCAATCAAGGCTTCGCGTTGGGCGGTGAGTTCGGCGGTGTACAGGGCAATAAACTCTTGCAAACGTGATTGAATGGTGGCCTCGTCCACCGAAGGGAGACTCTCGCGGACAATTTGCCAGTCGGTTTTACCGGCGTATGAGGTGCGTTCGATCTGCACATGTGGGCCAACCAGTTGCCGCAATGCGGTACGCATGGCATTCGCGGCAATACCATCCGTCGAAAGCAGGGTTCCGTCGATATCCCACAGCAGTAACCGTCTCATCGTCATTCTCATCGGTGATCGTGGATTCAGCGGGGTGGATTATCTCCGATTAATTCGGTGATCGTTTGCAATAACTCATCTAAGTCGGTTGGTTTGGTTAGGAAGCGATCAAAACCTGCCGCCATGGCCGCGCGCCGATCACCCTCGCCGAGACCGCTCAAGGCAATAGCCGGGCATTGCCTCAGTGTTGGATGCGTACGCAACTGTTTCAGCAGTTCAAACCCGTCACAATCCGGCAGACGCAGGTCTATCATAAAAAGGGCCGGCAGCGAGACCGGAGCCGCCAGTGCGGCAGCACCGGTAGCGGCAACCGTTACCTCGAAGCCGTGCCCACGCAAAAAGATAGCGAATAACTGCTGCATCAGCGGATTATCTTCGACGAGCACGATCTGCATGATCCTCTCCTGATGGTGGTACAACGAGGAGATGCCGGCACTATCGATTCCTCATTGCACCACCTACGTTCCTTTATGGATAAACTCCTCGCGTCGTGTTAGCATCGGCAACCCGCTGTACCGCCAGGAGATACGCGGCGAGACGGAGCGGAATCTGGCGTTGGGTAGCCATTGCGTACACCTGATCAAATGCACCGACAATAATGCGTTCCAGTTTCTCGTTGATGTCTTGTTCGTCCCAGAAAAACTCTTGCAGTCCCTGTACCCACTCGAAATAGGAGACAATCACTCCACCGGCATTGGCCAGAATATCGGGTACGACGATGATCCCCCGTTCACCGAGAATAGCATCAGCGTCGGGGGTTGTCGGCCCATTTGCCCCTTCCACAATGAGTTTTGTGCGGATGCGTTCGGCATTACTACCGGTAATCTGGTTTTCGAGTGCCGCCGGGATCAGAACATCACACTCCAATTCGAGCAATTCGCTCCCTCTGATACGTTCTACCCCTGGCGCCTGGTACCCCTCAAGCAAATGGAACGACTGGCGGTCGGTGTATGTCCGCATTGCCGGAATGTCAAGCCCGTGGGCACAGTAGTAACCGCCAGAGGCATCAGCAACTCCGATAATCTTACAACCGAGTTGATGCAGCAGATACGCCGCTGTACTACCGACGTTGCCAAACCCTTGCACAACGATGCGCAATCCTTCGAGCGGCCAGTCGAGCTTACGCGCCATTTCGCGTACCATCAGCATCACACCACGCCCGGTTGCCTCTACCCGGCCTAACGAACCGCCAACATTGACTGGCTTGCCAGTGATAACAGCAGGTACGGTATAGCCGCGGTGCATCGAAATCGTGTCCATAATCCATGCCATTACCTGGGCATTGGTGCCAACATCGGGTGCAGGAATATCTTTTTCTGGGCCGAGCAGGATGCTGATTTCAGTGGCAAAGCGTCGGGTCAGCCGTTCCAGTTCGCCGATTGACAATTGTTTGGGATCGACGATCACTCCGCCCTTCGCGCCACCGTAAGGAATATTGACCAGCGCACATTTCCAGGTCATCCACATTGCCAGCGCCCGCACTTCATCGATGTCAACACTGGGATGGTAGCGGATACCGCCCTTTACCGGGCCACGGCTCAGGTTATGTTGTACCCGATAACCGGTGAAGACTTGAGTGGTACCATCGTCCATCTGCACCGGGAAGTTGACCGTCAGCTCTCGCTGGGGCACGCGCAGAATAGCGCGAATATCAGCGGGCAGATTCAGCATCTCGGCGGCCTGATCGAACTGTCGTTGAGCAACGTGGAACGGATTAATCTGGTGAGACGTCATTGTCTTTTCCTCTTCATTGATGCAATACGTTGTGACCTGTGCTTCATATGGTTTATGACTCTATCGTCCTGGCGACGGTAAGGGTTACTACCGGCTCACACGTGCCACGGCCATTCGCGAGTCTGTTATTCAAGACGTGCGAAAACTTACCGCTCACCATAGGCAAGCGTTCCTGATTATACCAGATATAATATTTCTAATGAAAGCCGGTCTGATCCAGGGTGTCTTTTAAGTTCGTCGCTAGACGCCCGGTAGCTACCTGTACGCACCGGTATTACGAGAGTTCTTTACGCATATACAGCCATCCACTCTGCCCGAAGAATAGTCGTCCGAAGAGTGAATGGCGAATATGCATTGCCTGAAATCCAAGCCGCTCGTACAAGGTGCGAGCGGCTTGATTCGTTTCGCGGACGTAAAGGCCGAGGTAGGTCAGTGAGCGTGCGCGTGCCTCGTCTTCGACGTATTGCAACAATGTGCGAGCCACGCCGCGTCGTCGCCAGGCGGGTGTCACGGCGACATCGGCGATAAACCCTTCGCCATAGCCGATCTGGTGGTCGAGTAGTGAAAGTGCGAAGAGTGAGCGGAGTGCACCCCACCATCCCAATATCTCGAAGAATGCCGACTCAGCGAAACCTCCGCTACCGGCTACCATGTCGCGGGTGCGCAGGCTAATGGTGCCGATAATTTGATCGGCATACTCGGCCACGAACATCCCACGCAAGGCAGCCGGCCCTTGCCGGCGCCAACCGGTAGCCAGAGCATGCGCACCGCGTTCGCTCCCTTGGGGACCGAATGCTGCGCCAAAAGTATCAGCAAATGCTTCTCGGTGCAGGGCAACAATTGCATCAATATCGCTCAGGCGTGCCGGACGAATCGTAATATCACTGGCCGAGGTGCCGGCTTGTGGTAGGATCGTGGCGTACATGCGCACACAAGATCAAGATGCTTTTAAGCCAGCAAGCTGAAGTTCAAGCCGCTGTGCAATATCGCGATACATGTCTCCCCGTCGCTCAGCGGCTGCTAGTTTACGCTGCAAGAGTACGATATATCCCACTGCTGCGCCGAGGGCAGCTATTACGAGCCAACGCATATCTCCTCCTTTACTTTTCCTTATATATTCTAGCGCAGACATGGCAGGGCTTCAAGCCAGAATGCAGAGCGCCAATGGAGTGATGTTGCGATGCACGGGTTGGGTTGTGTTGAGTCCAGAAGCCTAGCTTCCCCCACCGGTCAGGCTTCATTGCAGGTACACATGGTATTGTACTGACCCGCAAATCTCGTTGTGATTGGTTATTGGTGCGTCGGATGGTTAGGCGCCATTGTTGCTCGACATAAGAGGCTTATTCTGTACCGGCTAACGCATGGACGGCGTGGATTCCTCTCTTGCCATCCGTGCGCTGGTTTTGCCGCATACGTGGCACAGGCTGAAGTCGGTACTACGCTGTAGTGATCACCATCTAATCTAATCAGTAACCGGACGATGGCGTTGTCGCCAGGCGTGATAGATGGCGATGCTGCCGGCAATAGCCGCATTGAGTGATCCAACCTGACCGACAATCGGCAAGCGGACTAAAAAGTCGCACCGTTCCCGTACCAGGCGGGCGATACCGGTGCCTTCCGCGCCGATGACCAGGGCCAGCGGGAGATCGAGGTCAACGGCATCAATATCCTGGGCCTGTTCATCTTGTTCGAGACCGACCACCCAAATGCCGGCGTGTTGCAACTCTTCGATGGTCTGATTGAGGTTTGTCACCATAGCGACGCGCAGGTGCTCTACGGCGCCACTGCTGGCGTTAACGACTGCCGGTGTGATCTCGGCGGCACGCCGACCGGGAATGACCACGCCGTGGCATCCTACTGCTTCAGCAGTACGGAGCAGGGTACCGATATTCTGCGGATCTTGCAGATGGTCGAGCAACAAGAGTAATGCTGCCGCTCGGCGTTCGGCAGCGGCATTGAGACAGGTGTCGAGTTCAACGTAAGGGTACGGCCCAGCCTCTAGCATGACTCCTTGATGATTGGCATCACGCAGACGGCGGTCGAGTGTCTGGCGTTCAATACGTTCAACCGGCACCCCAGCCTGTTGGGCCAGATTGATGATTTCAGCGATAATACCGCTTTCCTGCACACTTTGCGAGACATACAAACGATGGAATATACGACGGCGGGCGCGAAGAGACTCGCGTACCGCGTTGCGCCCGTATAGCAACTCGGTTGCCATAATCTACTCTCTCAAGCTATGTACCGGTATTTATCACACCGGTAAGGGTCTACAGACCAAAGGCATCTTTGATGCGCCCGAAAAACCCTTCATCGTGATGATCATCACCGGGGGAGGTAAAGGTTTGGGCTAATTCTTGGAACAGACGTCGCTGCTGTTCGGTCAATTTGGTGGGGATGTCTACCCGGATCACCACAATCTGATCACCGCGCCCTTGCTGGCGGAGGTACGGTACACCTTTACCGCGTAGGCGAAACGTTTGCCCATGTTGCGTTCCGGGTGGGAGTCGTAAGCGCTCGCTCCCCTCGAGCGTTGGCACGCTCACCTCACCACCGAGTGCTGCCTGAGCGACATTCACGGTCAGATTGAGGATAATATCGTTGCCGTCACGCTCGAAAATAGGGTGAGGCTGAATATCGAGGGCGACATACAGGTTGCCGGGTGGCCCACCGCGGGGACCGGCCTCACCCTCACCGCTAATCCGAATTTGTTGTGAGCCATCAACGCCGGCCGGCACACGCACCGTGATCTTGCGGGTTTGGCGCACCCGGCCTTCACCGCGGCACTCACGGCATGGAATGGGAATGACATAACCGGTACCGCCACAGGTGTCACAGGTTGTAACAGTAACCATGTTGAAGATGGGTGCACGCTGGCGGATCTCACCGGTACCGCCACAGCGGGGACAGCGGGTTGGTTCCGTGCCCGGTTCAGCACCAGAGCCTTGACACGCCGGGCAGGTTTCGAGCCGGCGAAACTCGATCTCCTTTTCGGTACCGAATACAGCCTCTTCAAAGGTGAGCCGCAGCGTGTAGCGCAGATCGGCACCGCGCAATGGCCCGCGCGTGCTGCGCCCTACACCGGCACCCCCGAAGAAGGCATCGAAGATCGAGCTAAAGGGATCAACTCCGCCAAACGGATCGGCGCCGACACCACCAAAGCCGGGTGGATTGTGACCGAAGCGATCATACATCGCCCGCTTCTGTTCGTCGGAGAGCACTTCGTAGGCTTCGTTGATCTCCTTGAATTTTGCCTCAGCGTCGGGCGATTTATTGACATCGGGGTGATACTGACGGGCCAGACGGCGAAACGCCTTCTTGATTTCGTCAGGCGTCGCACTGCGACTCACCCCGAGTACTTCATAGTAATCGCGTTTGGCACCCGCTGTCATAGCTATTCCTCGCTGTGTATGCTGCCTTCAGGCTGTACGGCGTATCTCACCTTGCCGACGACTCTACTCTTCAACCTGATATTCACCTTCAACGGTGCCGGCAGCATTATTCGACGTTGCTGTAGTTGTGATTTGTTGCAAAGCGACGGCCAGTTCAGCGATCCGATTGCGGATCATCTGTTCGTCGTCATCGGCGACCACACTGCGCAGGGCCATCATCTTCTCTTCAACAGTGCTCCGCAAGGCCGGGTCGAGGGTATCACCGGCTTCGCGTAACGACTTTTCGGCAGTGTACAGAATGCTATCGGCCTGGTTTCGTGCTGCAATCAGCTCACGGCGTCGGCGATCCTCTTCTGCGTGCAGTTCGGCATCGCGCACCATCTGCTCGATCTCTTCTTTCGAGAGACCGGAAGAGGCGGTAATGGTTATTCGCTGTTCCTTACCGGTTGCCTTATCACGCGCATTAACGCTCACAATCCCGTTGGCGTCAATATCGAACGTTACTTCAATTTGAGGAACACCGCGAGGAGCCGGCGGGATACCTGACAACTCAAAGCGACCGAGGCTCTTGTTATAGCGCGCTTCGGCCCGTTCACCCTGTAAGACGTGAATCTCAACACTGGTCTGGTTATCGCTGGCGGTTGAAAAGACCTGGCTCTTACGGGTTGGGATGGTCGTGTTCCGCTCGATGAGTGGCGTCATCACACCGCCAAGTGTTTCGATACCGAGAGTCAGTGGCGTCACATCAAGCAGGAGTACATCTTTGACTTCACCGCCGAGGACACCGGCCTGGATAGCGGCACCAATGGCCACCACCTCATCAGGGTTCACGCTACGGTTCGGTTCCTTGCCAAAAAAATTGCGAACAGCGGCCTGAATTGCTGGCATCCGGGTCTGACCACCAACCAGAATGATCTCGTCGATCTGGCTGGGTTGCAAACCGGCGTCACGCAGCGCCTGGCGAACCGGTCCCATGCTGCGTTCGATCAAATCGGCGCAGAGCTGTTCGAGGCGCGAGCGGGTCAGCGTAGCGCTCAGATGTTTCGGGCCACTGGAATCTGCCGTGATGAATGGCAGACTGATCTCGGTCTGCATCAGCGAGCTAAGCTCCATCTTGGCCTTTTCAGCCGCCTCTTTCAGGCGCTGAAGGGCTAACCGGTCGCTGCGCAAATCGATCCCGTGTTCTTTCTGAAACTCATCGGCCAGCCAATCAATAATCCGCTGATCAAAATCGTCGCCACCGAGGTGGGTATCGCCGCTGGTTGCCTTTACCTCTACCACCCCTTCGCTCAGTTCGAGAATGCTGACGTCGAAGGTGCCACCACCCATATCGTAGACGACTACCAGCTCATCCTGGCCCTTCTTATCCAGGCCATAGGCAAGTGCGCTGGCGGTTGGTTCGTTCACAATGCGCAGAACCTCGAGACCGGCAATCTTTCCGGCATCTTTCGTAGCCTGGCGCTGACTATCATTAAAGTAAGCCGGGACAGTAATCACCGCCTGGGTTACCGGCTCGCCGAGGTATGCCTCAGCATCGGCTTTAAGCTTCTGCAACACCATTGCCGAAATCTCTGGTGGGGCATACTCACGACCGGCCATCAAAACGCGGACATCGCCATTGGGAGCCGCAGTGAGTTGATACGGCACCAGCTCTTGGTCGCGTTGCACCGAAGGCTCGTTAAATTTCCGGCCAATAAACCGCTTCACCGAAAAGATCGTATTCTCAGGATTGGTGACGGCCTGTCGACGCGCAACCTGACCGACAACCCGCTCGCCAGATTTTGTAATCGCAACAACGGAGGGGGTCAGGCGCGAACCTTCAGCGTTGGGGATGACAACGACATCACCCCCTTCAACAACTGCAACCACCGAATTCGTTGTCCCCAGATCAATCCCAATCACTTTTGGCATTGGAAACTACCCTTTACCTTAAACAGACTTTTGGCGACTTTATCCGCGACCTACCTTGACCATACTCGGACGGATCACGCGGTCGTGCAGCAGATAACCACGCTGCAATTCGGCGATGACCTTACCTTCCTGACCCTCAGCATCTTCATAAATAACCGCTTCGTGGAGGTTAGGATTAAACTCTTGCCCCAATGCCTCAATCGGCTTAACCCCCTCACTTTCGAGGATAGTACGCAATTTCTGGGCAATGAGTTGCGTGCCCTGCCACCACGGTGTTTCAGCAATGTCGGGTGGAATATTGGCAATAGCGCGCTCGAAATCATCGAGCACCGGCAGCAGCTTTAAGATCAGAGCTGCGCCAGCATTCCGCACCAGCTCGGCACGTTCAGTTTCGGTGCGGCGCTTGAAATTGCGGTAATCGGCGACCGCACGCATCCACTGATCCTTGTACTCGGCGGCCTGGGCTTCGGCCTGCGCCAGACGGTTTTGCAGATCGGCAATGACGGCTGCCGGATCGGTGGCTTCAGGCGTAGTAGCCTCTACCGTCGTATCAGGAGTCTCAGCTACAGCTTTGTCTGCTGACTGAGGTGCAGCAGCTTCGGTTGTTGTTTCAGGTTTCACTTCCTCAGTGTCTGGCATAGGTTCCTCTCATTATCTACTATACACCGCCTACGGTTCAGCGGCAGGTTCTATATCAGAGGGACGGGTACTAACATGGTACAGATCGGCCAGCAAATTAGTCATTAGCGACGCGATATAACGCACGGTTGAGATTGAGCGTGGGTAAGCCATACGGGTTGGCCCAATCACACCAAGCACACCTACCAATGCGCCTTCAACGCCATAGCGGGCCAGGATTACACTATAATCACGCATTGTATCTTCGCTATGTTCACCACCGATGATCACCTGAACGCCACCAGAGGCGAGCGCTTGGGGGATCAGTGAACTCAGGCCACGACCACTCTTCAAAATCTCCAGCGTGCGGCGCAGTCGTTCAATGGCTCGCTCGGCATCGTCACGGCCACTGGCAGGCAAAAATTCCGGTTGACCCAGCATTTCCAGGATGCCATCGGAATAAATCTGTTCCTGCGCCTGCTCTTCAAACACACTCATTGCCCGTACCACCAGGTCAACGAGTGAGCGTTCAAACTCGCTCAGTGGCACCCCATTAAAGGTTGCGATGACGGCCAGCTCCTCGGCCTGGCTGAGCGTAGCGTCGGCCAATAAATCGCTCACCAGCCCGGCAGCGCGACGCAGGTCTTCGGGAGTCCGCCCTGGCTCGATAGGCAGCGTCTGTTGTTTCACAAATCCCCCGTGAAAGACAATCACCACCAGCGCCATTGTCTCGTGGATTGCGATTAGCTCCAGGCTCTTAAAGCGGAGCTGCTCGGCACGGGGCGCAGTGGCTACCGAGGCATTGTGCGCCGTGCGGGCCAGCACAGCACAGGCCAGTTGTACCCACTGATCGAGTTCCCCTCGCACTTGATAGAACTGGTGGCGGATCATGCGTTGTTCGGCGGGAGACAGAGTGGTGCGCTCCATTAAATTCTCGACAAAAAAGCGATAGCCGGCATCGGTCGGAATCCGTCCGCCCGACGTATGCGGATGGGTGAGAAACCCCAATTCTTCGAGCGCAGCCATATCATTACGCACAGTCGCCGAAGAGACGGGAAGGTGATACTTCCGCACCAGTGTCTCGGAGGCAACTGGCGTTGCCGTATCAACAAACTCTTGAATGACCAGCTTGAGTATTATCTGCCGGCGTTCGGTCAGAGGTTCGCTCATCGCTGTATCCTGCCTCGCTGGTCGCTGATTAGCACTCGTGAGGTTAGAGTGCTAAGTCTTTTAACGTAAAAGGTTGGCGTGCATCTGATGCACGCCGTTAGAGAGTATATCACAAGTTTTGCTATTTGTCACGGGGTAGAGGGACATGGTTATGACGATGCTTAATACCGTTGTGGCCTCTCGCACCGTCAGTGTTCGGTGGGCTAGCGCATTCCTTCGGCTGGGGGTGATCGGCATGGCCGGTGCGGAAGCCAGGCTTCCGTACTCCAAATTGGCGACATGCTCGATCTAAGTGCAGACGGAGTATTCTCTCATCGTGGTGTGGACTGTCTGCGTGGAGGTGATCCCTGTGGATCACCGGCAAGCGGTGGTACGCCTGCTACCGCCATACGCATCCTGAATGGTAGTGGTTACCGTATGACAGGTCGGTGATGCACGGTTTGAAGTCGTATTCTAGGATAGGGTAATGAGCACTGCCATTCCAGACCAACTACGCTCCCCACTCTCGTTCCAGGGCATTCTCATTGTCACCCAGAAGATGGCGGGTCGCCGGGGCATAATTGCCCGGCATGGTACGAAGTGCGACAGCCAGGGTTGCCAGATCGGAGGGATAGGTAATCCGAAACCAGAGTGGGAGACGCGCAATGTACAGGCCACGTCGTTGCAGACCGTTCAACCAAGGGCGAATCTCTTCTAAAGTTACGGGAATCCTGCCTATCGCCGTTGATTGGCGTACTCCCAGCGCATACCAGCCTCCACGATCACACAGGCCGATCACCAGGTCTGCCCTGTTATCCAGCAATGTATACGCATCGCGGATTCGGGTTTCGGGAAGGTGAGGAGTGTCGCCGCTCAGTATCAACAACGGTTCGTCAATTGCTTCAGCAGCGATCTGAATGGTCGTGGTGATATGGGCAGGAATGCCGGTTACCTGCAGAACCAGTGCCTGAAGATCGGTAACGAAGGCGTTAGACCACCAACTGGCTTCAATGCCAAAGGTTTCCCGCAGAGCAGATGATCGGTCGAGGATCAGGGTTGTGCGCTGCATGCGCTTCTCCGGTAGTGTTTGTATGCGAAATCACGCCTATTATAAACGGTCGTAGCATTTCGTGGAACAGAAAAGTGGAGCTGAAGTTAAAAAATAGATGAAATTTTTGTGCCGAATGGTTACAGAATGAAGTAATCATCACTGCCGGTTGCCTGAGTTTTATCGGTAGTCTTCCTTTGCTATGTCTATACTGGTACCAGGCAGGCGAAACGATTCCTGCATACAGGCAAGGAGGCAATGATGGGATCGCGACGGATTACCCTCGACGGCAATGAAGCAGTTGCAAACGTTGCCTATCAACTGAGTGAAGTTATAGCGATTTATCCGATAACTCCTTCGACCCCGATGGGTGAACAGGCCGATGCCTTTGCCGCCACCGGTAAACCGAATCTATGGGGTGTAGTGCCAACCATCTACGAGATGCAATCAGAGGGTGGGGCTGCCGGTGCATTGCACGGTGCGATGCAGACCGGTGCGTTGACGACAACATTTACGGCATCGCAGGGCTTGTTGTTAATGATCCCGAACCTGTTCAAGATGGCGGCCGAGATGACCCCCGGTGTCTTCCATGTGGCTGCCCGGGCTATCGCGACGCAGGGGTTGTCAATCTTTGGCGATCATTCCGATGTAATGGCAGCGCGGGCGACCGGGGTAGGCATGCTGGCTTCGGCTTCGGTGCAAGAGGCACACGATCTGGCCCTGATTGCCCACGCCAGTTCGCTGGCCGGGAAGTTGCCGGTGATCCACTTCTTCGACGGATTTCGGACCTCGCACGAGGTGAATACAATCATTGCGCTTGCGGATGACGAAATCCGGGCAATGATTAAAGATGAGTGGGTACATGATCAGCGTGCGCATGCGCTGTCGCCAGAACATCCGGTCATTCGCGGTACCGCGCAGAATCCCGATGTGGCGTTTCAAGCCCGCGAGCGTATCCAGCCAATCCTTGACGCCTTCCCTGCCGTCGTGCAAGCGCAGATGGATCGCTTCGCCAGTATCACCGGTCGGCAGTATCACCTCTTCGACTATTGCGGTGCGCCTGATGCCGAGCGAGTGATTGTAGTGATGGGTTCGGCTGGTGAGACAGCTCGTGAGACTGCCTTTTATCTCAATCAACAGGGGGAGAAGGTTGGGGTGGTACAGGTTCGGCTCTTCCGTCCGTTTGCAGAGGCCGCATTCCGTGCCGTACTGCCGCCAACGGTGAGAGCGATTGCCGTGCTTGACCGCACCAAAGAACCGGGAGCTGCCGGTGAGCCGCTCTTCCTCGATGTTGTTGCCGCTCTGCGTGGGCAGCCGATCACGATCATCGGTGGCCGCTATGGTCTGTCGTCGAAGGAGTTCACGCCAGGGATGGTGGCAGCAGTCTTTGCCGAGCTGAGCAAGCCTCAACCGAAGGAGCACTTTACCGTCGGTATCATCGACGATGTGAGCAACAGTAGCCTTGAATATGATCCAGACCTCTGCATCGATCCGCCGGGCACCGTCCGTTGTGTGTTCTGGGGGCTGGGTTCTGATGGTACCGTCGGCGCAAACAAGAATAGTATCAAGATCATCGGTGACAGTAGCGAAGGCGATACCGAACGTTACGCGCAGGGCTATTTCGTTTATGACTCGAAGAAATCGGGGTCGGTAACCATTTCGCACCTGCGCTTCGGTCCATCACCGTTAGCAACGCCCTACCTGATCGGCAAGGGTCAGGCGCAATTCGTCGCCTGCCATCAGTTTAGCTTTCTTGAACGGTTTGATGTGTTGCAGTATGCAGCGCCCGAGGGAGTGTTCTTGCTGAATAGCCCCTACGGCCCGGATCAGGTCTGGCATCAGTTACCGTCGGTAGTGCAGCGCAAGATTCGTGATCTGAAGCTACGTTTCTATGTGATTGACGCAACCGCTGTCGCCAATGAAGTCGGCATGCGCGGACGCATCAATACCGTGATGCAGACCTGTTTCTTCGCCATTAGCGGTGTGCTACCGCGCGATGAGGCAATTGCAGCGATCAAACAGGCTATTAAGAAGACATACGGTCGGCGCGGCGATACAGTGGTACGGCAGAACTGGGCAGCCGTGGATCGCACCCTTGATCGTCTCTACGAAGTGCCCATTCCACCGCCGACTGAAGATAACGGTCTGGCGATGCGGCCTCCGGTACCGGCCAACGCCCCCGCATTTGTACGGGATGTCCTGGGCGCGATGATTGCCGGTCGCGGTGATGAGTTGCCGGTCAGTGCAATTCCAATTGATGGTTCGTTCCCCACCGGGACAACTAAATGGGAGAAGCGTAATATCGCCCTCGAAATACCGGTCTGGGATCCGAATATCTGTATTCAATGCAACAAATGCGTCTTTGTCTGTCCGCACGCGACGATTCGGGCGAAGGTGTACCCCGAAGAGGCACTTGCCGGTGCTCCTGACGGCTTCCTGAGCGCACCAGCCCGCTTCAAAGAGTTTCCTGGTCAGCGTTATACCCTGCAAGTCGCACCCGAAGATTGTACCGGTTGTGGCCTCTGTGTTGAAGCCTGCCCGGTGAAAGACAAGCGGGCTGTCGGTCGCAAGGCCATCAATCTCCAACCACAAGCCCCTATTCGCGCACGCGAGACAACATATTGGGACTTCTTCCTCTCGCTGCCTGACGTTGACCGAACTCAGATTTCGATGGGCAGCGTGAAGCACACCCAGTTGTTGGTGCCGCTGATGGAGTTCTCCGGCGCATGTGCCGGCTGTGGCGAGACACCCTATCTCAAGTTGTTGAGCCAGCTCTTCGGTGATCGGGCGATCATCGCAAACGCGACCGGCTGCTCGTCGATCTACGGCGGGAACTTGCCAACCACCCCATGGACAACCAACGCCGAGGGACGGGGGCCGGCCTGGTGTAACTCGCTCTTCGAGGATAACGGTGAGTTTGGGCTTGGGATGCGGTTGAGTGTCGACCAGCAACTTGCGCACGCGCAGATGCTACTTCAGCGGTTGCGGCCATTGCTCGGTGCCGAATTTATTGAAGACTTGCTTAATGCTGACCAGCGCACAGAAACCGGTATTCGTGAACAGCGCGAACGGGTAGCCATCCTCAAGCAGCGCCTAACCGAACTGTTGCAGGATAATCCGCCAGAAGTACCACAGATACGTGATCTGCTGGCACTGGCCGATGTGCTGATCCGACGCAGTATCTGGATTGTGGGTGGTGATGGTTGGGCCTACGATATTGGCTTTGGTGGTCTCGACCACGTCTTCGCTTCGGGGCGCGATGTGAACATTCTGGTGTTGGATACGGAAGTCTATTCCAACACCGGTGGACAGGCCAGCAAGTCAACGCCAACCGGTGCGGTTGCCAAGTTCGCTGCCGGTGGTAAGGGTGGCGTGAAGAAAGACCTAGCCCAGATTGCGATGACTTACGGTGATGTCTATGTAGCCCGCGTCGCGTTTGGAGCCGACGATGTCCAGACCCTGCGCGCCTTCCAGGAGGCTGAAGCCTATCCCGGTGTGTCGCTCATTATTGCCTACAGCCACTGCATTGCGCACGGCTACGATCTACGCCGTGGGCTTGAACAACAGCGCCTGGCAGTCGAGTCGGGCATCTGGCCGCTCTACCGTTACAACCCAACCATTCACGAAGGCTCACCGCTGACGATTGACTCGAAGGCACCAACTATCGATCCTGAAGTCTACCTGCGTGGCGAAGGACGCTTCCAGATGCTACAACAGGCCAATCCGGCACGCTACGAACAGTTACTCGCCAGTTTGCGGCGGCAGGTAGCCCTGAAATGGGCCCATTTACAGTGGATGGCGAATGAGCTGCTGGCTGAAACCAAGGAGGGGCTGCGATGATTGATCTGAGTACGACCTATCTGGGGATGCCACTGCGCACACCGCTGGTCGCTGCGGCATCTCCGATTAGCCGGAACGTTGAGCTGGCCCGCCAGCTTGAAGAGGCCGGCCTGGGCGCAATCGTGATGTATTCGCTCTTCGAGGAACAGATCATTCAAAACAGCCTCGAACTTGATCGGATGCTCAGCCACGGCGCCGAGAGTTTCGCCGAAGCGCTCAGCTATCTGCCCGAACACGGTGTGTACAGCGTTGGCCCAGAACGCTATCTCGAACAGGTGGCTGCGTTGAAACGCGCATTGAGTATTCCGGTGATTGGTAGCCTCAACGGTGTGTCGGCAGGTGGCTGGGTGCGTTATGCCCGTCTGATCCAGGAAGCAGGAGCTGATGCGCTCGAATTAAATATCTATTTCATACCGGTGGATACCAACATCACCAGCAGCGAACTCGAAGATACGTATGTGGAACTGGTGCGCGCCGTGCGGGCCGAGATCACCATTCCCCTGGCGGTCAAGATTGGCCCCTATTTCACTGCCTTGCCCAATTTCGCCTGGCGATTGGTGGAAGCCGGTGCGAATGCGCTGGTGCTGTTTAACCGCTTTTACCAGCCCGATTTCGACCTCGAACAACTGACAGTGCGCCCGAACCTGCAACTGAGCACGTCAGCCGAATTACGTCTGCCACTACGCTGGATTGCCCTGCTCTACGGGCGGATTCCAGTGGAGTTCGCGATTAGCAGTGGTGTGCATAGTGCCATTGATGCGCTGAAGGGTTTGATGGCAGGTGCCAGCGTAGCCATGATGGCTTCAGCCCTGCTGCGTGGGCGAGCGCCCGATGTCTTGCGCAGTGTTCTGCACGATATGGAATTATGGCTCACCGAACACGAGTATGAGTCGATTTCGCAACTCCGTGGAAGTATGAGCCAGCGGGCAGTGGCTGAGCCGGCAGCGTTTGAGCGGGCAAACTACATTCGGGTGCTGGAAGATTACCGACCATCGTATGCGTTGGGGAGCCATACCGATCTGACCGGTCGGATGCTCTATCCATTTATTGACGAGACATAGTCTGTGACGCGCGTATTGCGGCCTTGCTTGCCATCGACGGTCTGGACACCCAGACCGTCGGTGTGTTGATGAGCGATGATCTTGAACGGATAAGATACTCTACCATCATCACCCCACCTCTTGACAACCACCCGTCGTATGTCTATACTTCGTTCCATCAAGCGATTGATTAAATACATTCACGCAATGAAGCGTCTCACAACAGCGCACGAATGAGGCGGTGAATCGCTCAATTACCATCATCCTGGCTCAGGTTATCACCGCAGATTGCAGCCTGTTCACAGCGGCCCAGCAGTATAGGAGCGATGCAATGATGCATGAAAGTCAGACTGAAGCCGGTGGGAGTGCTGAGCGTATTCTCGCTGCCGCCGCGGCACTCTTCGCCAGTTATGGCTATTACGGCATGTCGATGCGTGCGCTGGCCGCAGCCGTAGGGTTGAATATCGCAACCATTCACTACCATGTCGGTAGCAAGCTTGATCTCTACCGGATCGTTTTTCGACGGTTGGCCGAACGCGAACAGGAAGTGATAACCGCCCATATTGGTGACATTCCACCAGCGCTCATCTCTGATCCGGTAGCACTCCAACAGCGTCTCAATGATCTGATTGACGCGCTGGTTGATCTTACGCTGACCCATCCCGAAATGCCGCGCCTCTGGCTGCGGCGCTGGCTCGAACAGGATGATTCGCCGGGTGCGCTGGAAGCTGAAGTCTCGGCGCCGCTTTATACGCTGGTGCTTGATCTCTTGCAGCGTGCGCAGGCTGCCGGCTCTATTGCGCCAACGCCTGATCTGCGCCTCATCCTCCATAGCTTTACCTGGATACTCTACGGCTACTTTGCCGGTGGGCCACTCGATCCGACCGGTCTGCGACTTGATCCTGCCGACCCGGAGCGGGTGGCCGCCTTTAAACAGTTTTTGCACCTTTACACGGCCAGGTTGCTGGGCTTTCCCGATCCATCAGAACCCGGCAATAGCATATAAAGGCGGTGATCCAGGAAGGAGCGAGGTATGAGTCGGCTGCTGCGCTACATCACGTATTCGATGGGCAATTTTGCCAACACGATCGCCTACCAGGTCTTCGGTAATCGGATTCAGTTCTACTATGTGGATGTGTTAGGGCTAAGTGCCGCTACTGCCGGTATTATCTGGACAACCTACGGTTTGTGGAATGCGATTAATGACCCCTTGATGGGGCAGTTATCCGACCGCACGCGCACACCAATGGGGCGGCGTGTACCGTATGTGGTCTTTGGCGCAGTGCCGCTCGGCCTCTCGTTCTTTTTTCTCTGGACACCGCCGGGACAGTCGCCCTGGTTGTTAGCCGCCTACTTTCTCATCATTCTGTTCATCTTCGATACCCTCTACAGTCTGACCATTATTGCCTACAACGCGCTCTTTCCTGAAGTGGCCCCCAATCTACGTGAACGGATCAATCTGTCGGCAACCCGTGAGGTGCTGGCGACCATTGCCCTTCTGCTGTCGTTTATTCTGGCGCCGATTCTGGCCGAGACGGTGGGCTACATCTGGATGGGAGCAATCATGGGAACGCTGGTAGGGGTGGGCTACCTGATCGCAATGATTGGGGTGCGTGAAGCTCCGGTGCAGCATGACGGTCAGCAGGTGCATCTGCTCACTGCGTTGCGGATTACGCTCGCCAGTCGACCGTTTCGCTGGTTTATCGGCGCGAACATCGCCAAAGAGTATGTCTGGCTGGCACTGGCTGCTATGCTCCCATTCTGGCGTAAATATGCGCTGGGCATTCAGGGGCCTATCGAAGTGGCCGGTATCCGGCTGAGCGGTGGCGATGCAGAAGCGATCTTGCTGGGATTACCGATTTTGCTCACCATTCCGATGCTGCTGGCCTGGCGACCACTGGTCACCCGGATCGGGCCGCGGCGCACCTGGATGATTACCAGTCTCTGCTTTATTCCCGGTTTTGTGATGATGATGCTGGCAACCGATTTTGTCTCCGGCCTGATAGGCACACTGCTGGTGGTGCCAGGGCTTGCCGGTTCGATGTTGATGCCGTTTCCACTGATCTCCGAGGTAATCGATGACGACGCGGCTCGCCATGGTGTGCGCCGGGAAGGTATCTTCTTCGGGATGAATGGTGGGATTACCAAACTGGCCTTCTCAGCGCAAGGGGTGCTCTTTGCGAGTGTGCTGTCGCTAGCCGGCTATGTCGCCGGGAGTGATCTGCAAACTCCTGGCGCCATTTGGGGCATTCGTTTTCTGATCGGTGGCACGACAATTATCGCCGCCTTGATCATCGTCTTTTGTATGTGGAAGTATCCGTTGGAGCGAGCGCCGAAAGCTGTATTGGCGCCGGAAAGGGTTGTGTCGTGAGTTTTCCTGCTACAGGAATGCCTCCAACCGAAATTCTGAGCGCACTACAGCGCTTTAAAATGGCCGATCTCGATTGGCAACACGGTCGGGTGTGGGCGTATGTCTATCAACCAGACACAGCGGCAACCGATCTCATGCAACAGGCGTATCTCCATTATCTGACCGAGAATTGCCTTGATCCCACCACCTTTCCCAGCACCGCTCACCTCGAACAGGAAGTGGTGCGGATGGTTGCCGATCTACTCGGTGGTGATGAAGAGACGTGCGGGAATGTGACAGCGGGTGGGACTGAGAGCATTCTGCTCGCAGTCAAGACGGCTCGTGACTGGGCGCGCCACCAACGGCCTGAGATTAAGCAACCCGAAATGGTGCTCTCGCGTACGGCCCACGCTGCTTTTCACAAAGCGGCGCACTATCTGGGCGTCAAGCCGGTCGTGGTTGATTTTGACCCGCTAACCTTCGCGGCTGATGTAGCGGCGATGCGGGCCGCGATTAACGAGCGTACCATTATGCTGGTGGCGTCAGCGCCTTCGTATGCCCAGGGTGCGCTCGATCCGGTGGCCGACATCGCAGCACTTGCCCAGGAATACGGCCTGCTTTGCCACGTTGATGCCTGTGTTGGTGGGATGTACCTGCCGTTTCTACGTCAGTTGGGGCGTGAGATTCCGCCCTTCGATCTGAGTGTGCCGGGGGTGACATCGCTTTCGGTTGATTTGCATAAGTATGGCTACGCCGCCAAAGGGGCATCGGTCATTCTCTACCGCCATCGTGCGTTGCGCCGCTATCAGTTGTTTGCTTCGACCGATACCACAGCCTATACGGTCATCAACCCAACGGTGCTCAGTTCTCGTTCGGCGGGGCCGCTGGCGGCGGCCTGGGCACTTTTGCGTTACCTCGGTGCCGTCGGCTATCGTCAGATCGTGGCGGCTGTCCAGGACGCCACCGACCGCCTGATTGCCGGGATTGCGGCAATTCCCGATCTTCAGGTGCTGGGTCAACCGGTGATGAGTATGGTTGCGGTGGCGTCGCCAACCATCAATGTCTTTCAACTGGCCGATGCGATGCGTCGGTGTGGATGGTATGTTCAGCCGCAATTGTCGGCTCCACACTCGCCACGTAACATCCATTTCTCGGTTTCGTATGGGGTAGCCGGCTACGTTGATGCACTGCTCGCCGATCTTGCGGCCTGCGTCGCCGAGGTGCGCCACTGGCCGCCGGTTGACCGCAATCTGGTTGAGATGGCCGTTCGTGCGCTGACCATTGATCATTCTCCGTCCGCTGTACAACAGCTCTGGCAGGCTATCGGCCTGGCTGAAGGCCGGTTACCGACCGATATGACTCTGATTAACGAAGTGCTCGATGCTCTGCCCGATGCGATTGCCAATGAGCTGGTGATTGATGTCTTCAATTCGCTGTTTTAGTGATAGTTCCGTTCATCCGATGTCTGGTTGTTGGTTGCCACTGATGGCTTGGCAGCCTTGCTTGTGATGCGGCATAGCTGCAGGAAGGGATAGTATGACAGCGACAATCTCTCGACGAGTCTGGTTGATCACCGGTGCCGGAGGTGGTTTTGGGCGCAGCCTCGTGCGACAGCTTCTCGAACGTGGCGAGTATGTCGCTGCTGCCGACCGTAGCCTCGAACTGCTCGCCGCGCTACCTTCCTCAGCAGACGGATGTCTGTTTCCGGTCGCTATCGATCTTACCGATCCGATGACCATCCAGGCTGGTGTGGCAGCAGTGATCGAGCGGTTTGGACGAATCGACGTGCTGGTGAATAACGCCGGTCTGGGTCACGGTGGCCCGCTCGAAGAGGTGTCATTGACCGACATCCGGCGCCTGTTCGATGTCAATATCATCGGGATGATGCTGATCACGCAGGCTGTCTTGCCGGTGATGCGGGCGGCTGGTGGTGGACGGATTATCAATCTTTCATCGGATAGCGGGGTCATCGGCTTCCCGTTTCAAGGTCTCTACACTGCAACCAAGCATGCAGTGGAAGGTTTTTCCGACAGTCTGTATCAAGAGGTGGCTCCGTTCGGCATCCACGTCTCGGTCGTTCAACCCTGTGGGATGTTCAAGACGGCGATGCCGGCGAATGCGATTGCCCAGGCCCGTTCGGCGCTGAAACCTGATAGTCCCTACGCCGATCGTGCGTTACGAATGGCGTCAGCCCTGTCCGCTGCCTGGGAAACGGCGCGTGATCCCGCTGAAGTTGCCCAGGCCATTCTCGACGTTGCCGATGCCGATCCGCCACCGATTCGTCGGCGAGTTGGCGCACCTGATCGTACCGGCTTGCTGGGTCTGCGTCAGCAGATGAGTCACGATGATCTGGTACGGTTTGTCTACCGGCTGACAGCCGAATCAACGCCACCACCGTTGCCGAAAGTGCGCGGTGATGGTGGCTGGCTGGTGGTACGAACGTTGCGGGAAGCGGGTATCACCCATGCCTTCACTATTGTCGGTGGTCACAACTATCAGATCGTCAATGCCTGTCGCGAAGAGGGCTTGTGTGTCATCGATGCCCGCAACGAAATGCATGCCGCCCATATGGCCGATGCGTTTGCCCGACTGGCGCGTCGTCCTGCCTTGCTCACCGTTGATGCTGCGCCGGGGTTGGTGAATGCGGTGGCCGGGATCGAGGTAGCTTATGAAGCGCAGGTGCCGATGATTGTCGTTTCAGCTCAAGGTTCACTGGCCGGACGGGATATTGGAGTCATGCAGGCAATTGACCAGCTCCGGTTCGTGCGCCCGATCACGAAATGGCAACGCACCTGCTTCGAGACCAGGCGCCTACCCGAATACACGGCTGCTGCCATCAGACATGCAACTACCGGTCGGCCTGGGCCGGCCTTTCTGGACTTTCCACTTGAGGTGATGCAGGTGACCATTGATGTTGAGACCGTCCCTCAACCGCGTCACTATCGGGTGACGAGCGGCCCGCTGGCCGATCCCGACTTGCTCCGGCAGGTGATCGAGATGCTACGCAAGGCACGTCGGCCCCTGATTATTGCCGGCAGCGGGGTCTGGTGGGCGCACGGCGAAGCCGAACTCGTTCGCTTTGTCCAGACAACCGGCATTCCGGTGTTGACGCGCAACCTGGCACGCGGAATCATCCCTGACGATCATCCGCTGGCAGCCGGCTTTTACCCGTCTCCCGCCGCCCTGGCCGACGCCTTTCTGGTTATCGGCACCCGGCTCGATTGGACAATCGGTTATGGACGACCGCCGCTCTTCTCGCCTGATGCACCGGTAGCCCAGATTGATCTCCATCCCGAAAGTATCGGCAAGACACGACCGATTGAGATCGGAATTGTCGCTGATGCGGCGCAGGCACTGCGGCAATTGAACGCAATGGTGTCGGCAACCGGGCCGTGGGCAATGGATGCAGAGTGGCCGGCGCTAGCACACGGCAGTATCGCTGCGATGCGCCAGCAAACGGCTGCTGCGGCCCAATTATCAACCCGCGATCAACGACCAATCCATTCGATTGAACTGATGCAGGCGCTAGCCGAATGCCTTCCCCGCAAAGCGATCAAGGTTGTCGATGGCGGTTACAGTGCAGCCTTCGCCATCCAATACCTCGACGCTTTCGTCCCCAGCGGCGTGCTGTGGGTTGGCAGTACCGGACATCTCGGCGTCGGCTTAGGCTTTGCTATCGGGGCTAAACTGGCCAGACCCGATGCGCCGGTGGTGGCAATTATGGGTGATGGTGCCTTTGGTCTCTGTGGGATGGAGTTTGATACCGCGGTACGCCACCAGTTGCCGATTGTGGTAGTCGTCGCCAACGATGCCGGCTGGGGTGAGACGCGCGACGGTCAGCGACGACGGTGGGGAGACGCAGCCATCGTCGGCACAGCGCTCAATCCAACCCGTTACGATGAACTGGCCCGTGCTCTCGGCGGGCACGGCGAATATGTCTCGCGCCTCGACGAACTGGTGCCGGCTATACGGCGCGCTTTTGCAGCGGGAAAACCGGCATTGATCAACGTCGTCACCGATCCCGAACAACGCAGCAGTGCCGTCAGCGGTCTACCGTGGATTGTAGAGTAGAATAACCGGTAAGCGATTCTGCTTTCAAGCGACATATTCATCAAGGAGGATGCGATGACCCCGGTGGCCGCTGCGTTGAGTTATCTTACGGAACATCGTGATCAACATCTGTCTGCACTGTACGAATTGCTCAGCATCCCCAGTGTAAGCATGGATCCGGCCCACTGGGCCGATATGGGGCGAGCCGCTGAATGGCTGGCAACCTACCTGCGGCATATTGGGATGCACCACACTGAGATTGTCGCCGACCATGGGCTGCCATTGGTCTACAGCGAATGGATTGGTGCTGAACAAGCGCCTACGCTGCTTATCTACGGCCATTATGATGTACAGCCTGCCGACCCGGTCGCTGAATGGCATACACCACCCTTTACGCCCTCGCTGATCGGTGAGAACCTCTACGCTCGCGGCGCATCCGATGACAAGGGACAGGTTATGGCCGTGATCTTTGCCCTGGCTTCCTGTCTCCAGACTAGCGGTCGTTTGCCGGTTAACGTTAAATTGATCATCGAGGGTGAAGAAGAAGTTTCGAGTACGCTGCTTCATCGGTTCGTGGCCGATCAGGCAGAACGGCTGCGTTGTGATGCGGTGTTGTTGGTTGATTCGATGATGCTCAGTCCGCAACAACCGCTCATCCTCTACGGCACACGGGGCAATTGTTATCTGGAAGTGACCGTGCGTGGCCCGAAGACCGATCTCCACTCCGGCACCTTTGGCGGTGTGGTAGATAACCCATTCAACGTGCTGGTGCGCCTGCTTGCCGCACTGCAAGATGGTGATACACGCCGGGTTCGGGTACCGGGGTTTTACCAGAAAGTGCGTATCGTTGATGACGAAGAGCGAGCGTTTATCAATCGCCTACCGGTGAGTGATGCGGTATTGCAGGCACTGACTGGTGTGCCGGTGCTGGCCGGCGAAGAGGGCTTTACGCCGCTTGAGCGGGCCAGCATCAGGCCAACCTTCGACATTCATGGCATCAGTGGCGGTTTCACGGGGCCGGGCAAAAAGACGGTGATCCCGGCTCAGGCCAGGGCCAAACTCTCGATGCGTCTGGTGCCACATCAAGACCCGGTTGAAATTGGTGAACTGGTGCAGAACTTCTTGCAGCAGCAGGCGCCATCAACCGTACAGGTATCGGTAGAGGTATTGAGTGCATCGTGGCCGGTGCTGGTTGATTATCGCCATCCAACGGTGCAGGCGGCTTCGACAGCCTTCGCCAGAGCATTTGGACGACCGGCGGCCTTCTCGATTGGCGGGGGCACCCTGCCAATTGCGGCGACCTTCCAGAAACATCTGCATGTCCCACTTGTCATTACCGGTTTTGGTCTGCCTGACGACAACCTGCACGCGCCGAATGAAAAGATATTTCTGCCCTGCCTGTTTGGCGGCAGTGCAATGATCATTCACTATCTGGCCGAACTGACAGATATATATGCCTCAAGCTGAAGACTTCTTTTGAGCAAAACCCGGAAGCTATTTCGTACATCCACATAGACATTACACACTGGCTTGGCTACGTTCCACACTCTGAGCTAGCGGGTCGCATGGCTTGGCGTGCGGATGCTATGTGTCTGCACCCACTGTACGCTACACCGGTTGCAGGTCGTATCTGTCACCCTTCTGGTCGTATCAAACCTGGTGCGATAGAAGTTCTGGCACCTTATCAAAGATCTTCCTGGCACCATACTTTGTGGTAGCATTCCTGCAGGGATCTGACAACCTGAATCATGCACTGTGGTCGTCAAGATTTAATATTACAGGTTCTGTCCGCGCTTGAAATTCCTATCGCAATGAGTTGGGGGGGCGGGTCAGCAACCCGCCCCTACCGCCGCAATAGGGCGGGTCGGGAACGGGTCAGGTTGGGCAGAGGGCGGGTTAGGTACGGGCGATTTGGATACGGGCAGGTTGGGCACGGGTCAGGTTGGATACAGGGCGGGTTCCCAACCTACCCCGCCTAATCTGCGGCGACCATGCGCTCTTTTTCGACCACCGTCAATCCCAACTGTTCTCGTATCGGCGTTCGTGGGCGGAGATAATTGCGAACCTCACTGGCAATAATCTCGGCAGTCATCCGCAACTGGGCTAACCAGGGTGCGGGGGCCATCTGTTTGTGCATATAGCTGTCGAAGGTCAAGCGTTGCACATCGTAATTACGGCACATTTCAGTAAATACCTCCATCTGCCGCTCGTTACCGTAGCCCCACATCTGCAAAAAGCGCAAGAAGCGGTACATCGTGCCGTACTGTTTCCACCAGCGCCGCTCGTAGTGGCGCAGGTTTGCTGCACTGGGAGCATCAAGATACTCGGCCAGTGTTTGGGCTGCCATCTGGCCACTCTTCATTGCCCAATAGATACCTTCACCGGAGGTATGTACGACTAAGCCGGCTGCATCCCCGATCAGCATTGCACGGTCAAATGCCATATGTGGCCGTGGCTCCATTGGTAGAGCGTGTGCCTCACGCAGGATCGTCTGTCCACCGGCCAGGGCATCACCAAGCCGCCGCTTGAGGTTCGTCAACAACTGTTTTGCTGCGGTACTATGGCGAGGGCCGGCACCGATACCTACGGCGATATGGTCACGCTTGGGGAAGGCCCAGGCGTACAGATCGGGACTGACTTCATAGCCGAGATACAGGTCAGCCGTCTCCTCCCAGCGCACCATCTTGTCTGGGGGGAGCTTAATGCGCTCTTGAATGGCCACTGCTCGGGGGAGATGGGGTAAGCCGAGAAACTTCGCCGTTGGCGAATAGGCACCATCGGCGCCGATGACCACATCGGCCCAGACTGAACCTTCATGGCCGGATGGCGTGCGGTAGGTAGCGACAACCCCACGCCGGTCAACCCGCAAACCGGTCAACTGGGCGTGGATCAGATCGGCACCGCGCTCTTGGGCGCGCTGCCGCAAAAAGTTATCGAAGACCTCGCGCCGCACCATGGCGACGTAATCATCGTCACTGGGGATCGTGCCGGCTACCGGAACACGTGTCTCCTGACCCGACGGCGACACGATCAGACACTGCTTTACTTTCCGGTCAATCAGGCTGGTCGGGAGATCGAATTCACGAAAGGCGGCTGGCGGTATTGCGCCACCACACGGCTTAGCCTTGCTCAACTCCTTTTCAAGCATGATGGTCTCGATACCGAACGACCGCAGCGTGATGGCTGCGGTCGCTCCGCCTACCGATGCGCCAACAATCAGAACCCGTGGTGCCATTCCAACCCACCTCTAGGGGCACAAGCCCGTCAAGCTGCCAGACCAATTGCTGCCGCCAACATGCCCCAGACATAGAGCATAATCGCGGTCGCGTTGAAAAAGACCTCATTGTTTTCAGGGTCACGGATAAAGCGGGCGTTAGGAATGCTCTGCGCTGCCAGTAAGATCGCGACAACCGTTGCCGCAACCGGATGGCCCCAATGGAAGAGCAACCCGATCACCGCAATCTGCGCCACACCCATGGTTGTCACGACCATCCGCGCAGCCATAACTTTGCCGTACTGTACCGGTATCGAACGAATACCCATGATGGTATCGCCACGAATGCTCTTGAAATCATTGACGGTCATAATGCCGTGAGCACCGAGCGAATAGAGGAGTGCAATCGTCACACTCTCACCGGTCAGCGGGGCAAACGCGGCGTGGCCGGCCATCCAGGCCAGACCTTCGTAGGAGATAGCCACCAGTGCGTTACCGATCCAGCCATTGCGCTTGCCCCGGATCGGCCGCAAACTGTAGGCGAGAGCGAATACCAGGCCCAGCGCGACAAAAAAAGCAACCTGTCGGCCCAGGAAAAGGGCAATACTCGCTCCGATCCAGGTGAGGATAGCGGTCAAAGTATAGACGTGCCGTAATGAGACCTGTCCCGAAGGAATGAGGCGATGCGGCTCATTGATAGCATCGACTTCACGGTCGGCGTAATCGTTGACGACTTGTGACAGGCCACACAGGATGGGACCGGCCATAAACATACCAAGGAGCAGACGGCCAATCGACTCATTCCAGCTCAGGGCACCGCTGGCAATAGCGCCACACATAAAGGCCCAGGTTGGCGCGAACCAGGTAACCGGTTTCATCAACTGGATCGAACGCACCAACCATGCATAGCGCGATTGGGGCTGTTTGTGCAGGGGTAGCGACGGAGGAGAAGATAGCCTGGTTTGATCGCTCATGTCGCTCATGGGAAATGCTCTCTAGCGCATTGATGGCGCGGGGGCGCATTCACGCCCCCTTCAACACGATCGTTTACCGTCCGCGAATTTGAGGTGGTAAGACCACAATCCCTGCATCACCAGATGGAATATCGGCCTGATTGATTGACGCCAGTGGGATATTATTTCCCTGGTGGCAGGTGTAACAGCCGGGCACATTATATACCTGACCATCTCCGAGGCGCTGGTACGAATAGCGGCTTGCAGCACCAGGGCCGGTCGGAATTTCAGGTTTCCCGATCGCGCCGTAGCGCGGCCAGTTCTCGGCCAGCCAGGTTGTCAGCAGCAACATACGTTGTGCCTTCAACTTATTGTAGGCGTACAGCGGATTAAGGACATTATCGCCAGCCGGATTCAGTTCATAGGCCACAAAGTTACGCGAGTTGTGACAGAACGTACAGCCAACCCCAAGCGACCAGGACTGATAGTTCATCACGTTCTGGTTAATGGTCACCTGATCCTGGGTGCGACCGCCATCGTAGGTCAGGGCAAGTGAACCACGCCCACTTTCGGGATCATTGGGATCAAATGGCTTCCAGACCTGATAATTGTAAATATAGAATAGGATGGCATCTTTGAGCAGCACCGGCTCGCGAATCGCTTCGGGCTTCTGCGCCGGGTCAAGAATCGCCATTCCATTGGCATCGAGCGGATCAACCGTTACCTTAATCGGTGGCACCGAATTGATAAATTGAGCGCCGAATCCCTCAAGATTATTAGGTGCATTGTTATGACAGGTTGCGCACTGGACATAATTCCCCTGCCAGTTAGGGAGGTTGACAATGAACTCTGCATTCACGTCACGTACCAGGCGCAACATGTTGCGGGCAGCAATCTTTTGCGGATATTCATCACTGGCAAAGTTGTTGATGTTGTGACAATATTGACAACCAACCCCAAGGGCACCCGAAACATACTGCTGCATATACGTCCAGATTTGGGCTGAACTCATCCCTACCAGCACCTGGACATTTACCGTGTTTGGATACTGTTGGACCCAGGCCTGACCAGCCTGTACTCCTTCGTTCCATGCCTGCGTACCCATCCAGTTCTGGCGGCCATCGGTGGGAGTGACCGGAGGTGAGCTGGTGATAACTTTAATCCCGTCACTTGGACTCCAGCGGGCACCGGCTGTTTGTGCGGCCTCCCGTTGCGCACGGCCTAACGTCAAATCGTATACCCACCAGAAGGTGGCCGTCGTAATGACCGCGACAACGATTCCCACCGCCACCGAAACAACGATCGCTAATTGTCGATCACTTGGTCGTGACGATTGCATGGGCCTCTCCTGATCCAGATCGGCAAACCGATATTATCGGTGCCGATAAAAGCGAGAGATTGCGGCGGAAGGGCGACGCCGCCCTTGACTATGTGGTAATATTTAGTATACACGAATTATTTTGTGAGGTCAACTTTTTATTTATGTGCAAAAACGCCGAATCTCCGTCGCCTGCGAACAACAACCGCCAGCAGAAACGCTGCTGGCGGTTGCCGTCTCACGCGAGCCGTGGTCGGCCCGCCATCGGTCAAATTCCGAACAGCGCACGCGCTGCACTTAACAGCAGAGCACCGCCTTCGGCATTCGACAACCAGTTGTACTCTGGGCTGCTCAGAACGATGAAGTGGATAAGCAGCGCCACCACAAAACCGAGAATAGTAAAAATGACGATATTCGTCCGCACCGGGCTACGAGGCTGCATGAATAGTCCCTCCTCACTCTACATCATCTAGGGAAGCCACGGTTTCCAGAGATAGACCAGCAGGTGGGCAATGGCTGCAATGACACCAAAGCCGTAGAACGACTTCACCACGATGTCGTGCAGCAGCCAGTCCTGATTGTTAAACAGCGGACGCCATTTTGGTGGAACCAGATCATCGTCGTCGCGCATGGGCGAACCTCCACTCTTCTGCTACCGGCGAGATTGACTGACACCCGGCTGGCCTCCTGCGAAATTTCCGCTATCGTAAGTGCCCTTCAGCGGTATTCGTTGAAGACCATGCAACGGCGGTGTGTTGCTTAAATTATATAGAAATCAAAGAAAAATGTCAATCCGTTGCTTTTAAGAAAAAAGACAATCCCAGGTTGCGATTCTTCTGGCATTCCGTGCTCAGTAAGCAGGTTGTTTCAAATGCCTGTAACTGCTTTGGGTTGGGTGCGTGCAGATGTTGTTGGTCGATAATTCGGTTGATTCGTAGCGTACCTGCGTGATGTTACGGCTGGGTAGCCATGATTCCCAGCGATGCATTATTGGGTTGCTAGAAGTTATCTCAATACTGACCGACTCCATGATTGTGACGAGCACACACCGTATCCCCGTGACCAGCAGGGTAAACGGCGTAACACGCGCATGCATCGTGAGCATGGCTGGTGCGGCAGCCACGCTGCCGCACTCCAAACTCCGCGACACACGCCTGACAAACGGGCAAGGCCACCTATCCAACCAGTGATGGCATTGGCTAGAGATGATCGTCAGCCCTTCGCCTGTGCGATGGTCGGGTAGCACGACCACACAGATTTTTACGAAATAAGTTCTAGTTGAGTATGGATGTGTTGCGTCACGGCAGTCTTCTGATTGCATAGGTGCAAGTGCTGAATTTTTTGTGCCCTACCATCTTCATCATTCATGGTTTCCTGAAAAGAACTTCCATCCTACGACTGACGCCAATCTCTCATCAGACCGGTTATACTGCTATGACGATATTTGTCTTGTCAGGAGTTGCTATGCACCACCTGCGTCTGTTGTTTCCGTATCTGCATCGTTACCGTCGTCGTTTGCTGCTGGGTTTGCTGGCAGCAGCCCTTGGCGCATCCGTCAGCGCTCTCGCTCCGCTGGTCTTGCGCCTGGCAGTTGATCGGGTTGCCAACGGCACTATCGTTCCGCTGGAATTGGTCTGGTTTGGTGGCGCACTGATCGGTCTGGCCCTAATCGATGGTGGCCTGAAATTTGCCCAGCGTATGTTGATTGCAGTGACGTCATATCGGATTGAGAACGATCTGCGTGCCGATCTGTTTGATCGTCTGTTGTCGTTTGAGCAGATGTTTTATCAGCAGAACTATACCGGCGATCTGATGGCGCGTCTGACGAACGATTTGAGTGCGGTTCGTCAGTTTCTTGGCCCTGGGCTTAACGGTGCTGCTACTGCGATTCTGACCTTTCTGGCTGCCGCTGTGTTGATGTTTCTGGTTCAGCCGGTGCTGGCGTTGATTGTGGTCTTGTTGTTGCCGTTGGCAACGATTGTGTTTGTCGCTATCGGTGGCCGGATGCGCCAGATTTTCCATCGGGTGCAGGATCAGTTTGGTGTGCTGTCGACTCGTGCCCAGGAGAATTTTGCCGGCATTCGCACAGTGAAAGCCTTTGCTCAGGAAGAGGCTGAGATTGCGGTGTTTACCGCTGATAACGAGCGATACCGTGATCTGAATCTACGTTATGTGCTGCTGTCGGGCGCGTTGTGGCCGGCAATGACGCTCTGCCTCGGTCTGATTGCGGCGTTGATCTTGCTGGTTGGTGGGCAGATGGTAGCTGCCGGGACGCTGACTATCGGTGAGCTGGTGCAGTTCAATGCGTATCTGGCGCTGCTGGCCTTCCCGATGATCATTCTGGGCTGGATGGTTAATCTGTTTCAACAGGCAACCGCTTCGCTCGAACGGTTAAGTGACATTCTCCGCCGTCAATCGCTGATTACCTCGCCGGCAACGCCACGTCTGCCTGCCGGCAAGGGCGAAATTGAGTTTCGTGGTGTGGGTGTGCGGGCCGACCATTCCGATCAGCAATGGCTGCTGCGCGATCTGTCGTTCCGGGTGCCGGCAGGTACGGTGCTGGCTATTGTTGGCGCTACCGGTGCCGGGAAGACGACGTTGATCAATCTCCTTGGTCGTGTGCGCGATCCTGATGTCGGGCAGGTGTTGGTTGATGGGATTGATGTTCGTGATCTCGATCTGGCTGCACTCCGACGAATGATTGGCTATGTGCCGCAGGAGAGTTTTCTCTTCAGTATTCCGTTGCGCGAGAATATTGGGTTTGGTGTCGAAACGGTTGATCCTGATCGCCTCAATCACGTGGTTGAGGTGTCTCGTCTGGTCAATGATCTGGATCAGCTACCTGGTGGTATGGAGACGATGGTTGGTGAACGAGGAGTTACGCTGTCTGGTGGTCAGAAACAACGGGTTGCGATTGCCCGGGCCTTAATGCGCGATCCGCGGATTCTGGTCCTCGATGATGCGTTGAGTAGCGTTGATACTCACACGGCGGCCCAGATTCTGGCCGGCCTCCGCACCGAGATGACCGGTCGGACGACTATCATCATTGCCCAGCGGATTGCCACCGTGCGTGATGCCGACCAGATCATTGTGCTGGACGAAGGTCAGATTGTTGAACGTGGTTCGCATCAAGAACTGCTTGCCCGTAACGGACGTTACGCAGCTATGTATCGCCGCGAGTTGCTCGCCGCTGAGCTGGAACGTGATGATTAGCAGGTTCGGAATGTGTCAGCAGAACCTTAAAGGACTGGACGAAGGCATTGCCTTCATCATCATCAAAGAGACTCGGGCATATCTGGATAGGCACTAAGAGCCTATCCGAAAAGTGGGGCGAGATGCCATCTCGCCCTACGAAAAGTGCCTCAGAAGCGATTTTTCGGATAGGTTCTAAGCAGGTCTGGCGTATTTTCAGTCATAAGGAGTTCAGGGTGGCACATCAGTTCGATGATGACACAATTCTCGGTAAAGCCTACGATGGCCGTTTGGTGCGGCGTCTGGCAACCTACGTCATTCCCTATTGGGGACGGCTCAGTGTTGCAATTGTGCTATTGATCGGAGCGATCCTCTCTGATCTGGTACCACCGTTGTTGATCCAACAGGCCATCGATGGTCCGATTAGTGCCGGTGCCATTGACGGCGTCTGGCCCTACTTTGTCGCCTTTCTTGGCGCGTTGCTGGCCAATTTTCTATTCCGCTATAGCCATTCCTACTTCATCAATAGCGTCGGTCAGCAGGTGATGAAGGATTTGCGGGTTGCGATCTTTCGTCACATTCAGTACATGAGTCTCTCTTTCTTCAATCGCAACCCGGTGGGGCGGTTGATCACGCGCATTACCAATGATGTTGATGCGCTCAACGAGTTCCTGACTCAGGGTGTGGTGATGATCGTGGCCGATCTGCTGACCCTGATCGGGATTATTGTGGTGATGTTTGTGCTGAACTGGCGTCTGGCCTTGATCAGTCTGGCGACGTTGCCCGTCTTGATGCTGATTGTTTCCATCTACCAGCGCTTTATGCGCACGGCATATCGCCTGGTACGGCAGCGCCTGGCCCGGATCAATGCCTTTCTCAGCGAGCAGATTAGCGGTGTCCTGGTGACCCAGCTCTTCAACGGGGAAGCACGCAGTCAGGCAGCGTTTGCCCGTTTGAGTGATGACTACATGCAGGCCAACATCCGTTCAGTGCTGATCTTCGCGATCTTTATTCCATCGGTCAACCTGCTGGCCGCCATCGGCACAGCAGCACTGTTGTGGGGCGGTGGCAATGGCGTGCTGGCTGGTTGGGCGTCGCTAGGTATGCTGGTAGCGTTTATTCAATATCTCGAACGCGCCTTTCAACCCATCCGCAATTTGGCTGAACGGTACACCGTTTTGCAGTCGGCAATGGCGTCAGCAGAGCGGATTTTTGCGGTGCTCGATACGCAGGCTGAGGTGCGCGACCCGGTGCAACCCCGTACCTTGCCGACACCGGTACGGGGTGAGATTGAGTTGCGCAACGTCGTGTTTGGCTACAATCCGCAGGAACCCGTGCTGCGTGGGATCAGTCTGCATATTCCTGCCGGGCAGTCGGTTGCTATCGTTGGCGCGACCGGTGCCGGCAAGAGTTCGCTGGTCGGGCTGCTGGCCCGGTTCTACGATGTGCAGCAGGGCAGTATCACGCTCGATGGGATCGACATTCGCGATCTGCCGCAGGCTGAATTACGGCGGCACGTTGCAGCAGTGCCGCAGGACTCGGTCTGTTTCAGTGGGACTATCGCCAGTAATATTCGCCTGCACAATAACGCGATCAGCGACGATCAGGTGCGGGCCGCTACAGAACTGGTCGGCGCCCACCGGTTTATCGAACGGCTGCCGGGTGGCTACAACCACAAAGTGCGCGAACGGGGAGCGAATCTCTCTATCGGCCAACGTCAGTTACTGGCCTTTGCCAGAGCTATTGCCTTTAACCCTGAAGTATTGCTGATTCTCGATGAAGCAACCAGCAGTGTTGATACCGAGACTGAAGCCCTCATCCAGGAGGCGCTGGCGCGATTGATGCGGGGCCGCACGAGCATCATCATTGCCCATCGCTTGAGCACCATTCGCCACGTTGATCGGATTATCGTGCTGCATAAGGGACGAGTGGTAGAGGACGGAACCCATGATGAGCTGCTGGCGCGGCACGGCTATTACTACCGCCTGTATCAGTTGCAGTTTGCCGGCATGAGTGAGTAGGTGGCAGTGTTCACCACAGAGACACAGAGAATCTTAACAACTCTCTGTGCTCTCCGTGTCGCTGTGGTGATCAATCACTCACTTACTACCTGTCGGCGCGGAATAGCTACCGTAAACGCACTGCCCTCGCCAGGGGCGCTCCGCAGCGCGATCTGACCACCGTGCGCTTCGAGGATATGGCGTACAATCGCCAGCCCAAGCCCACTGCCGGGATGTTCACGAGCCAGCGAATGATCAACCTGGTAGAAGGGAAGGAAGATTTTTTCGTGCTCGCCGGCAGGAATGCCGATCCCGGTATCTTCGACCCGAATGATCAGGCGGGTTGGTTCATCACGGGCGATGAACCGAACTCGCCCACCGGGTTTGGTGTACTGAAAGGCGTTGTCGAGGAGATTGCGTATCAGATGTTCAAATGCCGAGCGGTCAACCTCAATCGGCTGCATCTCGGAAATGAGGACATCGAACTGCAACTGCGCCTGTGTTGCCCGTTCGCGAGCAGCGGCGATAAGTGGACGCAGGATATCGAGTGGCTGTAATTGCACAAAATTGAGTGACCGACTGCGTACCTCTTGAAAGTAGAGCAGGTTGTTGAGCTGGCGGGCTAGCACTTCGCTGCTGCGCCGCATGACGCGAACCGCTTCTTCCTGCTGTGGTGTGAGCGGACCCAGCATGCCGCGGTCAAAGAGTTCGAGATAACCAAGGAGCGACGTGAGGGGGGTGCGGAGTTCGTGCGAGAGGGTTGCCAGGAACTGATCCTTCATCCGGTCGAGGTCTTGCAGTTGGGCGTTGGCCAGGGTCAGTTCACGTACCCGCGCCTCAAGACGCTCGACCAGCTTCTGGTTGTACGAGCGTAGCAGCTCCGTCTCCATAACTTCCGGCAAGCGTTCACGGCGCCCCTCAATGAATTCGGCGATCTGTGCCGGCAGCACACGAGCGTCAATCGGCTTACTCAGATACCCATCACAGCCGGCAACCAATGCTCGTTCGCGTGAGCCGGGTGAGGCATCTGCGGTCAGGGCGATAATCGGTACATTATGCATGTGAGCCAGTGAACGCAGGCGGGTTGTCGTTTCGTAGCCATCGAGACCGGGGATGCCGAGATCGACCAGTACCAGTGTTGGATGGTTCGTGCGGGCGAGGGCGAGCCCACTCGGTCCGTCTTCTGCGATAACGACCTGATAGCCACGGGCGCTGAGTACTCGCTGGACCAGACGTTGATTGTCTGGGTTGTCTTCAATGTACAGAATTTGTGGCAACTGGTTCATAGCGTCGTTGTGTCAATGTTTACCGGCGCTGCCAGCAATGCCGGTTGCGCAACCGGTATCGTGAAGGTAAATGTTGAACCAATCCCTGGTGTACTATCAACCCAAATTCTTCCCCCCTGGGCCAGCACTAATTTGCGCGTGATCGCCAATCCTAAACCGGTACCGCTGAGCCGTGACCGGCGACCGTGAATCTGAACAAATTCGCTGAAAATCTCGTGTTGTCGTTCCAGCGGTATTCCGATGCCGGTATCTGACACACTGACCGCAACATACCGCCCGACTTTCCCGTCTTCATTTACTTCATCATGCACTCGTGCGCTTATTGTAATAGTACCACGTTCTGTAAACTTGATAGCATTCGAGAGGAGATTAAACAGAATCTGCCGTAGTCGATCACCATCAGCAGCAATATCGGGTAGTGTGACTGGAACTGCATTGCGCAACGTTACCGGCCGGTTTCTCAGCAACGTCTGGACGGTGTCACAGACCTCGCTCGTAATCTGGTAGAGGTTGATACTGCTAATTTCCAGATTGAGATGACCGGCTTCGATGCGAGCCAGGTCAAGTAATTCATTGATGAGATGAAGCAGGAAGCGCCCATTACGGTTGATACTCTGAATGTCTTCGCGCTGTGTAGGGGTTAACGGCTGTTCGGTATCATCGAGCAACACTGTAGAAAAACCAATAATGGCATTCAACGGTGTGCGAAGCTCATGGCTGATACTGGCCAGAAAATCGCTCTTGCGCCGGTCGGCCAGTTGTGCCCGCTCCAACGCCACCCGCAGCTCTTCGGTTCGTTGCGCTACCTGTTGCTCGAGGTCGTTGTAGAGCTGGACATTCTCAATCGTCAGGCCAACCATGCTGGCGAAGGTCAGCAGTTGGGCAGCATCACGCGCCTGCAGCGGACGCTGACTCAGTTTATAATCTGCCGAAATAATCCCGATCACCACATCGTTGCGACCAAAGATAGGCGCCTGGACATACGAACGACTGGCTGAGGCGGCTTGTTTGATCTTGTCAACCCGCGGATGTTCCCAGGGATTATCAACAATGATAGCCTTCCGGCTCCGCACGACATCTGCTTCGACACTGCCACCGTCTACCCGCAGTGGATGTGCGTTGGCAACTGCAAGAAACTGTTGTGCCTGTTCTTCATTGCCGGGGCCAAATGAAGCACTTACAGCCCGCAAGACATCACCGTCAACCAGATACAATACTGCTCGGTCAAAGCCAAATCGCTCACACACCACTTTTGGAATAGTCTCCAGCAAGATCGGCCAGGAGAGAATGCTTTTTAATTCATTGGAGACGGCATTGAGGATGGCGAGTTGACGGGCATTTTCTTCCAGCTCGACAATTTTGCTCTGCAGCGTATCGGTCATGCGGTTGAAGGCGTCAACCAGTTGCCCAATCTCGTCAATTCCGGCTACGGGCAGGCGTCGCGAGAGATCGCCACCCGCTACCGCCTGCACGCCCTCGCGGAGGACGCTGATCCGACTGGTGAACGAGAACGACAGTAAGAGTCCGAGAAAGCCGATGGAGATAATGATCATCAACAAGACTACGACGAGCTGATTCCACAATCGGCTCTGGCTCTCACTGAGGCGCTGACCGGTGGCGATTGCCGGTGCATCAATCTCATTGGCGGGTATCACCAGCGCCACACTCCAGCCAGCAGTGGTAATTGGGGCATAAGCCACGTAGCTGGACTGTCCATCTTCCTGAATGAGTTGCACGCCTGATTGCCGTGCCACCATCTGCTCGGCGACAGCCCGGAGGTCGGTGTTGGTTGAATTGAGCAGGTTTTCAGTCTGGTATGGCTGATCCCAGCGTCCATTCGCTTGCATGTTGGGCCGAACCACAACATCGCCATTCGCATTGATGAGCAGGGCATACCCGCTTGAACCAACATCAACCGTCAACAGGTCTTGCTGGATTGTATCGAGCAATAGATCAAATGCGACCACGCCAATAAATCGATTCTGCTCGTCGTATAGCGGACTAGCACACGTTGTTGTCAGCAAACCGGTATTGGCATCAATATACGGCTCTGTCCACACCGTTGTGCCGGCATCACGGGCTTTGACGTACCACGGACGTACTCGCGGATCGAACGATTCGAGGGTTAACAACTGATCGATGACGGCTTCGTTGTCAAAGGCAATAATGCCTCCCGTCTCCAGCGCGATATAGCCAATGTTGACCAACGGATTATTAGCCACGATTTCGCGCAAGAGAGGGATAACGCGTCGCACATATCCGATTTCGGCAGCGTAGGTTTGCAGCAAGTCTTCGCTAGGGCGGGGCGCTATCCAGACCCGCTCGTTGCTGAACGCGACCACCGGTGTGTTGTAGCGTTGCAGGGCGTAATCGGCAACGGTTTCTACCTGTTGCTGGACACCGATAAGCGATGCATCGTAAAACTGGGCCTTGTCGGCGGCACGTTGGCGCAGGCTGGCGGTCGCCTGCTGGCGGAGGGCGTTTGTGCCCTCAACGACAGCCGTTTCACGGGCAATATTCAAACTGCTCAGTCCGAGCCATCCAACAATAATCAGCGGTGGTAAGGCCAGACCGAGCAGGAGAAGCAGGATTTTGAGCTGTATGCTTGAGCGAATGGCGTTCATCATAGATGCACACAACTATGTTGGTAGCCGTGTCTCGGCTATTGGTATCAAATCGTTATGTATGGTAACAGAAAGCGGCCTGAATCGCAATTATCACGAGATGACGGATGCCTTACAGTGCGTGAGACGGTTCACCTGTCTGTGGAATGATACACCCGTTGGCACGGGCTAAAAACCTATGCTATGTGGAGGTCAGAAGCGCAAGGTCTTTGTGCTGGCACAGCCTGAAGTCCTGGGCTGCGTAGAACTTATTTCAGAAAACATTTACTAGAAGCTATCATTACTGACCGACTCGATGATCGAGACTATCACACAGCATTTCCGTGACCAGTATGGTCAACAGCGTGCCACACACCGGATCGTGAGCACGGCTGCTGCGGCAGCCATGCTGCCGCACTCCAAACTCCGCGACACACGCATGGTGAACGGGCAAGGCAACCAATTCAGTGAGTTGATGGCACGACCGGAGCTGCGCTCTGCCAACGGGCCAGGAGCGGTAGGCTGTCTTTGGTGATTGGCAAGCGTGTATGTGCCTGTGCAATGGTTGGGTAGCACAGCAGCAAGGCTTTTTATGAAATACGCTCTAATGCGAACTCTCCTGTAAAGCCTGTCACAGATGGGAGAGATGACTTCCTGGCCTGTCATCATTTCGTCACCCAGACCTCTCGCCTTTTACGACGCAGTATCGTTAGCATGATTGATGGAGAAGCTATCTTATCGCCGAGGTGTGCGATGACTTCCTGGTTTCGTCTCGTGATATGTATCGGCATCCTCTGGGCGCTGATGTTACCATGGTCGGCAAGATCGGCAGGTTTGGAACGAACTGCTGATGGACGGCCTGATGAACAGCTTTTTGTAACCGATCAAACAGTTGTACCAGGCGATACACTGCCATTGTTGCCGGCTGCCGACGGGTTCCTTACCCCACCGACGCCGACTCCTCGTCCATTTACCCACATGCTGCTACGCTGGTCTGCAGCCCCCAACCTCAATCCGCGACTGGCCTTGCGGGTCAGTGCTGATGGTGTGGTCTGGAGCGACTGGTATGAGGTGCAGGAAGATGATGAGCTGTGGCAACCTGCGGATAGCCCCGATCTGCACTGGAGCGAGATGGTCTATGTCGGTGCCGACCGGCGCTGGTATCAGGTGCGAGTTGATGCACCTTCGGCGCCATCCACATTCCATTCGCTCCTCGTGAGTACGGTGGATAGTCGTTTTGGCCCGGCAGCACCAACCGCGACGATGTCCAGCCAGCCGGCAGCAGTCGCCCGTCCGCCGGTTGTCAGTCGGACAGCGTGGGGCAATCCTCACGGCCAAACCAGTCCGCTGGCGCCACCGGCCTACTATCCGTTACGCCATCTGGTGATTCATCACACTGCCGACTCCAACACCCTGGCTGCAGGTCAGACCTGGGCTGACCGGGTGCGGGCAATCTGGTCATTCCATACCTACACACGGGGCTGGGGCGACATTGGTTACCACTACCTGATCGATCCGAATGGTGTTATCTACGAAGGGCGAGCTGGCGGTGATGATGTCGTTGGTTTTCACGATACGGCCAACTATGGTTCAATGGGTGTTTCGCTGATCGGTACGTATAGCAGCGCGGCACCTACTGCCGTGGCTGTTGACTCACTGGTGGCTCTGTTAGCCTGGAAGGCTGACCAGAAGCGGATCGATCCGTTTGGGCGCAGTTTCTACTATGGGTGTTCAATCTCCCGCTTCTGTGCGCCGTTCAATCCCGGTGCGGTGATTGACCATATCAGTGGTCATCGCCAGGTGACACCGGGCCATACCACCTGTCCAGGTGATGCGCTCTTCAATCTGCTGCCGCAGATTCGGCAGCGTGTTCAGGCACGGCTGGCAGGTGAAAGTCAACCCGACAATGGCGATCTGATCGTTGAAGAACACGAGAGTGGGTTCACCCGCAGCAATGCGAACTGGTATCAGATAGCATGTGGATACGGTGGTACAACACTGTATACCTTTGCAACTGATAAACAGTCCGAAAGCACAAACTACGCAACCTGGCGCCCCAATTTACCGGCCTCTGGTGTCTATCGGGTTTTAGTCCACGTGCCTGCCAATTGTACCGGGCTGAATGTAAGTCAACAGGCGCGTTACCGCATTACGACAGCCGGTGGCGTGGTGGAACGGGTAGTCAATCAGGCCGCTCAAACCGGCTGGATCGATCTTGGCACCTACAATTTTGCTGCCAGTACCGCCAGTCTTTATCTCTCAGACCTCACCGGTGAACCGCTCAGCGGCCAGCGAGCAGTGCTGTTTGATGCTGTGCAATGGCAACCGATTGACACCTCTCGCCAGCGCATGGAACTGGTTGCCGTTGAATATGGCGCGACGACGATTGCCGCCGGTGAGGTGTTGCCGGTGCGCTTTACCGTCCGTAATGTCGGTTCTGACCCGATCTACGGTCAAGACCCCCAGGGTGGGAGTGTTTTCGATGTAAGTAGCGATCAGTTTGAACGTGAAGGCTACGTCTACGATGAAGGTGAATGTTTTCTCGGTGCGGCAAACCAGGACTATCCCACCTTTCCGAAAGAGGCGGGTCGTTTCCGTGTGATGTTAGGCCCGCAAGATCGCACTGTGCCATGTGCTGGTGAGACGGGTGGCTATCCGTGGCGGTGGGGGATCAGTGGCCGTCTTGATCCCGGTGAGACGCAAACTATTGTCGGCTACGTGCGTTTTCGCACGCCGGGTGTGGTGAAATTACGGGCAGGGGCGATTCATGAGTATGTCAGCTATGTCGCTCTTGCGCAAGCCGAGCAACAGATTACGATCACGCCCGAACGTCAACCGCCCCAGGTCACCCGTTATACCGGGTTGTTCCAACCGCTGGCAATGGTCTATGAGTTAGCCAATACACCTGAACGCCTGCTGGCCCGCACCCAGAACCCGCTCTCGATTCGGCGTGGTGCCCTATTAGGGAGTTTTGTCTGGTATGGCGAACTACGCGATTGGAGAGACGGAGGACCGGTGCCTGAGCGCAACAATCACTTCCTCATTGAACAGACACGCACCTTCGTGGCACCGGTCAGCGGAGAGTACACCTTCGAGCTGAGTAGTGACGATGGGGCATGGCTGTGGGTGAACGAGCGATTAGTTGTGGCGAATACCGGTCTGCATCCACTCCGAACGCTGACCGGTACGATCACACTGACGGCCGGTCTCCATACCCTGTCCGTCAAGTATTTTGAACTCGACGGGAGTGCAGCGGTTGGCTATCGGGTGAAGGAGCCGGGGGTAAGCGATTTTCAACTGGTGCGCGATGGTCTGAGCAGTGGTGAGATACTTGGGGCGTTGTTCCGGCGTCTCGACGGTTTGCGGTTGAGTGCCTCGGACCTGGGTGGTGGGAGCACGCTGCTGCGCTATTCCTGGGATGGCGAGACTTGGGTGACAACCACCGAACCGTTTATCGAGATAGGAGCATTGGCTGATGGCGACTACCATCTGCGGTATCAGGCGTTCGACAGCAATGGCAATGAGTCTGAGGTCGTCAGTCTCCAGTTTCGGGTTAACAGCAATGTGACATTGTATCAGGTGATGCTCCCCCTAGTGGCACGGGAGTGAGTTGAGTGGCGTTGCAGAGACGCTGTTGTACTAACAGGAGGCCGGGTTACTCCTGGGTCTTACCGACCTGACCAACATCAATGAGGAAAACAGAATAGGGTCTGCAATCTAAGATACAGAGGATAGCATGCGCTCCAATACGCCCTCTCTGCTGCATAGGCATCCAACGGTGACGCGCACGATACGTATGGTCAGTGATAGATCACCATAGCTAGTAGCATATCGGCGCATATCTGCCAGAGCCGCACGCATCCGTGTTCCGCAGATATTTCTACGGATACTCGCAGATGCACGCGGATCGCCCCAACGCCTAACAACATTCAACCAGTACACGTTATCTCACCATGCATATGCCCGTACAGCAGACAAAGGCAATAGCCAGGCTATTACTGATCGGGGTCCGCTTGTCGATGTCGTACCAGATCGCGATTGCTGCGTGGCCTGCACGCTTCAGTCCTTGTCACTCAGCACCGCTTCAACCATCTCAAGCGGCACGTCGGCGCGCACGACGACCTGACCGATGGCGGTTGGCAAGACCCAGCGCACATTCCCGGCCTGTACCTTTTTGTCGCGACCGATGAGAGTCAGGATCGCACTGCGGTCAAGGTCTGCCGGTAGTGTGGTTGATAGGCCGTAGGCAGCGAGCAGGTTACGCTGTCGTTCAACCAGGGCCGGCGGGCAGATGCCCAGGGCGACGGCAATGCGCGCAGCGGCATCCATGCCGATGGCGACGCATTCGCCGTGCAGGAGGCGATACCCAAGCAGTTGCTCGATAGCGTGACCGATGGTATGTCCGTAATTGAGCGTGATACGTTCGCCGCGTTCAAATTCATCACGTGATACAACGTCGACTTTGACCGCAATAGCGCGGGCGATGATGCCGGTTAGTTCACCGATGAGAGCCGGATCGGTCGCATCCCAGGTAGCCGGATTGTCTGCGTGCCAGCGTTGGGTTGCGGCGAGTGTTTCCAGGGCGCCAAACAATTCGGCATCGCGAATGACACCGTGTTTGATCACTTCGGCCCAGCCGGCGCGTAGCTCGCGGGCCGGTAGCGTCGCCAGCAGGTTGGTGTCGGCTAACACCAGCCGTGGTTGATGAAAAGCTCCGATCAGGTTTTTGCCTAGCGGATGGTTGATACCGGTTTTACCACCTACCGCAGCATCAACCATCGCCAGCAGCGTGCTCGGTATCTGGACGAGGGCCACACCGCGCAAGATGGTTGCTGCCGCAAACCCTGCCAGGTCACCGACCACGCCACCACCGAGGGCCAGGACGACATCACGGCGTTCGATCCCGTGTTCGATCATCCAGTCGTACAGTCGGTTCAGTTCACCAAACGATTTGCTCTGTTCACCTGATGGCACAGTAGTTGTATGAACGCGGTACCCGGCTGCTTTCAGGTGGGCTGCTGTCTGATTGGCAATGGCGGTCAGGTGTTCATCGGCAACAATCCAGGCTGTCCCACGCAGGGCACGTTCGGCCAGGTAGTCGGCGAGGTTAGACAGGATACCTGCCCCGACGATGACCGGGTAGGGAGTTGTGCTGGTCGTAACTGTGAGCGTGGTTGTGATCATTGTTCGCTGTCAGGGTTTGCGACGCCGATTGATGATCGTCATCAGCGCCGCAATCAGTAAAAGGGCGATACCAAGATATGTCAGTGGACCGGGCCACGGTTCGACGGTTTGGAGCAGAAACCATTCCACGAGTTGTATCCTCTACACAATGAGCGGACCGGTCAGGAGCGCGGGCAAGGTGCTACCGGCAGGGTAGACCGTGTCGCCAGCCGGTACGAGCAGCAGGCCATTGGCACCACGTAGCGAGAGCAGGCGCGAGCTGCTCTGGCTACCGGTTGTGACTGCGGTGAAGCGTCCTTCCTGATAGCGCACGATAATGCGCTGATACTCAGAGCGATCAGGTGAAGGGCGGATTGGTTCGGCAAGTGTGACCTCGATCTGGGGGCGGAACGGTGAGGCATCACCTTGCAACACCCGCAGCGCCGGGCGAACGAAGACCTCGAACGATACCAGTGAAGAGACCGGATAGCCCGGTAAGCCGAAGACCAGCTTGCCGCCGATGGTGGCGAAGGTGGTTGGTTTTCCCGGCTTGAAAGCAATCCGACCAAAATGGACGGTGCCGAGTTCGGCCAGTAACGGTTTAATCAGATCGCGCGTCCCCATACTGACCCCGCCACTGGTGATCAGGACATCGGCCTGATCCAGGCCGTGCAGGATCGCCTGACGTTGTACATCACGATCATCGCGGGCGATACCGAGTGAGATCGGGATGCCGCCGGCCTCGCGGACCGCGGCCATCAACGCATACCGATTGCTATCGCGAACGGCACCGGCAGGACGAGGACTACCCGGCTCGACCACTTCATCACCGGTTGCCAGGATCGCGACCCGGGGCTGGCGATACACGGGAATCCGGGTAATGCCAAGGGTCGCTAAGATGCCAATCTCGGCGGCGCTAATAGTAGTACCGATGGTCAGAATGGTCTGACCGCGTCTGACATCCTGGCCGACAACGTGGACGTAATCGCCGGGTTGTAGCTCGCGCTGGATGTAGAGCATTCCATCGCGTTCTGTGGTCAGTTCGACCGGGATCATTGCATCGGCGCCGGGTGGAAGTGGGGCACCGGTCATAATGCGAGTGGCTTCACCGGGCGCAAGTATAACCGCTGCGGCACCGCCTGCGGTCAATTCACCCACCACGCGCCGAGGGGTAAGACCATCGGCGGCGCGGAGGGCATAGCCGTCCATCGCCGACTTGGGCACGTCAGGAATATCTTCCGGTGACGTGATTTCGCCGGCCAATACCCGACCGAGCGCGGAAAACGCTTCAATCTCCTCACTCGCCAGCGGACGAGCCTGCGCCATGATCGTCGCCGTTGCTTCGGCGATGCTAACCATTGGATACGGTGATTCACGGAGCATCTCGGACATCGATCACTCTCCTTTTTTGAAATATCCATTGTTGATTGCTCGCCAGATCTTTTCGGGCCGCAACGGCATATCAATGTGCCGCACACCAAACGGTAGAAGCGCATCAATCACTGCATTGGTGATGGCCGGTGTCGAGCCGATGGTGGCTGCTTCGCCAATCCCTTTCACGCCGAGCGGATTGAGGGGGGTCGGTGTTTCCGTCTTGTCCACGGTGAATGGCGGGAAGAGATCGGCCCGTGGAATAGCGTAATCCATAAGCGTCCCGCTCAGCAACTGACCATTGGCATCGTACACCACCTCTTCGAGAAGGGCCTGGGCGATACCCTGGGCCAGACCGCCGTGTACCTGGCCGGTGACAATGAGCGGGCTGATCCGCGGCCCACAATCATCAACTGAATAGTAGTCCCGGATACGGACATGACCGGTCTCGCTATCAACTTCAACAACAGCGACGTGCGCACCGAAGGGGTAGATCAGGTCGGCTGGACGGAAATAATCAACCGCTTCCAGGCCCGGATCAATTTCGGGTGGCAGTTTATTACTGTAGGCGCGGCGGGCGATCTCGGTCAGCGTCAGGCCACGGTCAGGGATACCCCGGACAACATACCGGCCTTCGTGCAACTCGATGTCGACCACGTTCGCTTCGAGCATTGCAGCTGCAATCTGACGAGCCTTCTCGCGCACTTTGGTTGCAGCACGCACCAATGCAGTACCACCCACGGCAAGCGAGCGTGATCCCATCGTGCCGATCCCCATTGGCGTCAGTGCGGTGTCGCTGTGTTTAACGACAATGCGATTGAAGTCGGCACCAATCTGATCGGCGACAATTTGGGCGAAGGTCGTGGCTGTCCCCTGACCGTGCGGTGAAATACCGGTGGTGACGGTAACTGTACCACTCGGCTCCACCTTGATCTGGGCACTCTCATAAGGGCCGAAACCACACATTTCGACATAACAGGCGATCCCGATACCGAGCAACATCCGATCACCGGCAGTCCGACGGGCGGCCTGTTCGGCACGCAACTGCTCGTAATGAGCCAGGCTGAGCGCCTTAGTCAACGCCCGATCATACTCGCCGCTATCGTAGGTCAGGCCGGTCGGGGTTTTGTACGGAAATGCATCCGGAGGGATAAAATTGCGCCGGCGAACCTCTGCCGGGTCCAGATTCAGCTCAGCGGCAACCAGATCCATCAACCGCTCGATGTAGTAAGCAGCTTCCGGGCGTCCTGCGCCGCGGTAAGCGGCAACCGGTGTGGTGTTGGTATACACGCATACCGCTTCCAGATCAACTGCGGGAATCTTGTAGACCCCGATAGCCATAGCGGTCGTCAGGTCGGGTAAACCAGGGGCAAGGGGGTAGGCACCGAGATCGGCGACGATGCGCATCCGCAATGCGGTGATTTCACCCTCTGGCGTAACCGCAGCTTCAATGTCACACACCTGGCCGCGACCATGGGTAGTGGCCTGCACGTGCTCGAGCCGATGTTCAACCCAGTGCAGGGGAGCGTGAAGCCGGCGGGCTAACGCGGCCAGCAATGCCTCTTCGGGATAAATCCCGATCTTGACTCCAAAGCCACCGCCGACATCGGGGGCGATTACACGCACTCGATTCTCATCAAGCCCAATAACTTTGGCGACATCGCCACGTACCTGATGTGGCGTCTGTGTGCTCGTCCAGAGAGTTACACCGTCGTTCGTTGGATCGGGGGCTGCCACAACAGCACGGCCTTCCATCGGAAAACCGAGCAGGCGCTGATTAACCATCCGCTGGCGGACAACCCGGTAGGCAGACGCAAATGCAGCTTCGACGTCACCCTTTTGGCGGCGACGGCGGTGGTCAATGTTATCGGGAAGGTCTTCAAAGATCACCGGGGCTGCCGGATCAATAGCGGCCAGTGGATCAACCACTGCCGGAAGAGGTTCCCATTCAATCGCCAGAGCCAAGGCCGCGTCAAGCGCTGCTTCCGGAGTACGGGCAACCACTGCAGCGACTGCCTCGCCAACGTGGCGAACCCGTTCAACTGCCAGCACATAGCGCGTGCGACCGGTATAGCGCTGGGGGCCACTGCTACCTTCGCCAGAACTGGCTAATGGCAGTGGCTGACAGAGATCGAGGAGATCGGTACCGGTGTAAACAGCAACAACATCGGGCTGCGTCAGGGCCGATGCTTTATCGATGCTCAGAATGCGGGCGTGGGCATACGGACTACGAGCAATTGCCACATAAAGCATTCCCGGCAAGCGCAAATCGCTCACATATGTGCCCTGCCCTTGCACGAGACGCGGGTCTTCACGGCGCTTGACTTCAGCACCGATCAGGGCTGCATAGGCCATTGTTCGACCTGCCTTTCTTTTTTGTTAACAACGAAACCTTCTCAGATACTACAGGCATGATACCAGAATTTGCGGCCTTATCCGACGCATGAAAGAGGCTCGATTGGAGGCGTATGATTGAAGAATTTGTAATTGCATAATGGCCGTAAACCGACTATGCTACATAGGGAGGCTTTTCAAGCCAACGTAGACGTGAATGCGCAGCCACTCTTTCCCTTCGACATTGCTCTGGCCGCATTGCGCATGTGTACCTTATGGGTGATGTGAGCACTATGGCAATTCTTGAATCCTCTGGCACTTCGACGGCCAACACTTCCAGGACGAATGCATCAGTAGACGATGTGCAGGTGCCAACGATCATCGAGCCGCGCAAGGGATGGTGGCATTTCAACTGGCGTGACCTTTGGGCTTACCGCGAATTACTCTTTTTCTTCGTCTGGCGTGATGTGAAAGTACGTTACAAGCAGACACTGCTGGGCGCCAGTTGGGCCATCATTCAACCAACGTTACAGCTCGTTGTCTTTACGATTATCTTTGGGCGATTGGCCGGTGTTAATACAAACGGTATTCCTTACCCACTCTTCAATCTGGCTGGTCTCTTGCCGTGGCAGTTTTTTGCCAACACAGTTGGGCAGGCGGCAAATAGTCTGGTAGGCAGTGCTAGCATTGTGCGCAAAGTCTACTTTCCCCGACTGGCAATTCCTACCGCCAGTGTGCTGGCCGGTGTGGTTGATTTTAGTTTGTCGTTTCTCATCCTGTTGGCATTGATGGTGTGGTACCGGTGGCCACTTACCCCGGCGATTTTCCTTTTGCCGCTCTTTCTAGTGCTGGCGATGTTCACCGCTATGGGTGTAGGGTTCTGGCTCTCGGCAATTAACGCCCGCTACCGTGATGTGCGGCACGCTACTCCGTTTCTAATTCAGCTCTGGTTGTTTGCTACGCCGGTCGTGTATCCGAGCAATCTGGTAGAAGGGTACTGGCAGTTTCTTTACGCCCTCAATCCAATGGTGAGCGTTGTCGAAGGTTTGCGCTGGGCATTGCTGGGGACGCAACCTCCCAGTCTCTTGATGTTAATCTCGGTCATGATGGCAGTAACGATATTCAGTTCCGGTTTGTTCTACTTTCAGGCGGCGGAACGTAAGTTTGCCGATATTATCTAGCCTATGCACTACGCAATTCGGGCCCGTGATTTAGCGAAACAGTATCGGATTGGTGCGATTAAGCAGCGTGATATGGGATACGTCACGCTACGCGATGCCATTACCGAGCGACTGCGTGGCCGCACGCAGAAAACAACGACGACCGAGCTGTGGGCGCTCAATGGTGTTTCATTCGATATTCAGCAAGGGGAAGTGGTTGGGATCATCGGGCGTAATGGCGCTGGGAAGAGTACCCTGCTGAAAGTCCTCTCGCGCATTACCGAACCAACCCGAGGGAGAGCCGAGTTGTACGGCCGGGTGGCTTCTTTGCTCGAAGTTGGTACCGGTTTTCATCCCGAATTGACCGGGCGCGAGAATATCTATCTTAACGGTGCTATTCTGGGAATGCGCAAACGCGAAATCGATCGCAATTTTGACGCAATTGTCCAGTTTGCCGAGGTAGAAAAGTTTATCGATACACCGGTGAAGTTTTATTCATCGGGCATGTATGTGCGGCTAGCCTTCGCAGTTGCTGCGCATCTTGAGCCAGAAATTCTGATTGTCGATGAGGTATTGGCCGTTGGCGATGCGCGCTTTCAGAAAAAATGTCTCAATAAGATGCAAGATGTGGGCCAGCAGGGGCGTACTGTCCTGTTTGTCTCGCACAGTATGCAATCCATCCTGCGCATGTGTCAGCGGGCCATTCTGCTCAATCAGGGACAGGTGGTGGCCGATGGGCCGGCACAGCAGGTGGTCGGTGTCTATCTGGGGAAGGGCACACATTCGATTGCGGAACGGGTCTGGCCAGATCGGATGAGTGCGCCGGGCAAGGAGATTGCCCACCTGCGGGCAGTGCGTGTTCGCGATGTTGATGGCGATGTCTCGGACACAATTGATATCCGGACTCCGGTAACGCTTGAGATGGAGTTTGTGGTTACGACCGGTGGGTACATATTGATGCCGCACTTTCGCCTCTATAACGAAGATAATATCGCTGTGTTTACCACCCTCGATCTTGATCCTGAATGGCGGCAGCGGCCACGACCGCCGGGTCGTTATATCTCCAGGGTGACCATTCCCGGCAATTTTCTGGCTGAGGGATCGCTGTACGTCGAAGCAGCACTGACCACTCTCGATCCGCCGATTGGTCAATTCGCCGAACGTGATGCGGTTGCTTTTCAGGTGATCGATAGTCTGGAAGGAGACTCAGCACGTGGTGATTGGGCCGGCAACCTTTCCGGGGTGGTGCGACCACTTTTACCATGGACGACGATCCATGAGCCGTCAGCCTGAACTTGTAGCTTTCCGCTATGCTTTGCGTCGCTATGGTGTTGCATTGCTCTTGCCAACCATCCTGCTCGTCGGGATGGTGACCTTATACCCCTTTGCTTTCACCAGATTATGGCCGACCAATCCAATCTTTGAGCTTATGACCGGTCTAAGCCATGCGTTTGATATGGCACAAAATATTGTTCTGTTTATTCCTTTAGGCATGGCGTTACGCTGGTTTCTGGCCGGTTGTGGCATCCCTTTACCGTGGCAACGCGTTGGTGTCATTGTGCTGAGTGCGTCTGTCGCACTTGGGATCGAGGTTGCCCAACTGACCATTCCCGGTCGCACTGCCGCGCTATTGGATGTGGTAGCGAACACGTTTGGCGCCGCTTTGGGAGCATGGTGGCTGGCTCAGCCAATGCTCCTCCCGGTCGAGCGACTCGGCTGCTGGATAAATCATGGTGTGCGGATGACACCGGCATGGGTCGTGGTTGTTGGATTGACGTTCTGGCTGGCCGGCAGCACGTGGATGGTCACGCGCTGGCAACGGGCGACATTGCCCACGACATGGTCGGATCGCTACACACTTCAGATCGGCGCTGCCAATGATGGACGACGCTTTTGGCCGGGTTATGTAGGCTTTACTGCGCTCTACAATCGAGCCTTTACCGCAGATGATGCGCGAGTGGTACGGACGCCAGGCGACGCAATTGCGAGGCAACCGTTGTTCGCCTACGATTTCAGCGAGCTGCCCCCGGCTGGGAATGGGCCATTTGCGCGTCCGCTGGTGGCTCAGGGTCGGCCTACCCTTACCGAATCCGGGGTAGGTGTGGGGTATCAGCGCTGGCTGATGAGCAGTGAGCCATTGCGTGGCGTGGCAGCGGAAATTGCCCAGACACGAGCATTTACGCTGGTCGCTCAGGTGGCTGCCCGCGAACCAGATCGCACCACGGAGGGCCTGATTGTCAATTTTGGCCGTGGCATTGATGGGCACAACATCAGTTTGATTCAGGCAGGTGCCGACCTGCTGGTACGGATGCGGCTGTCGCTGACTCGCGTAGCCGATGACCGGCCGCCGTTACGCTTTGCCAATGTCTTCCCTGACGGGCAACCCCGGCTATTGGCGCTGAGTTATGACGGTGCCGTTGCCCGTCTCTTTGTTGATGGTCAGGCGCACCCGCAATGGTATGCCTTTGGCCCGGGTGAGGCGCTGATCAATCGCTGGCTCCTGGTTCAGACACATCAGATCGGAGGCTGGACGATTGCTTTGGCCGGAGCGATCTGTCTGCCGCTGGCACTGGCTGGCTTGCCCTGGCGCGGTAGGCGCTGGCTACCGATCATCGTCGCGGCATCAGGGCCACTGCTCATCAGTAGTGCGCCCTGGCTGGTTATTGCCCAGCCGTTGAGTGGGGGGATGCTGGTGGCCGGCATGCTTACCATTGTTGTGAGTGGTCTGATTGTTTTCTGGTTGGCCAGGAAGCCATAATCGTATACCAGTGTCTTATCGTCTCACGTATAATGTCAGATTGAGCTTCTTAACAGATAACACGGAGTCTGTGCCATCATGTTCCACGAATTAATGAATCGCATCCACGGCCGCACTGCGAAAGTCGGTGTGATTGGATTAGGGTATGTCGGGTTGCCGCTCGCCGAGCGTGCCGGGCGGGTTGGGTTTTCCGTGCTTGGTTTTGATGTCAGTCCAATGCGTGTCGCGCAGGTCAATCGCGGCGAGAGCTACATTGGCGACGTATCCAGTGATGCGTTAGCGACTCTGCGCGCAGCGGGCCGGATTGAGGCAACAACCGATGTTCGTCGGATGGCCGAATGTGATCTTTTGGTCATCTGCGTTCCTACTCCGCTCAACGCAACGCGCGAACCGGATATGCGCTTTGTCGAAGCGGCGAGTGAAGATGTCGCGGCCAGCATTCGGCCCGGTCAACTGGTGATTCTGGAGAGTACTACCTACCCCGGTACCACCCGTGAACTGATCATGCCCCGCATCGAGCGCTCCGGCTTGAAGGTTGGCGAACAGATTTTTCTGGCGTTCTCACCCGAACGCATCGATCCCGGTCAGACGAGTAGCAAGGGTTACAGTGTTGAAAATACGCCGAAGGTGGTGGGGGGTGTGACACCACACTGCACTGAACTGGCCGGTGCCTTCTACGGCTATATCACCAGTCGGGTGGTGCCGGTTAGCTCACCAGACGTTGCCGAGCTAACGAAGTTGTTCGAGAACATCTTTCGCGCCGTCAATATTGCGTTGGTCAACGAACTGGCATTGCTCTGCGACCGAATGGGCATTGATGTCTGGGAAGTGATTGATGCCGCTGCGACCAAGCCCTACGGCTTTATGAAGTTTACCCCTGGGCCAGGGCTGGGTGGTCACTGTATTCCCATCGATCCGTTCTACCTGACGTGGAAGGCGCGAGCGTATGATCTGACAACCCGGTTTATTGAGCTGGCCGGTGAAATAAACAGTCAAATGCCGCGGCATGTTCACGATCTGGTTGTGCGAGCTCTTAATCGTGCCCGTAAGCCGCTGAATGGGAGTACTATTCTGCTGCTTGGGATTGCCTACAAACCGGATGTCGATGATTATCGCGAATCACCGGCATTTAAGGTCTACGATCTGCTGACTGCCGACGGCGCAATAGTGATTCCCTGCGATCCGCATATTACCCAATTTGAGCTGCACGATGGCCGGTGTATGCAAACAGTACCATTAACTGACGAGTTGCTCCGTCAGTGCGATTGCGTTGTCATTATCACCAATCATCGTGTGTTTGACTACGAGCGGATCGTGACGCTGGCTCCGGCAATCGTGGATACACGCAACGCAACCCGCAACATTCAGGGTGAGTTACGGGCAAAGATTACAGTATTGTAGTCTGAACTCCGGTATGCCAATCATCATTGATTCACCCGGTGTTGGCATAACAGTAATACGGAACGATGGGGGGTAACGAGGAGGGATACCGTGCAGCGTGAAGTGCGTCTCAGTATCATCATTCCGTGCTACAACGCAGCAACAACACTGGGTGAACAATTGACGGCGCTCGCAAACCAGCACTGGGATCGGCCTTGGGAAGTGATCGTCGCTGATAACGGTTCATGCGATGAATCACGACGGGTAGCGGCAGATTTTCTGGTACGTATGCCGAATCTGCGTATTATCGATGCCGGTGCCCGGCGTGGCGGAGCGTTTGCCCGCAATGAGGGAGCACGCCATGCGTGTGGCACGGCACTGGCCTTCGTCGATGCCGATGATGTGGTGGCGCCAGGCTGGGTAGCGGCAATTGGCCAGGCACTTGACACCTTTCCCTTTGTTGCTTCCCGTTTCGATATTGAACATCTCAATCATCATTCGTGGCTGAGCCGAACACGGCGCAACCCACAGGCCGATGGCTTGCAGCGGGTGAGCTATCCACCATACCTGCCCCACGCCGGTGGTTCGGGGCTGGCAATCGAACGTGCCCTGCACGATCAGATCGGTGGTTTCGATGAAACCCTGTCGCGTCTGATGGACACCGACTACTGTTTTCGAGTGCAGTTACAGTGTCAGGTGCCGCTGACATTCGTGCCGGATGCCCTCGTCTATGTGCGTTATCGCGATACGCTGGTCGGGATGCTGCGTCAAACCAGGGAACGGGCGATTGCCAATGTAGCTCTGGCTCGTCGCTACAGTCATCTGGCTGACACACCGCGCCGATCACTTTCACCCTGGCTCTCGTATGCGCGGCGCTGGTTGCGGCAGGTAGGGCGGGTTGTCCAGATTCGACAACGTGCACATCTCGCCGAATGGTTGCGAATGAATGCCTGGTTGATCGGTTTGTTGCAGGGCAGTTTGCAATACCGCTGCCCACCACTAGCGATTTAGAGTTGAAAATCATTTCGCTGCTCCCTGGTCAATGTGTGAAAGGCTGCTGTGATCCCTCGATCTTTTGTTACATACAGTGCTGGCCGGCGTGTCCGGCGTTGGTTCACCCCAATCGGTCGGCGTCTCTTCGGCACGCTGGTGCGGGTAGAGACGACTGAACCGCTGGCTGCGTTAACCTTCGACGATGGGCCACATCCCGTCTTTACTTCGCAGATTCTCGATCTGTGCGAACAGTATCAACTTCGGGCAACCTTTTTTCTGCTAGGCCAATACGCTATTGATCAGCGTCATCTGGTGGCACGAATGGTAGCCGCCGGTCATGCGATTGGAAATCATACCTTCAGTCACATTCGTCTGCCGCAAACCCGGCGCTGGCAACGCTGGCGTGAATTGTGGCGAACGCAGCAGGTCCTCGCACCATACCGGGTGCGTTTATTTCGCCCACCTTATGGCGGACAATCCTACGGTTCACGCTTCGATGCCTTCCTGTTTGGGTATGAAGTTGTTGGCTGGACGTGCCATATTGAGGACTGGCTTGCGCAGCCGCCATCGCAACTGGCTGCCCGGCTGGTAGAGCAGGTGCGACCGGGGAGTATTATCTTGCTCCATGACCGATTGGCAAATCCGCGTGATCCCCAGGCTGCCGACCGTTCCAATCTGGTGTCAGCACTAGCGATGGCCTTACCCGAATTGCAACGTACCTATCGCTTTGTTACCGTGCCCGAGTTGCTCCGTGCCGGAACGCCAGTGCGGGTGCCCTGGTTTCGTCCGGCATTGTAATGATTGTGAGGTGCGCCCATTGTGGACGCGCTGATTGGTTTTGCCAAGTTAAGGAAGTTTATGCTCAACGACAATCTTCTCATTTCGCCGTATGGTGGTCGTCTGATTGATCTGTGTGTGCCAGCCGAAGAGCGCGATGACGTACTTGCCGAAGCCTCATGCCTGCCTTCGATTCAAATTTCCATGCGCAGTATGTGCGATCTAGAACTGCTGGCTACCGGTGGCTTTTCACCGCTGACCGGTTTTATGGGGCGGGCAGATTACGAGCGTGTCCTGGAAGAGATGCGGCTGGCGGATGGTACACTCTGGCCAATTCCGGTGACGTTACCGGTTGAACAGAGTCATTTCGGCAGCGACCGCATCGTCCTGCGCGATGTGCATAACAATCCCCTGGCTATCATGGAGGTAAGTGACATCTATCGGTGGGATGCCGAACGCGAAGCGCTGGCCGTTCTGGGTACGACCGATCCACGCCATCCGCTGGTGGCCGAAATGGTGCGTTGGGGTAAGTTTTATGCTGCCGGTCGTCTGCGCATTGTCAATCTGCCCCGCTACTACGACTTTACCGATCTCCGTCGTACCCCGGCTGAAGTGCGGCGTCTGTTACAGGCGATGGGTCGGCCAAACGTGGTTGCCTTTCAGACACGCAACCCGATGCATCGCATTCACGAAGAGCTGACCAAACGGGCTGCAGCGCAGGTAGATGGCAGCCTGCTGATCCATCCGGTTGTTGGCTTGACCAAACCCGGCGATGTCGATCACTTTACCCGTGTTCGTAGTTACCGGTTGCTGGTCGAAAAATACTACGATCCTGGTCGTACTCTGCTCAGTCTGTTGCCGTTAGCGATGCGCATGGCCGGCCCACGTGAAGCGGTTTGGCACGCCATCATCCGCCGCAATTACGGTGCAAATCATTTCATTGTTGGCCGTGACCATGCCGGCCCTGGGCACGACAGTACAGGTAAGCCGTTCTACGGGCCGTATGCGGCGCAGGAGCTACTGGCTCATTATGCGCACGAAATAGGTGTGACGATGATCCCGTTCACCGAACTGGTGTATCTCAAACGGGAAGGGCGCTATGTCACAATCGACGAGGTGCCGCTAGGGGACGAAATTGCCTCTATTTCAGGTACACAGGTGCGAGATGAGTATCTGGCGAAAGGGCGGCTCTTGCCTGAATGGTTTACGCGCCCGGAGACTGCCGAGATTCTACGCCAGATGTATCCACCTCGCCATCGGCAAGGGTTTTGTGTCTGGTTTACCGGTCTGAGTGGGGCCGGAAAATCGACCATTGCCGCCATCTTGAATGTGCTCTTGCTGGAACGGGGCCGTATACCAACAGTCCTGGATGGTGACGTTGTGCGTACCCATCTGTCGAAAGGGTTGGGTTTCTCGCGGGAAGATCGTGATACCAACATTCTGCGGATCGGCTTTGTTGCCAGTGCCGTGGTGAAAGCTGGTGGTGCGGTCATCTGTGCGGCGGTCAGCCCCTATCGGGCGGCGCGCAATGAGTGTCGGACAATGATCGGCAGCGATCAGTTCATCGAAGTGTTTGTTGACACCCCGCTCGAAGTGTGTGAGCAGCGTGATGTCAAAGGGCTATACGCAAAAGCCCGGCGTGGTGAACTACGTGGCTTTACCGGCATTGATGATCCGTATGAACCGCCGGTCAACCCTGAGTTGACCCTGACCACCACGGATGTGACCCCGGAAGAGAATGCGCGCAAGATCATTCGCTATCTGGAAGAGAAGGGATTCCTGGAGGGATAGATGAAAGATGTCTTCGCACACGCCCGGCGTACACTACGGCGATGGTTGAAAGGCCCACATGCCGATCTAGGTTTTAAACCGCAACCCGATTTTTACTATCTGGCCTCGTTTCCCAAGTCGGGGAATACCTGGGTGCGGTTTTTGCTGGCCAATCTGCTGGCCGGCCAGGAATTAGAACTCCAGGGTTTTGGTCGCTACGTTCCAGACAGCCATATCAAGGGCGATCTGGTCTATATGGCCGATCCAACAACCCCCTTCAACCAGATGCGCCCGCGGTTTGTGAAGACCCATCTGCACTACCGACCGGTGTTCCGGCGGGCTATCTACATTGTGCGCGATGGTCGTGATGCGATAACATCGTACTATCACTGGCGTAACCGCCGGTCGGATAAACCGGTAAGTCTGCACGAGATTATTGTGGGTGACATCTACTGGGGACGCTGGTCAGATCATGTGTTGGGGTGGCTGAACAGCGGCGCTGAGTTGCTGGTGGTGAAGTACGAAGATCTCTACGCCGATACACCCTCACAGGTGCGCCATATCCTCGATTTTTGCCAGATTCAGGCCACCGACGACCAGATCGTGGCAGCGGTTGCTGCCTCGTCGTTCGAGCGCATGCGTGCCAAGGAACAGGCTGCCAATGGCGCTGCTACGCCATTCTTTGTGCGTAAAGGCGGTTCAGGTGACTGGCGCAATTTGTTTTCGCCCGCCGATGAGGACCTGTTCTGGCAATACCATCGCGCGGGCATGCTGGCTGCCGGTTATGGAGATCGAGCGGCCTGATCATAGCGGGAGAAGCCGTTATGCGAGAACGACTGGTACGTTTCTGGACTAATTGGTGGATGCGGCAGGCCGGCCCTGGGCGATGGGGGAAAGTGGCGACGTGGCTGGCAGCGTGGCCGCATGCTCCTTACAAAGCACGGGTCGCGCTCGCTCATCGCTATCCACAGGGCTACATTGCGCCATCGGCTCAACTGAGTGGTCGTTGTATCCGACGAGGGCGGCATGTCTTTGTTGGTGATGGCGTTGTGATCTATCAGCGTCAGGATGGCGGCCAGATTGATCTAGGTGATTACGTAGAGCTACACCGCGATACGATCATCGAATGCGGTCGTGGTGGTAGCCTGCGTATCGGTGAACGAACCGGTATTCAGCCCCGCTGTCAACTATCGGCGTATGTTGAACAGATTGTCATCGGGCGTGGCTGTCAGATTGCACCGCAATGTGCATTCTATCCCTACGACCATGGGACGGCGCCCGGTCAGCCGATAGGGAGCCAGCCCCTTACCAGCAAGGGGCCTATCGTGCTGGAAGATGATGTCTGGTTGGGTTACGGCGTCGTGGTGCTGTCGGGGGTCACGATTGGTACCGGGACGGTGGTGGGGGCCGGGAGTGTCGTAACCCGCAGTATGCCGGCAGGAGTGATTGCCGCCGGTATTCCGGCGCGTATCGTGCGTGAGCGAACTGAGCAGGATGTGGAACGTGCGAGGTGAACAATGGCAGCGACGGTAACGGTGGCAATCCCGGTTTACAAGCGACTAACCTACGTCGCTCAGGCCATCCGATCAGTAGCTGATCAGGACTATCCAGCTATTGAGTTGATTGTTTCCGATAATGGCTGTAATGGCGACGCCGTGCTGAATCTGGTGCGTGAGCACTATCCGCGCCCCTTTGTGTTTCGTCAGAACCCGGCGTCGGTGCCGATTGTGCCGCACTTTAATCAGTTGCTGGCCGCCGCCAGCGGTGATTATTTTGTCCTGCTGAGCGATGATGATGAACTGGCACCGGGCTATCTGAACGCTATGGTAGCAGCTCTGGAGTCTCATACTGGGGCAGCCGCTGCCATTTCCCGGGTTGAAGTACTCGATGAACAGAACCGGGTCGTGGCTTCGACCGCCGACCGACCATTGCCGCCACGAGTGATGCGTGGCCCTGATTGGATCCGACGCTGGGGCTATAACCAGCACAAATTCGTCTGCTTTACCACCAATCTGGCGCGTACCGCCGATCTGCGGGCAGTTGGTGGGTACCCCGATTTCGATGGTGGTAATGGGGTAGATAACGCGCTTCTGGTTGTTCTCAGCATTGATCGTAGCATTGTTTACTGTGATGAAGCGGTGTTTCGCCATCGCATCTACGACACCAGTTTTGGCAAATCGGTGGGTGTGTCCAGTCTGGCGCGGGCATCACGGCAGTTTCTGGCATTTCTGCACCAGCATCCGGTGTTGCGTGCATACGCACGACAACATCCGCACGAATGGGCTGTCTGTCGTGATGCCATTACGCGCGTGATCTGGACAACGTACTACGGACGATGGCGACAGCTCTACCGTGGTCGGGAACGGTACATTGATTGGCTGAAAGCCGGTTTTGCTTTACCGTTTATTCCGGCATATTACCGGCGAGCACTGCCTGAAATGCTCTACTCATTACCAGCAGTGGGGAGGCTGGCGCACCGACGTTTACCGGCACGGTGACGGATATGCACGTGGTTCATCTCAGCACCAACGATATAAGTGGCGGTGCGGCCAGAGCAGCCTATCGTCTCCATCGGTCCTTACTTGCAGCGGGCTGTCGGTCACAAATGCTGGTGGCAAACCGACGTAGTGATGATCCAACCGTACAGACTCTGCCTGCTACCGTGAGTATCGTCAAGCGCTGGCAACGGCGCTGGCGGGGCTGGCTCATCCGGCAGGCGATGAAGCCATACCTCCGGACCCGACCGTCCGGGCTGGAGCCATTTAGTGATGATCGCAGTCGCTACGGGGCAGAGCTGGTACGGGCGCTGCCGCCGTGTGACGTCATCAATTTGCATTGGGTGGCCGGTTTGGTTGACTACATCAGCTTCTTTCGCGTCGTACCCCGACGGGTGCCGGTTGTATGGCGGCTATCCGATCAGCAGCCGTTCACCGGTGGCTGTCACTATAACGAGGGGTGTGAGCGCTATACTGCGGCCTGTGGTGCCTGTCCACAGCTCGGATCGCATAACGATCATGATCTCTCGTATCAAATCTGGCGACGCAAACGCGCCGCATTGGCCGTAGTGCCTGCCGGACGTCTGCATATCGTCGCTCTCAACCGCTGGATGGCGGCTGAAGTACAGCGTAGTTCGCTGTTCGGGCATTTGCCGGTACACATCATTCCCAACGGCCTCGACACAACCGTTTTCGCTCCCTTCGATCAAGCGTATGCCCGGGCGACCCTGGGCTTGCCTCAACAGGCGAAGATCGTCCTCTTCGTGGCAGTTTCGGTGGCAAACCGACGTAAGGGCTTTGCCGAACTAACGGCGGCCCTGGCCGGAATGAGTGATGAGTCAGATCTGCTGTTGGTTTCGATTGGGCGTAATCCGCCGCCGATAGCTGCACCAATAGCGCATCGTCCGTTGGGTGTGATCGATGAAGATACCAGACTGGCTCTGGTGTATAGCGCGGCTGATCTTTTTGTCATTCCTTCGTTGCAAGACAACATGCCGAGTACGGTGCTGGAAGCGTTGGCGTGTGGCACGCCGGTGGTTGGCTTTGATACCGGTGGCATCGGCGAGCTTGTGCGTCCCGGGCAAACCGGCTGGCTGGCACCGGTTGGTGATGTGGTGGCGCTGCGAGCAGCAATGCAGCGTCTGTTAACCAACACCGATGAGCGACAGCTGATGAGAGGGCAGTGTCGGGCGATTGCTCTGGCCGAATACCGACAGGAATTGCAGGCGCAGCGCTATCTTGAACTCTATCACCAGATTACTACATCGGCTCATTCCGATTCTGCGGTACGCCTGCGGCGATGAACGTTTTGTTATAACGCTCTTCTGTAGATGACATCTCACTGTCACGTTTTCCGGCTACAACTACAGTGCGATGTGGTAGAGCGTCTATATAATATAATGGTTGTCAAACGGTCTGTTTCCCCGATCACACATTGCTCCACGCCACAGACCAGATGATCGTGAGAGATTTCGTTGTATCTGGCACGTGCAAGAGACCTCTTGTGCGCACTGTGTGGAGGGTCACTTGGAACTCAAAAACTACCTGCTCTTTATCTGGCGCTGGGCATGGTTGATCATCCTGTTTGCGCTCGTTGGTGGCGGCGTAGGTTATGCCTACTCGCAGACCCAGCCCCGCCTTTACGAAGCCTCAACAATGCTCATGGTGAACCAGGATCAGGGCATCTTTGCCCGACCTTCACCAACCCTCGAAGATCTCCGGGCACGTGAACGGTATGCACTGACAGTACGTGAATTACTGCTGGTACGGCCGGTGCTGGAGCGTGCGGCTGGAATGGTTGAAGGAGTGACACCTGCCCAACTGGCAGCACGTACTAGTACAACTGAAGTTAGTAAGACCGAGCTATTTCTGCTTTCGGTGCGCGATACCAGCCGGCAACGTGCTGTTGAACTGGCCGATGCGATTGTCGCTTCGTTCCAGGCTCTGGAGCGTGATCTGCTCGATAATCCCTACGCGCAGGCGTCGACCCTGATCATCGTCGATCCGGCGTATGCAAAACGCAATCCGGTCAGCCCGGATTATACCCGCAACATCGTCCTCAGTGCCTTTATTGCAGTACTGATTGCAATTGTGATTGGTTTTCTCTACGACTACTTCAATACCCGGATCAGCGATGAGGGCGATTTGAGCCGGCGCGGTGGTGGGCGGCCACTGGTTACCGTTGGCAGGCTCAAAGGATCAACACCGGCAGCCCAATTGGTGACGCTTAGGGAACCGACATCGCTCGATGCCGAAGCGTATCGCATGTTCCGGCTGCATCTCGATGCACTGGCTGCCGATGTTCGTCCGCAAGTGATTGCCGTTATCAGTGCAGTAGCCGGCGAGGGGCGGAGTCTAACAGCGGCTAACCTGGCGGTAGCACTGGCGCAAACTGGACGGCGTGTGGTACTGGTTGATGCGAATCTTCGCAATCCGGTCCAGTACACCTTGTTTGACCTACCGAATCAGGGTGGTCTCTCAAACTTGCTCAGTAGTACTGCTCAGGCTATTGAGCCATTTCTCCGGGTTACCGCACAGGCAAACCTTTACGTGCTGACAGCGGGTAATGTGTTGGGATTGCCAGCTCAGTTGCTGGGTGGGGTACATCTGGAGAAGGTGCTGGACGCACTGCGCCAGTATGCTGAGGTCATTATCATCGATACTGCTCCACTTTTAACCTTTGCCGATACCACCCTGTTATTGCGTGCTGTGGATACGACCCTGGCCGTTGTGCGATCTGGCCAAACGACTGAGAGTGATCTGCGACACATGCTGGAGCTGCTGCAGCAGACCGATATCGCCTGTTTGGGGATCGTGTTAAACGGGGTTTGCAAGCGTCGTAGTCGATTCATCCTTCCTAATGCCCATCGCACCGAACCGAAGCCTTCAATGGTGGTGGCTAACCGCAGTGAGACTGTTGGCGATGCAGGAGATTGACCTATGCGACGTTTCTGGTTGATGTTGACCACCACGCTGGCGTTGCTACTAAGTGCCTGTACTCAGCAGACGATGCCTGATACCGAAGCGGTAGCTGTGGCGACGCCGCAGGCAACTGAATCGTCGCCGGCACCTGCGCCGACTGCTGCCCCAACCATTGTCAATGGCACGCTGATCGCTAACGGACGTGTTCAGCCAATGACTGTGCTCGATCTCAGTTTTGTCAATGGCGGATCGGTCGTCGAGGTGCTGGTTAAACCCGGGGATCGGGTGCGGGCCGGCGATGTCATGGCAAGCCTGGATATTCGGGCACTCGATTTGACACTGGCTGAAGCGCGGGTAGCACTGGCAGAGGCACAGGCGAACTACGAGCAGTTGCGTAGTGGAGCTACGCCCGAGCAAATTGCTCAGGCTGAAGCCGAGATTGAGCGGGCCCGTGCCCGGTTGGCCGATGGGCGGACAAATGTCACCCAAAGCGATATTGCTGCTGTCCGGGCTGAATTACGGGAGGCGCGTGCAGTGCTCGAGCGCTTGCAGAAGGGAATCGCGCCCGAAGCCCGTGCTCGGCTAGAAGCCGCAGTAGCGGAGACTCGAGCACGTCTGCAAACTCGCATCAATACGTTGGCGGGTGAGAAAACCCAGCTCGAGTCGCAAATTGAGCGACTGGCGAATGAATTGCGTAATGCGCAGGATGACTATTCGCGGGTCGCCTGGGCGAATCAGCAGATTGTTGAGAGTGGCGGTATGTTGACGCAGGCCCAGATTGATAATGAAACGCGTCTATTGCGGGCAGTGGAAAACGCCGAACGGCGTCTACAAGAAGCACGGGTTGCGCTCGAAACGGTGCGCCAGAATGAGTTTAGCGAGATTGCGGCCTATCGTGCCGAAGTTGAACAATCAGAAGCTATTTTGGCCAATGCATTGCGTCCGGCAACCCCTGATGAAATTGCGGCAGCCGAAAAGCGGATTTTGCAGGCAGAAGCTCGTTTGGCGCAGTTAACTATCAACCATCCCCACGAGGTGGCAGTTTACGAAGCAGAACTGCGCAAGGCTGAAGCTGATTTCGCCCGTCTGGTAGCTGAACCAACCAGCGCCCAGATTGCGATTGCGCAGGCACGGATCGAGCGGGCTGAAATTGAAGTGCGTCGGGCGGAACTGAACCGTGAACGGTACCAGATTCGAGCACCGATTGATGCGACGGTGGTCGCAGTAACGGTGCACCCTGGTCAGACGGTTGAAGCCAATCAGCGGGTTATCACCCTGGCTACGCTGGATCAGTGGCAAATTGTGGTGCCTAACCTGAGTGAAATTCACGTCAGCTTGATAAAGGAAAACGATCCCGTCACGATCAGTTTCATCGCTCTCCCTGATCTACGTCTGAGCGGAAAGGTCAGCTACATCGAACCGATTGGCCAGGAGACCGGTATCGGTACGACGTATACCGTGCGCATTATTCCCGATAGCTGGGATCAGCGGCTACGCTGGAATATGAATGCACAAGTCGTCTTTTCGGCAGGTCAGTAACCATTCTAGAGGAGGAAGCAAATGACGAGTGCGAAGACGCCTCATGCCTTGATTACCGGTGGCGCAGGGTATATTGGTTCATTACTAACTGGCGTACTCTTGAACCAGGGCTGGTCGGTAACAGTGGTAGACGACCTTCTCTTCGGTGGAGCGTCTTTGTTGGGATATTGGTATCATCCGAACTTCCGCTTTACTAAAGGCGATATTTGCGATCCGGCAACTCTGCGTGCCACCGGTGATGGCATTGCCGTCGGTGATTTGCCGCCGGCATCGTTCGATGCAGTCATTCATCTGGCGGCAATCGTCGGTTTTCCGGCCTGCCAGATGGTAGGGCCGCAGGTCGCCTGGCGGTATAACTTTGAAGGAACCAAACGGGTCTTCGCCGTCGCCGAGGCCGGGAGAGTTCCGCGTTTCGTCTTTGCTTCTACCTACAGCAATTATGGTCTCTCAACCGATGGCAAGCCGGTAACTGAAGAGTCGCCGCTGAATCCGCAATCACTCTACGCCGAGACAAAGATTGCGGCCGAGCAGTTCCTGCACGAAAACACGGCCGGGGCAGCGACTATGCCGATTCTCTTCCGTTTCGCCACTCTGTTTGGGGTATCGCCCCGCACACGTTTTGATCTCATTATTAACCAATTCGTCCTCGAAGCGATCACACGCCGCAAACTAATCATCTACCAGCGCGGCTACGCGCGTTCGTTTGTGCACGTGCGCGATGTGTGTGACGCAATTTTGCTGGGTCTGGAAGCTCCGGCAACGGTTGTCGATCGTGAGATTTTTAATGTGGGAAGCGATGAAGGGAATTACACCAAGGATGAAATTGTGGCCCTGGTGCAACGACATGTCGAGGGAACTGTGGTTGAGTACAAAGACCTGACCTTCGGTGGGGATATGCGCGATATTCGCGTTTCGTTTGCCAAAATCCGCGAACGCCTCGGTTTCCGACCGCGGATTAGCGTCGAACAGGGCATTCGCGAGGTGGCCAGTGTCTTGACGAACGGTGTGATCAAAGACGCACTTGATAGCCAGTACCGCAACGCTCAGTTCATCGTCCAGTAAGCCCTGCTCTGTGAGGTTTCTATGCATCTCAACAATCATCACTGGCCTGATAGCTATGAGTTCTGGCAGGACAAGTCGGTTGTAGTGACCGGTGGTGCTGGCTTTCTCGGTTCGTATGTCGTCGAAAAGCTACATGAGCGTGGTGCGTGGCGGATCGTTGTCCCACGTTCGCACCAGTACGATCTGCGTCAGCTTGAGGCTATTCGCCAGCTTCTGGCCGATGCGCAACCCGATATTGTCATCCATATGGCGGCCCGGGTTGGCGGTATCGGTGCCAATCGCGATCATCCGGCAGAGTTCTTCTACGATAACCTGATGATGGGTGTGCAGCTTTTGCACGAGAGCTGGCGGTTTGGCGTGCGGAAGTTTGTGACGATTGGTACGGTTTGTGCGTATCCCAAATATACGCCGGTGCCGTTTAAGGAAGACGACCTCTGGAACGGCTACCCGGAAGAGACGAACGCTCCATATGGCTTGGCGAAGAAGATGCTGCTGGTACAGGGTGAGGCGTACCGCCAGCAGTACGGTTTCAATTCGATCTTTCTGTTGCCGGTCAATCTCTACGGCCCACGCGATAATTTTGATTTAGAAACGTCGCACGTGATTCCTGCCCTGATCCGCAAATGTATCGAAGCCACCGAACGCGGCGATGATGAGATTGTGGTTTGGGGTGACGGTTCGCCAACCCGCGAGTTCATTTATGCCGCTGATGCTGCTGAGGGTATCTTGCTGGCGAGTGAGCGTTACAACGATCCGGCACCGGTGAACATTGGCAGTAGTTACGAAATTAGCATTCGCGATCTGGTGACCTTGATCGCCGATCTGACCGGCTTTCGCGGGCGGATTGTCTGGGATACGACGAAGCCCAATGGTCAACCGCGTCGTAAGCTTGATGTGAGCCGGGCGTGGGAGCGGTTTGGTTTCCGGGCCGAAACGACGTTTGCCAATGGTCTGCGAGCAACAATTGAATGGTATCGCAGCCAGCGTGAGTCGCTTATGGCAATGCGAGCAGCTGGTGAGGCGCACTGATATGACAATGGTACATGGTTCGGCACCAGCAATTACCGATCTACCACTACCACCGGCTAACCGGTCGGGCTGGCCGTGGACGGTCGCAACGCCACCGGCTCCCCAGCGGCCAGGTGGGTGGCCGCGTATCACGATTGTAACACCGTCGTATCAGCAGGCTGCCTACCTGGAAGAGACAATTCGCTCGGTGTTGTTGCAAGGTTATCCGAACCTTGAATACATTGTGATGGATGGCGGCAGCCGTGATGGTAGTGTTGAGATCATTCGCCGCTACGCACCGTGGCTGAGCTACTGGCAATCCAAACCGGATGGTGGTCAATCAGCAGCATTGGCCGACGGTTTTGCGCGGGCAACCGGTGAGATTCTGGCCTGGATCAATTCTGATGATCGGTTGCAGCCCGGTGCGCTGCAACGAGTCGGTCGCTTCTTTGCCGAACGGCCATGGCTGGCCTTCGCCAGCGGTGATGTGAATTTCATTGATGCTGAGGGGCGGGTGACCGCCCGGATTTTTGCTTTACCTCCTAATCCGATCCTAACTGCACTATTGGGTGTGCATCGCTGGCCGCAGCAAGGGTGTTTTTGGCGGCGCAGTGTGTATGAACAGGTAGGTGGGGTTGATCGCCAGTTACGTTTCTGCATGGATCGCGATCTCTTCATTCGCCTCAGCGCAGCCGGTCCCAGCCGCCGCTTACCCGGTCCGCCGCTCGGTGACTTTCGCCTGCACGAAGAAGCGAAAACCGCCACTCTGCATGCGGTTTGGCAGCGCGAGCATGCCCTACTCCAGCGGCGTTATGCGCAACCGGTTGGTATATACCGGTATGCCGGCCTGCGCATGCTCTGGTGGCTTTGGCAAAAACATGCCAGTGTGCGGAATCGGCTTTATCGCGCCTACGGTGTAGAGTGCTAGCAAGGCGAGGCGATGATTGTTACTGGCCCAATCATTCTGAACCCGATAGAACTGGTGTTACTCGGATTGGTGTGCCTTTACGCTGTCTGGCGTGGACGGCCAGAGATTCCGTTGGCGATGTATTTGTCGGTGGCACTATGGACACGCACGGTCTTCGTGGGGCCGAGCGCAGCTACCTGGCCGTTATTGATGACGATTGTGCTGGCGTTGATCCGGTACCTCCATGTTGTACGAACGTGGTCATTGCTGCCACAGCGTCTTGATGTAACGACACGACAATTGGTACCGACTGTCGATTCATGGATCATCCCGTGGATGGGATTGTGGTGGGGATGGGCGCTTTGTGTGCTGTATCAGTTTGATTTGCCGAACAAAATGTCGATTGCACGTCCATTGTTACTAAACATTATCATCGGATCGCTCGTCGCCTTGATGGTGATCCGTGATTCTGGTGCAGCAAGACGGTTTGCGCTCGCCTACCTATTGACTAGCGCCTATGGGTTGTACGCAGCGTTGCGCTTCATCGATGTTCCACTCAGTTATCTATTGAGTGATCCTGGCCTTTCATCACTGCCGTATCGGAATCTTGGTATTCGTGAATACAATTATTTCTCACATCACTTGAGTATTGCATTTCTGCTGGGACTTGGACTATTTCTCCAGGCCCGTCATTTATGGTCGATGATAGCCGTGCTTGCTCTAGCGCTCTTCTGTGGTTACGGAGTGTTTCTTACCGGTGCCCGGCAATCACTCAGTGGGGCGGGATTAGCTGCCAGTTTGATCTTCGCCTGGGCATTGTCGCGTTCGGGCAAGAAGCCCTGGCGCGTACCGCTGGCGATTGCTGCAATTGTAGTAATTGTCGTTCTTCTGTACCAGGTTGCTCCCCACCTGATCGTGCGTGAAGGTGAGAGTGGTCTTGAAGAGTCGTTTAACATCTTTGAGGATCGCGGTGGTCTATGGTTGATTGGCTGGAACTATTTTCTCGCTTCACCGGTGTGGGGGTGGGGGTTTGAACAGAAACTCTGGTCGCACAATATCTTTATCGGTACCCTGGCCGATCAGGGGCTGATTGGGATGACGTTCCTGATTGGTTATCTCGTTTGGGCATTGCGTCGGTTGCCGGCGGTTTGGACGCAGACTCCCAACGATGATCGGTCTATGTGGCGGGTTGTCTTCTTTAGTTTGTTCCTCTTTGCAGTGGTGCACGGCCAAGCATCGGGAAATACAATGTCAACCGCCCATCTGCACTGGCCGCTTTGGGCAGTGTGGGCACTCAGTATCGGTGTAGCGATGGCTCCTGCCCATCAACCATTGCCGGCACTATTGCGAGTACGTCAGCGCACAGTTACAGCAGGGGTACAGCAATGAATAACCACCCGCGGATCACGTTTGGCATGATTGTGCTCAATGGTGAGCCATTTCTACGCTACAATTTGCGTGCCATTTACCCCTATGCACATCAGATCATTGTGGCAGAAGGTGCCAGTCCACGGGCAGCCCACTCGGCCAATCCTGATGGTCATTCACTTGACGGTACGTTACAGACATTGTACCGTTTCAAAGCGGAAGAAGACCCTGACGATAAATTGATCATTGTCACTGCCGAGATGTGCGGTCATCCAAATGGCTTCTGGCCGGGTGAGAAGGATGAACAGAGTCGGGCATATGCTGAACGGGCAACCGGTGATTGGTTGTGGCAGATTGATGTTGATGAGTTTTACCATCCCGCCGATATTGCCCAGGTAGCAGCGTATCTTCAGCAGCATCCCGAAACCAGTTGTCTCTGTTTTCGTGCCTATCACTTCTGGGGTGGCTTTGATTACCTAGCCGATGGTGGTTTGTTCTGGCATCGGCAATACCAGGGTGAGCCGTGGGGCCGTTATCGGCGGGTCTTCCGCTGGCGGCCAGGGTACCGCTACGATAGTCATCGCCCGCCGACGATTGTGGATGAACACGGACGGGATGTGACCCGGCGCCGAATGGCATATGCCGATACGTTTGGGGTCTGGATGTATCACTACTACATGGTGTTTCCGTACCAGTATACCCGTAAAGGGGCGTATTACCAGAATCAACCGTGGGAACGCGAGCGTGGTCGTTTGCAGAAAAATCTCGATCTGCTCAGCGAGGTGAATCTGACAAATGGCCTGTGGATTATGGATCAGTACGGTACACGTAACTGGTTGTGCCGTTTTGATGGCCGCCATCCACAGCCTATTGAAGAGTTGCGGGCCGATATAACAACAGGGCGGGTGATCGTTGAACAACGTCGTACCGACGATATTGAGCGTCTGCTTGCCGATCCGCGCTATCAGCAGATGGTGCAGGCAGCCCGGCGACGGGAACAGCTACGGGCTTGGCGAGATTATCTGGCATACCTGTTCTGGTGGCAACCACGAGCTCGTCTGATTCAACTAGTGCGGGAACAGACACCGCCAGCATTGGTGAAACGATTACCACCGGCGTTGCAAGCCAAATTTATTCCAGAGCATCGCCGGCGCTATCAAACGCAATGGGCCCGCTATCAGCGTTCCATCAGCTCAGGAGACACAATGTGAAGCAACCACTGTTCAGTATCATTACGATTACCTTGAATTGCGCGGTGGATGCCGAGCAGACGGCACGTAGCGTCCTGGCACAAGATTTTGCGGACGTTGAATACCTAGTGAAAGATGGCTGTTCAGCCGATGGGACAGCCGAGCGTCTCCAGTCTCTCGGTGTACGTGTGATCGTCTCTCCTGACACCGGTATCTACGATGCGATGAATCAGGGGGTTGCCCACGCTCAGGGAACATATGTCTGTTTTCTCAACGCTGGTGATCGGTTTAACGGGCCAGATGTGCTCTCGGCAGTGGCAGAGGAGATTACTCGCAGTGGCGAACCCGATTTTCTCTACGGGGATGTACGCTCGTTTGTCCGGCATCCGCATCTGGGAACCGGGCGTGCCGGTGCCGGTCGGTTGATTACCTACCCTGATCGGCTCAATCGCTTCTGGCTGTATCGCAAAATGATCTGTCAGCAGGTCTGGTTCGTCCGTCGTGAGATCTATCTTGCCCAACCTTTTGCCACCGATTACCGGATTCTAGCCGATTACGCTTATCTGCTCGACATGATCCTGCGACGGCGCGTGCGTTATCGACACGTCGCGAAAGAGGTTGCAATCTTCGACGGTGGTGGCGTCAGTAGTCGACGTTCAGCACTTCGTGATGCCGAACGGCAACGGGCATTACAGACGGTGTACGCACCATGGGAATTGCGTCTATACGAGACCATCTTTGGGGGAATGCGATGGCTCAACCGCACTCTTATCTATCCGATGATACCGCTGCTGCCCGAACGGTGGCGCGCCCGATTGAGCGGCCTTTGATCGCCCCCTATCGGGTTGTTCATATCTCAACCGTCCATCCACCGTTTGATCAGCGCATCTTCTACCGTGAATGTGCGAGCCTGGCATCAGCCGGTTACGAGACTCATCTCCTGGTATCGTTGCCGGTCACTGAACTGGAGCGCAAAGCGGTTCATTTGCACAGTGTTGGCGCACCTGCCGAACAACGGTTAGCGCTGGCTTTGAAACGTCGCTGGCAACGGATACGGCGGGCGGCTGCCCTGGCGCGTCAGCTCAGGGCTGATCTGTATCACCTGCACGATCCTGAATTGATCCCGCTTGGTCTGTGGTTAAAAGCAACAACTGGCGCTCGGGTCGTGTTCGATTGTCACGAAAATAACACGGCGTATATCCGTCAGAAACATCATGTCAATTCTTTCCTACGCAAGGGATTAGAACTTGGCATAGCTGCGCTTGAGCGCCTGGCTGCACGGACCTTCGATGCGATTATTACGGCTGATCGCGGTGTGGCCGATCTCTACCTGCGGCAATTTCGCGCCAAGCGGGTAGTAACGGTGCATAATTTTCCGCAGCTCGATCTCTTCCTCCAACAACCATCCCCGTCTGAAGATACACCGTTCGATCTGGTATACCACGGGACAATCCCGCGCTACCATCTCGAAGTGACGTTCGCAGTCGCCGAAGCCTTACGGCGGCGAGGACGCTGGGTGCGCTGGCTCTTTTTTGGGCGTTGCCCGGAGATCGGATGGGCACGGGAAGAGTTGACTCGCCGTGGCTTGCAAGACGATTTCGTGATCGATCCCGATCCCGTGCCACACGATCAGGTGGCATCCCGCGTGCGGCAGGCCCGGATAGGCTTTATTCCGCTCCCCGATCTGCCGAAGTTCCAACACAACATTCCGACTAAGCTGTTTGAGTTCATGGCACTCGCTATGCCGGTAGTTCTCAGCGATCTGCCACCGAGTCGTCCTTTCGTTGGTGATGGTCGTTGTGCAATAATGGTTCCACCCGACGATAGCGAAGCCTATGCCAACGCCATCCTGCACTTACTCGATAACCCGGCATTACGACAGGCCATGGGTGCTGAGGGTCGGCGACGAATAATTAATGAATATAACTGGCAACGTGAAGCACAATATTTGCTGGCATTATACGCAGAGCTGTTATGAGCAACTATCGCAATCCCCATCAGTTGATCATCACTGCCGATGATTATGGTATGTGCTCTGAAGTGAATCGAGCTATTGAAGAATGCCTCGCTGCCGGGGCATTGCGGGCGACTTGCGTAATGACCAATATGCCGGCATATACCGATGCAGATCGCCTAGCGAAGGATTTTCCCTCTGCTTCGATTGGCATCCACTGGACATTGACGGCAGGTACGCCGGTAGCATCGTTGTCTGAAGTGTCCGATCTGGTCGCCCCCAATGGACGATTCTGGTCGGCGGCAGAGTTTCGTCGGCGCTGGTTGTCGCGTCGCATATCTCCAACTCAGGTTATCATTGAATTGCAGGCCCAGCATGCCCGATTTGTTGAACTGACTGGACAGCCCGCATTTTGGAATACTCACCAGAACGTGCATGTGTTGCCCCGGCTCTTTCCACTAGTGGTTGATCTGGCCCATCGCCTCGGTATTCCGGCTATGCGCTCACACCGGCGGATTACAGTGCCTCGTCATCGTTCGACGTTACGGTACTATCTGACTCATCCAATCTACTGGTTAAAGGGGCAAATCATTGCGCGTTGGGCCGCTGCGGCGGAAAAGCGCGGTTTACGGATGCCGGCTGGTGTTGTGAGTACGCCGGGCTTTGGGCCGGGTAAGGCTGCTATCGAACAGATCGTAGCACGCATTCCCTGGCCGCGTCGTCTTCCCGCCGAACTGGTTATCCACCCGGCAACGCGGGTTATTTCCGAACTCTTCGGTGGTCTAACCGAATCACGCCTACGCGAATTTGAAGTCTTTCGCGATCCGACATTGGTTGAGCGATTGGCAGCAATAGGAGTGCAGACTGTTGGTTTCGAAGTACTATGATGCGATTGCTCCCGCTTCCATCTCAGCAACAACTCTACGATCATTCACCACGCTGGTTGCAACGGATTCTGGTGAATGCGGAAGCCGTTCGTCGCGAATGGTTTCGGCGTCACGGTGATTACCGGCGTCTGGTTGCTGAACATAATCCGGCCTGGTACTTTCGCTCTCGCTCTGATCAAGAGGAATGGCAGCTTTATCGCCTAAACCACTTGCTGGCAGAGGTTCGTCGGCGCGTGCCGTTCTATCGCGATACCTTGCCGGATCGCCCATTGACCAGCCTTGTTGATCTGAGCAATTTACCAATGCTCAGCAAGGAGCAGATTCGGCGCAATCCCCTCGCGCTTGTCGCCCCCGATCTCAATCGCCGTACTCTTTGGCCGCGCAAAACCAGTGGATCGACCGGAACACCACTGACCTTCTACCTTGACCGCGAGGCAACGCGAAATCACCAGGCTCCGGCCGATGCGATGTTGGCAGCCCTAGGGTGTCACTTTGGTCAACCACGTGCCCGTTTCTCCGGTGCTTACGTGGTCCCTTATACTCGGACACAACCACCATTTTGGGTCTGGATTGACCTCTACCGTCAATTGCAATGCTCGGCTTACCATCTTGCTCTGTCATATTATCCACATTATCTGCGAGCACTGCGTGACCATGCAGTAGTGTACGGGACCGGCTATCCAACGTCGTGGCACCTGCTGGCAACGTACATCCTGGAGAGCGGTGATCGGCCACCGGCGTTACGGGGAATCATCACCGATAGTGAAGGTATCTCGCTCGAACAGCAAGCCGTCGTCGAGCAGGCGTTTGGTTGTCCGGTGGTGCAGACCTATGGTACCGGAGAGGTTGGTCAGATCGCGTGGCAATGTGAGCATCACCGTTACCACGTGCTCAGTCGGGCGGCTATCGCCGAGGTAGTTGATGAGCAGGGAAACCCGGTCGCTCCTGGTGAAACCGGGCAGATTGTCGTTACCTCATTTGCCAGTTCAGGCACACCGTTTATTCGCTATCAAACCGGCGATCTGGCAACTCTCGCTGCCGATGACTGTCCTTGTGGTCGGCATAGTCCCTCGTGGCTGGCGATTGAAGGGCGGATTGATGATCGTATCAAGACGCCTGATGGGCGTTGGATTGGACGACTGAGCCATGTGACCAAGCCGGGGGTGGGCATCAAAGAGAGTCAGATTGCTCAGGTTGCCCATGATCGCATTGTGATCCGCGTGGTACCGGCATCTGATTTTGTCCCGGCTTCGATGGAAGCTGTTATCGAAGCGGCACGCCGCTATTTGGGGCCGACGATGCAAATTGACTGGGAACTGGTTGAACGCCTGCCGCGAACCCGTGCTGGTAAATTGCGGCACGTCGTGCGCGAGATCGAGGTGTAGTACGATGCGTATCCTCTATCTCCATCAATACTTCACAACCCGCATCGGGGTAGGCGGTACACGTTCGTATGAGTTTGCGCGTTTCTTCATTCAGCAAGGCCATCAGGTAACGATGGTTACTGCTGCCAATCGCCAGGAGCCATGGTCTGGCGGGTTGTGGCGACGGCAGGTGGTTGATGGGATCAACGTGATTGAGGTGCGGGCTGGCTATGCCGACTATAGTCGCGGCACGGCCATTAGTTATGGCCAACGCATTATCGCCTTCCTTCTCTTTGCGCTGACCAGCCTGATTGTGGTGGTACGGGTGGAACGGCCTGATGTGGTGTTCGCTACCAGCACCCCACTGACGATTGGTATTCCCGGTATGCTGGCTAGTCGCTGGTACCGAGTGCCACTGGTCTTTGAAGTGCGCGATCTATGGCCAGAGGCACCGATCCAGATGGGGGTACTTCGGCATCCTCTTCTCATACTTATCGCACGCTGGCTCGAACGGACGATTTACCGCCGGTCGCAGCATGTTATTGCCCTCTCACCTGGTATGCGGCAAGGGGTGATCGATGCCGGGGTAGCCCCGGAAAAGATCAGTGTCATTCCAAACGCAGCCGATCTTGATCTCTTTCATCCACAGCGCGATGGCCAACACTGGCGGCAGCAGCTTGGCAATCCACCGTTCCTGGTTCTCTACTTCGGCACGATGGGTGAAGCTAACGACTTAAGCCAGGTGGTAGAAGCGGCACGGGTTTTGCAACACCAGGGGCGTAACGATGTTCTGATCGTGCTGGTCGGTCAGGGACGTCAGCGTCCCTGGTTAGAAGAACAAAGTCGTCATTATGGTCTGCGTAATGTGCGCTTCCTCGATCCGCTTGCCAAGACAGAGGTAGCAGATCTGGTATCAGCAGCAGATGTCTGTCTGACCATCTTCAAAGACGTTCCGGTACTAGCAACCTGTTCACCTAACAAGCTGTTCGACGCGCTGGCGGCAGGTAAACCGGTCATTGTCAATACACCGGGGTGGCTGCAACACCTCGTCTCCGAATATCAATGCGGTCGCTACGCACGCGCTGGCGATCCCGCCGACCTGGCGGCGCAGATAGTGTATATGTGTGAACATCCAGAGTTTACCCGACAGGCCGGGCGGAATGCTCGCTTTCTAGCCGAACAGTGCTTTGATCGTCGCCGATTGGCGTCTGAGGTGCTAGCCGTGTTAGAGGCGGCAGTCCATCAGGAGCTACGCGTTTAGCGCCTCTTGTACGGCAACTTCGAGGGTGCTGGCGCGAAATGGCTTCTCAATTACCACTAGACCACTCATGTCGGTGCTTTGCAACGCTGCAAAACCACTCATGTACAGTACTTTGAGATATGGACTGATCTGTTGGGCTGCTACTGACAGCGTGCGACCGTCCATTTCAGGCATGACTACATCGGTCAGGAGTAAATCAATCACTTCATCCTGCAGAATTGCCAGCGCTGCTTGGCCGGTAGTCGCCGTGAAGACGGTATAGCCCAGATTACGGAGCGTAGCTGCAGTGATCTGAAGCAGATCGGCGTCGTCATCAACGACCAGAATTCGCGCCTCACGCCGTGCTGCGAGTGGCACAGGCGCCGAAACTTCCGGCTCGATCTCTTGGGCACACGGCAGATATAACCGGATCGTTGTGCCCAGTCCAGATGTCGAATAAATCTGTGCCGTTCCCCCTGATTGACGGGCGAAGCCGTAGACCATTGCCAGGCCAAGCCCGGTGCCGCGTCCGCGTTCTTTGGTCGTAAAGAACGGTTCAAATGCCCGTTCGGCAACTTCCGGCGTCATGCCCGTCCCAGTGTCGGTCACATCGATAGCGATGTAGCAGCCAGGCGCCAGAATCGCCAGCAACATGGTATCTTCTGCCGTCACATGCTGCTCTCTGATTTTGATAGCCAGTGATCCACCTTGCGGCATGGCATCGCGGCTGTTGATGATCAGGTTGAGAAGTGCGGCTTCGAGGCCGGCCCGGTCGGCACGAGCCGGACTGGAGGCTTGCTCGATCAACTGAACCTTGATTGTTGATCCAACTGTAACTTGAATCAACGGCAAAAATTCGCGGATGACCTGCAATACATCAATGCTGGTAGGGGCCAGCGGCTGGCGGCGGGCAACTGCTAGCAGGCTTTTGGTTAATTCGGCACCACGCAGCGCTGCTTGCAGCGCAGAGTCAATGGCCTGACGGGTTGCTTCATCCCCTTGCCAGTCGCTCAGCGACAGATCAAGATTACCGATGATGATGCCGAGCAGATTATTAAAATCGTGGGCCAGGCCACCGGTCAGCAAGCCGAGGGCTTCCAGTTTCTGTGTCTCGCGGATTCGTTCGTCAAGCTGTCTGCGTTCGGTAACGTCACTCAATGCCCCAACCATGCGAGTGACCGTTCCCTCATTGTCGCGCAATGCCTCGCCGCGTGCCAGTACCCAGCGATATTTGCCGTCACGGTAACGCATGCGAAATTCCATGTGGAACGGTTCGTATCCGGCAAAGTGACGGTCGAGGGCTTTGGTCACCTCTGACCAGTCATCGGGATGAATGCGCTCGAAAAAGGTCGTAATCGCATTCGGTAATTCATCTTCGCCGAAGCCGAAGAGCGCTTTCCACTGCGGCGAAAGGTAGGTAACGCCGTTAATGATGTCCCAGTCCCATACCCCATCCTGCACGGCCCGTTCGGCCAGTGTGTAGCGTTCTTCACTGATTCGAAGGCGTTCGGCGATCACGTGCTGCTCAATTACCGGCCCGGCCAGATGCCCGACAAACTGAAGAAGAATCTGATCATCGCGCTGTGGCAGCGTGTTACGTGCTGACCAGACGGTAAATGCGCCGATGATGGTTCCACCTGCCCCGGAAATTGGTTCTGCCCAGAGGGTTGTGAAACCGTGGAGTTGAGCAGAGACAGCGTAATCTGTCCACTGTGGATCGAGCCGCAAATCTGGTATCCAGAGCCGTTGCCTGGCAAGAATTGATTGCCAGCGCGATTGTGATGGTTGCCGCAGCCCCTCTTCCAGCAGCTCATTCAACCCTGATGGCAGGTTTGAGGCAATGACATGCGTTTGTCGGCGACTCGTAGTATCAAAGAGGACAAGGGCACAGCGTGTATCGGGCTGCTCCTCCTCAAAGGTTTTTAATAGAATACTCATAAGGTTCTCCAAACTTTCACCTCCGAGCAAGCTGGTGAAGAGCTGAACCCGTAAACGTTCCTGGAATTCCAGACGCTTCAATGCACTGATGTCGGTATGTGTACCGAGCATGCGTAATGGATGACCATGAACATCACGCTCGACAATAGCGCCAACCGAGAGAATCCATTTCCAACCGCCCTGTTGCATCCGCGAGCGAAATTCCACCCGATACTCAGGGATTCGTCCGGCAAGATAGTCGAGATACGTCTGGTACACCATTGCCGCGTCGGCAGGGTGCAAACGTTCGCGCCAACGCTGGTTTGTTTCGGTGAATGTCGCCGGATCGTACCCTAACATTGTGGCATATTCGTCATTTACAACGGTCAACCCACTGCGCACATCAATATCGTACAGCCCTTGATTGGCAGTGCGCAAAGCCAGTTCCAGCCGATAGGCGTTTACCCGCAGCGTTTGCAGACTTTGATACTCACCAGTAACATCGGTAAAAAAGATAAAGATCAGTCGCTGACCATTGCCATATACACCTCCTGGGGCAATGTTGCAGTAAAAGATGGAACCGTCGCGTCGCTGACAGATCACGTTCAGAATGGGAGACTCATCGCCTGCGACCATCCGGTGAAATGCATCAATGGCAGTTGCCCGTTCTTCATCCGGGTGCATCTCTTCCAGGCGTAGCGAGCGCATTTCTGCTGCCGAATACCCGAAGAGTTGATTCATAGCCGGATTCGTCCAGCGAATAAGCCGGTTGCTCGTTTCCACTTCAATCACACCGTGCGGTGAGTGCTCAATAATCATGCGCAGCCGACGGGTTTCCCCGTCAAGGGCTTGTTGTTGCCGTATCTCTCGTTGCACAATGAATGGCAAGCGTTGAAGACGATTTTCAAATAACACGTCTACAATACCCGGTCGATTGGCAAAATGAGCTAATAGCACATCATCATCTACGCAGAGGAGGATTATTGAAAGGCCAACCGGAGTATTGATGTAATCCTCTGCGCGACACAAAACAACGACTGATTGATGTTGATTGATCGCATCAAGCAGCTCCGGTAACGTTGTCACGAATGAGTAACTGATAGAGGAGAAAGGTGCAAGAGTCTGTGCAATCGGCTCACGCAGATCTTCAACTGCGAAGAGAATGAGGTGGGTGCGTGCGTCAGCCATAATGGTGTCCTTAAAATGTAACCGAGGCGACGGATCGCACCGGGTATCTACTATTATATCACTTCAGTCATCGTGATTGCTTCCACCTGTGGGGGGATTGTCTGTCCAGGGATCGCCCCAACCACTGTCACGGGCCTGGCGCCAGAGCATTTTTTGACCGCGGGTGATGGTTATCGCTTGCAGTCCCTGATCTGTACAAACCTGGAGTTCAATCCGCCCATTGTGAGTGATCGGATGGCGGACGATTCGTCCGTCAATCGGCTTGCCCTCATGTCGCGATGTGATCAGGTACGCAAATTTCTCATCTTCAAACGGTGCTTCGGCGGCTTTTAACCGACGAAGAAACGCAGGGCGGGCAATGCGTTGCGCAAAATGGCACCAGTCGTTCCCCTCAGCCAATGGACAGGCTGCGGTATGCGGACATGGCGCCAGTAAGTGAGCATTCCGTTTGATTAGCTCACTGCGTGCGTGCAAGATGGTCGTGTGGCCAGTCGGTGTTCCAGGTTCAACTAATACCAATGCGCCACCAGCAGCTTTCCATAGTCGGCTCAGTACAAGGGTACGGGCTGTTGGTTCGATTTCGCCATAGACATATCCGGCAACCACCAGATCACTTTCAGACAGGCGATCCATGGTTAGCACATCCTGCTGTTGCCACACGATAGTGGGGAGATCGGCATTGGCTGTTAGTTGTTTACCAATCCGGGCCATCGCCGGTTGCCGTTCGATTGCTACCACCTGTTGCAGTGAAGGCCATTGTTCGGTTGCGGCCCAGATCGCAGCACCGCTGCCGGCACCAATGTCAAGCATCCGTTTGGGCGTAAAATCGGGCTGCACTTCAGCTAATCGGCGGAAAACAGCACGCAGAGCAGCGTAGGTGGCCGGCATGCGCCACGCTGCGTAGGCTACTGCCTCAAGCGTTGTGGCAATGACAGGCGCTCCGCTACCCGTCTCGCGATAGCGGGCCGATAGTTGGAGCGCAGTCCGTTCAAGTGCCGAAGCCGGCTGCGAGGCGATCATTCGCTCTAGTGCATTCTGCAGAGTTGTCGGTAGTTGCATAAGCGTTCCAATGCTATCGGTAGGGCCAACCCTTCCAGAAGCGAAATATTTGTCACCGGGCCTGGATTGAGCTCATCTCACCTCTATCCCAAACCAATGACAAAGGTACAAACGGACGACAATGATACATCCGTCCACTCTGCACAGCACGCGCTGCATTATACCAATGATGAGAGATGGTGGTTGACAAGCGATCCGTCCATTCGTGACCAGAAGTCGGAGCGCAGATAGCAATGCGATGTACTGAGATTGATTGGCTGGTAGAACTTTGCGCATACTCTAAACGTTTTGCGCTATCACGCCACTACTGGCGGTAGATAGAATACGTAAACGTATACCGCAAACAGGTCTCAGAGATACCCTACATGCCCTTACCCTCGATGGGCCTTCCTGATGAGGTAGAAGTTGCGTTGGTCAAAATATGCTGCCTGCCCTGAATAGAACCTGTTTCAAAAAACATCTACTGTGAAGGTATCTCATTCATTGCCGAACAATTCCATGATCGTGACGAGC